>NZ_JAUHIU010000006.1:0-346440 GCF_032381555.1 Bradyrhizobium sp. SZCCHNPS1003
CCCTCTTGCTGCCACAGGTCATCCTCGAAATGCCTGTCACAGAAATTATCGTGTCTCACTTAAGGGGTGCAGTCCAGCACCTGTCACCGTAACCCCCGAAACGTCCCTCTTCAGCGAGCCGGGATGCGCGAGAATGTGAGGGTGATTTGCCCGACGAGGCAAGGGATGAGTTTGCGACAAACTGGCACGACGGGCAGTTGGCGCATGCAAGGCATGCGGCAATTGCCCGTCGGGTGGATGCTCAGTTGGACTACGATAGTCCGCGCGTGGCTTTCGCGGTCGGCACGTCGCGACCAACTTTCTCAATCGCAGCGAGGGCCAACGAGTTTCATGCACTGCCACTGCAACCCGGGTCCACTTCATACCACAGTCTGCAGCGCTGCTCGGAGCTCGTCACGTTTAAATTCGTCGATTACGCCTATGTTGAAGAGATGTTCAAGCAGGGCCGTCGCACCAACTTCCATCTCGGCTGCCGTCTGGAAAAGGTTATCCCTATCGAGGGTCCCATGCGGCAACAAGTGCCGGACCAAATGGCGCGGCATCAGAAGCATCGCCGCAAAAGCGTTCGCACGCTTTTCGATGCCCGGAGGCGCCCATGGCCCGCTCGAATGTGTGATTCGTCTAGCTCTTTCACGATCGTAGAGGACATGAAACAACTCATGAGCCAGGGTAAAACGCCGTCCCGGCTCCTCAGCATTATAGGCACTGGTCAAGTTCACGATGATCGCTGGATGATACTCGGCTCCAGCAATGGCGACGCCGCGTATCGTTGAGGTATGAAGACGTCGTTCGATAACGCGAATGCCCAATTTTGACACGAGGGAACGCACATCGATGACGGTCGTTCCCTGAGCTAAATTCAAATCGTCGAGAAGGTCTTCGGCCAGGTCGTAACCTTCCTCGAAGGGGGCGGTCAGCGGCGCGCCAATAGTTGTATCGACCAGTTCGGCCAATTCGGGCGAGTCCTGGCCACCAGCTTGGTTCGCCAGCAGGTTCAGCAATGTGCGTGTATCCTGCAGGCCGATGCTGGGGCTGACGCCCCCAAACATCAGCACAGCGTCGTCGAGCTGCGTAATTGCGGGCATCGCCACCGTGCGAATGCTGCAGTCATGCATGCCGATCTCATCGCGCGCTTTTTCCACTTTGCCAAATAACTCAGTGGGAAGATATGCCTGCTCAAGTGCCGCAAGCGGTAGGTGTCGGAGCCGATCAATCTTTCGTTCGAGTTCGGCGACCGACTTGCGGTCGTCGGCCTTTAGATCAGCCGGCGGCGAGCTCACTACCCAGGCAAGGGCCTCCCACAAGGGGGCAGCAACCTCGGATACAGGCAAGGTAGCGGCACCCGGGGACACCATGAATCGATATCCATCCGGCGCGTAGCTTGGCTGCCTAGCGGTCCAAGATATTTCAACGTCGTTCACTAAGCGGCGAATAACTAAGTCAGGAAAGAGTGCACTCGAATCCGCTGCACGCAGGGCGTGCCGCGCCCACCACCCTTGCACAGCTGCATACTCTGCCTGCTCCCACTCTGAACGCGCATCGATCAGTCGGCGTAGCGCCATAAACACGGCGGTAGCTGCCGGTACCGCATGATTGTCCCGCCAAGCAAAGCGCTCCTCATGCAACAACGACACCCAATTCGTGGCCAACCACTCGAAAATGGGTAATAAATACCAACGAATCGCGTCGTGATCGTTGCCTGTGAAATCATGCCGGGTGAGTACAAGGTTCCCGACCGTGAGGCGCAGCTCACCCGTCGACCAACCGCCATGTGCTGGCAGTCGGTCGCGCGGCTGGCAATCTGCGACCCAGCGCATCGCGATTTCGAACCGTGACGGGTCACCAAAGCGAGCAAACTCGGTCATCGATTATCCGTTGTCATGGCCCAATGGATATCATTCTTGTCGAAGCGAAAGTACCTTTTTGTCTGGCGCGACTTTACGGCTCCGCTCCGCAACCAGTCATTCTTGATGGCAACAGGTACGCTCTCCCAGGGAATTGGGAACCCGTGCCAAGTTCCGTCGGCGGTCGGTTTGGCTTCGAAAGCTATGCCCTCGGCCGTCGCATAGCGTCGGCCGCTTTTCCCATCCACTACTGAGCCCGCGAATAGTTCCGCCGCTTTCGTCGCTGCCCAGTCATGAGCATGAGGATCGGTCGCAAATCCTCCAGCGGCGGTTTGATGGGTCCATTCGGGACACAGTGTACCCTTCTGCTCGTCGGCCGGCCTGTTCTTGTGCTTGGAAGATCCGCGATAAAGCGGTGTTGCGCGCGAGACTTGACGGGGCATCTATCGATCCGAGGCTAACAGATTTATCCTACTCTGCTTGATCGGTTTATGCCGACACCGTCGCCACGACCGTCAAAGACTCAAGCAATCACCGTGCGACATGCAGAAAAAGTCATCGGCAGACGATTCAGTCTGACGGTAGTTTTCTTTACCGTTAATTGCGGCTAAAAATACCGTCATTTTCTTGCCGCGTGAAGCGCGTTGTTGCTGTTCAGAACTCCTAGTAGAGAACGAGTGCATCTCGATTTAAACCGCAGTCAGCCACCGAAGTATCCTGTAAGCCTCTGATCTGCCCCCTACTCCCACTCAATCGTCCCCGGCGGCTTGCTGGTCACATCATACACCACCCTGTTCACGCCCTTCACCTCGTTGATGATGCGCGTCGCCGTATTGCCGAGGAACTTCATGTCGAACGGATAGAAATCGGCGGTCATGCCGTCGGTGGAGGTGACGGCGCGCAGGCCGACGACGTAGTCGTAGGTGCGGCCATCGCCCATGACGCCGACGGTCTTGACGGGGAGCAGCACGGCGAAGGCCTGCCAGATGGTGTCGTAGAGGCCGGCCTTGCGGATCTCGTCGATGTAGATGGCGTCGGCCTTGCGCAGGATGTCGAGCTTCTCGACGGTGATCTCGCCGGGGCAGCGGATGGCGAGGCCCGGGCCCGGGAATGGGTGGCGGCCGACGAATACGTCGGGCAGGCCGAGCTCGCGGCCGAGCACACGGACCTCGTCCTTGAACAATTCGCGCAAGGGCTCGACCAGCTTCATGTTCATGCGCGCCGGCAGGCCGCCGACATTGTGGTGCGACTTGATCGTCACCGAGGGGCCGCCGGTGAAGGAGACGCTCTCGATCACGTCGGGATAGAGCGTGCCCTGCGCCAGGAAATCGGCGCCGCCGATCTTCTTGGCCTCCGCGTCGAACACGTCGATGAAGAGGCGTCCGATGGTCTTGCGCTTCGCTTCGGGGTCGGTGACGCCGGCGAGCTCGCCGAGGAAGAGCTTTGAGGCGTCAACATGCACCAGCGGGATGTTGTAGTGGTGCCGGAACAGGTCGACGACGGTCTCGGCCTCGTTGAGCCTGAGCAGGCCGTGATCGACGAACACGCAGGTAAGCTGGTCGCCGATCGCCTCGTGGATCAGCACGGCCGCGACGGCGGAATCGACGCCGCCGGAGAGGCCGCAGATCACCTTGCCCTTGCCGACTTGCGCGCGGATCTTCTTGATCTCCTCGGCGCGGAAGGCGTGCATGGTCCAGTCGCCGCCGAGGCCGGCGATGTTACGGACGAAGTTGCGGATCAGTTTTGCGCCGTCGGGCGTGTGCACCACCTCGGGGTGGAACATCAGGCCGTAATACTTGCGCTGCTCGTCCTGGATCACGGCGAAGGGCGCGTTCGGCGAGACGCCGGCGACCGAGAAGCCCGGCGGCATCTGGGTGATGCGGTCGCCATGGCTCATCCACACCTGGTGCTGCTCGCCGGTCTGCCAGACGCCCTCGAACAGGCGGCTGTTGGTCTTGACCTCGACATCGGCGCGGCCGAACTCGCGGTGGTGGCCGCCCTCGACGGTGCCGCCGAGCTGGGCGGCCATCGTCATCTGGCCGTAGCAGATGCCCATCACGGGCACGCCGCTGTCGAAGATCAGCTGCGGGGCGCGCGGGGAGCCTGCCTCATGGACCGATTCCGGGCCGCCGGAGAGGATCACGGCCTTGGGCTGCATCTCGCGGAAGGCGGCCTCCGCCTTCTGGAACGGCACGATCTCGCAATACACGCCGTCCTCGCGCACCCGGCGCGCGATCAGCTGCGTGACCTGGCTGCCGAAATCGACGATCAGGATCTTGTCGTGGAGCGCGGCCACGGAGGTGTCGGCGGCGGCGGAGGTGTTCGGGGAGTTGTCTTGGGCTGTCATGGCAAGCAATTACGCCGCGGCGGGGAGTCTCGCAACCCTTGCCAGCAAGCGATTCACCGGTGCGTACCCCACCCACCGCTGTCGTCCCGGCCAAGCGGACTGGGGCAATGCGCAGCATTGCGCCAGTTCGCGCCGAGCCGGGATCCATAGCCACAGGACGCGGGGCTCGGGCACGCTGTGGCCACAGCTCGCGCCAGACGACGGCCGCGGAGTATGGGTCCCGGGTCGGCGCCCCACGCGCTACGCGCGCGGGGCTTGCCCGGGACGACAGCGGGGAATGTTCGCGGCGGGGGGGCCGTAGGGTGGGCAAAGGCGCGTGGCAGGCCTTCCGTTTGGTCCACGCCGGTGCGCGCCGTGCCCACCGTCGGGCGGCGTTCACCGCGGCGACACGGTGGGCACGACGCCATTGCCATTGTCGTGCGCGGACATGGCGCGGCAGCGCCTTTGCCCACCCTACGGCGGTGTGGGTGCGGCTACGCCTGCTTCTTCAGCACCGACACGAAGAACCCGTCCGTACCCGTCCGGCGCGGGGTCATCAGCCAGCCCTCCGGCGTCTTCAGCGCGGCCTCGGCGAAGGCCTCGGCCTTGTCCCAGAGGACGGTGGCGGTTTGCTCCGGGGGCTGAACCGCGAACTCCGGATGCCGCTCCACGAACGCTCTCACCTGGTCGCCATTTTCGGGCTGCAGCACCGAGCAGGTGATGTAGGCGATGCGGCCGCCGGGCTTGACCAGGGAGGCCGCGCGATCAAGCACTTCGGCCTGGTCCTTGAGACGGATCTCGAGGGCGCTGGGGCGCATGCGCCATTTGGCGTCGGGGTTGCGGCGCCAGGTGCCAGTGCCCGTGCAGGGGGCGTCGATGACGACGAGATCGGCCGAGGCCTTGATGTCGGCGAGCGGGTCGGCGTCGCCCTTCGGGCTGCGGACATCGGCATTGTGGACGCCGGCGCGCGACAGCCGCTCGTGGATGGGGGCGAGCTGGCGCTTGTCGTGGTCGGTGGCGATCAGCCGGCCCTTGCCGCCCATCATCGCCGCCAAGGCAAGGGTCTTGCCGCCGGCGCCGGCGCAGAGGTCGATCACCTGCTCGCCGGGCTTGGCGGCGGTGAACAGCGCCGCGAGCTGCGAGCCCTCGTCCTGGACCTCGATGGCGCCCTTGATGAAATCCTCCTCGGCATGGATTCCGGGATTGCGGGCGTCGGCGCCGAGCGTGATGCGCAGGCCGATCGGCGACCATGACGTCGGCACAGCGCCGAGATGCTTCAGCGAGGCCTGCACCTTGTCGCGCTTGGCCTTGAGCGTGTTGACGCGCAAATCGAGCGGCGCGCGGCTGGCCATCGCCATGGCTTCCGCAACGCGGTCGTCGCCGAACACGGCGGCGAGATACGGATCAAGCCAGTCGGGATAGTCGCCGGCGACCGGCGGCGGCGCGCCCTCGGTGGTGCGCGTGGCCAGCGCCTTCTCCTCTTGCGCGTTGAGCGGCGGCGGGGCGAAGCGGCTGCCGTCGCACATCGCACCGATGGTCGCGACATCGAGGCCGCGCTCGAGCTTGAGCATGCCGAGCACGCGCGCACGCGCCGTGTCGTCCTCCATCAGGTAGGCGCTGGAGGCGCGGCGGCGCAGCACGTCCCAGACGAGGCCCGCGATGGCGGCGCGGTCGCCGGAGCCGGCGAAGCGGTGGCTGGTGCCCCAGTCCTTCAGCGCCTTGGCCGCCGGCGCCCTGTCGGCCTCGATGGTTTCGATGATGTCGATGGCGGCGGACAGCCGGGCGGCGGGGGTCATTCAGGGTCCAGTTCTAGATCAGGAGAAGGATCTTGAGGGCGAAATACAGCCACATCGCCAGCAGCACCAGCGCCGAGGCGGTCCAGGCGAGCCCGCGGTCGTCCTTGGCGCCGCTGACAAGGCCGGCATTGACAAAGCGGGTCACCACGAACACCCAGGACAGCAGCACGATCACCAGATCGGCGTGGCGCAGCGGCAGCGCAATGGCGATCAGGGCGTAGAACAGGGTTGGCAGGCCGAATTCGTCGGCGGCGTCAGTGGCTTGCGCCCGCGTCCTGTTCCAGAACAGCAGAGCGAAGGTGAGCCCGACCTCGACGAAGACGGGCAGCAGCACCATGGTCAGCGACATGAGAATCCCCCTGGAAGTCGAAGGCCCGGCATGATGCCGGGCCTTCATGATTGAACCGGTTCCCAAGGGACTCCCGACAACCCCCCGTGGTTCCCGTTTTTCTGCGACTGGGCCGAACTTTCACATCAGGAGTGGCTCAGGCCTTGTCCGGCCCGACCCGCACCAGCTGCTTGCCGAAATTGGCACCTTTCAGCAGGCCCATGAACGCTGACGGCGCGTTCTCCAGGCCCTCGGTGACGAACTCCTTGTACTTGACCTTGCCGTCGCGGACCCAGGCCGACATGTCCTTGAGGAAGTCGCCATGGCGGGAGGCGAAGTCGGAGACGATGAAGCCGCGGATGGTGAGCCGCTTGGTCAGCACGTTGCGCATCAGCGCGCCGGCCCATTTCGGCGCCACCGACTGGGTGTCGTTGTAATGGGCGATCAGGCCGCAGACGGGCATGCGGGCGAAGGCGTTGAACAGCGGGAACACCGCCTCGAACACCGGGCCGCCGACATTCTCGAAATAGACGTCGATGCCCTTCGGGCAGGCTTCCTTGAGCTTGGCGGCGAGATCGGGATCGCGATGGTCGAGGCAGTCGTCGAAGCCGAACTCGGATTTCACATAGTCGCATTTGTCCTTGCCGCCGGCGATGCCGATGGCCCGGGCGCCCTTGATCTTCGCGATCTGCCCGACGGCCGAGCCGACCGCGCCGGAGGCTGCGGCGACCACCACCGTCTCGCCCGGCTTGGGCTGGCCGATGTCGAGCAGGCCGGTATAGGCCGTCATGCCGGGCATGCCGAGCACGCCGACCGCGGTCGAGATCGGCGCCAGCTTGGGGTCGACCTTGGCGAGACCCTTGCCGTCGGAGATCGCATGCGTCTGCCAGCCGGCGCGCGCCAGCACGATGTCACCGGCCGCAAAGCCCGGATTGTTGGAGGCCACCACCTCGCACACCGTGCCGGCTTCCATGACGCCGCCGACCGGCACCGGCTGGGCATAGGACGGCCCGTCGCTCATGCGCCCGCGCATGTACGGATCGAGCGACAGCCAGATCGTGCGCAGCAGCACTTCGCCAGCACCGGGCGTCGGAATGGCGTGCTCCTCGAGGCGGAAGTCTGACGGCTTGGGCTCGCCGACGGGACGGGCGGCGAGAACGATGCGCTTGGCTTGGGACATGGTGTTTCCTCCTGATGTTCTTATCGTTGCCGAGGGAATGATGATCTCTCCTCCGTCATTCCGGGGCGCGCGTCAGCGCGAACCCGGAATCCAGAGGTGATGCGCAAAGGTGATTGCGCAAGACAATATCGAGATTCCGGGTTCAGCACGCCGCGCAAAACGCGCGTCATGCTGCCCCGGAATGACGGACGCGTGGCGGCCTTCTCGCTTACACCCCGCCCGGATAGTTCGGGCTTTCGCGGGTGATCGTGACGTCATGCACGTGGCTTTCGCGCAGGCCCGCGCCGGTGATGCGGACGAACTCGGACTTGGAGTGAAACTCGCCGAGATCCTTGGCGCCGACATAGCCCATGGCGGCACGCAGACCGCCGGCGAGCTGGTGCATGACGTTGCCGACCGGACCCTTGTACGGCACCTGGCCCTCGATGCCCTCCGGCACGAGCTTGAGCGTGTCCTTGATGTCCTGCTGGAAGTAGCGGTCGGCCGAGCCGCGCGCCATCGCGCCGACCGAGCCCATGCCGCGATAAGCCTTGTAGGAGCGGCCCTGCCACAGGAACACTTCGCCGGGGGTCTCGTCGGTGCCGGCCAGCAGCGAGCCGACCATGGCGACATCGGCGCCGGCGGCGAGCGCCTTGGCGAGATCGCCGGAGAACTTGATGCCGCCGTCGGCGATGACAGGCACATCGGCCTTCTTGGCCGCCTCGACCGCATCCATGATCGCGGTGAGCTGCGGCACGCCGACGCCGGCGACGATGCGGGTGGTGCAGATCGAGCCCGGGCCGATGCCGACCTTGACCGCGTCAGCCCCGGCATCGATCAGCGCCTGCGCGCCGTCGCGGGTGGCGATGTTGCCGGCGATCACCTGCACGGCGTTGGAGATGCGCTTGATGCGGTTGACCGCCTCGAGCACGCGCGAGGAATGACCGTGCGCGGTGTCGACCACGATGAGGTCGACACCGGCCTCGATCAGCCGCTCGGTGCGCTCGAAGCCGCCCTCGCCGACCGTCGTGGCGGCCGCGACACGCAGGCGGCCCTGGCCGTCCTTGCAGGCGAGCGGATGCGCGACCGCCTTCTCCATGTCCTTGACGGTGATCAGGCCGACGCAGCGGTACTGATCGTCGACGACCAGCAGCTTCTCGATGCGGTGCTTGTGCAGGATCTTCTTGGCCTCGTCCTGGCCGACGCCTTCGCGCACGGTGACGAGGTTCTCGTGCGTCATCAGCTCGGAGATCTTCTGGCGCGGATCGGTGGCGAAGCGCACGTCACGATTGGTGAGAATGCCGACCAGCTTGCCGGGGATGCCCTTGCCGCCGCCGGTGACCACCGGGATGCCGGAGAAGCCGTAATCCTTCATCAGCGCCAGCGCGTCGGCGAGCGTTGCGTCCGGCGAGATGGTCAGCGGGTTCACCACCATGCCCGATTCGAACTTCTTGACCTGGCGCACCTGGGCGGCCTGGCCCTCGGGATCGAAATTGCGGTGGATGACGCCGACGCCGCCGGCCTGCGCCATGGCGATCGCCATGCGCGCCTCGGTCACGGTATCCATGGCGGAGGCCATGATCGGAATGTTGAGCGGGATCTCGCGCGTCACGCGCGAGCGGATGTCGACCTCGGAGGGAAGCACATCGGAGAGGCCCGGCTTCAGGAGCACGTCGTCGAAGGTGAAGGCTTCGCGAAGTGTCTGGACGGTCGCCATCGTCAACTCCTTGTCTGCGGCCAAAACGGCCGCGATGCGGGTACGGATGAGCGGCGCCGCCGTCGAGACCATGCCTCGCCGTCGAATCGGTGCCCATCGGTGGGGTTGACGCGGGTCGATAGCATGGGCCTGTGACGAATCAAAGGGCCGATCCACCATCCTCCCGCGATTGCGAAGAACGGCCCAGACCGGCCCTGATCAGGTCCGAAACGCGCAACAAAAGGTCGCGAATACCCCGATTCCGGAGCAGAAGTTCCATCTCTAGCGCCATGCGCCCGGCGGCGGCCCGTAGCGGCGGATGGCCTCGACCACCTCCCGGTGCCGCCGGTCCTCCCGCCGCATGTGCACGGCGATCAGCGCGTGAGCCGAGGGCACCAGCAGCAGCACGTGGAAGAACAGGCCGAGGACCAGGCACACCACGCAGAGCAGCAAGTTGAACACCGCCGCAAACGGCTGCCCGTTGAGCAGCAGGCCCAGCGGCGGCACCAGAGCGGCGACCAGGTAGATCATCGGCACATCTCCAAGAAGCGGGGACGCGACAGCGTCGCGCTGCATTTAGGGGGCCATGCCAGCAGCGCAATGGCCTCGTTCGTCGCAGGGTGTTAAAGCCGCACCGCCCGCCTGCCCTCCCCCGCCGCCGACATCCGATGAACAAGCAACGCGTCATTCCGCTGATCGTCGCCACCGCCCTGTTCATGGAGAACATGGACTCCACGGTGATCGCGACCTCGCTGCCGGCGATCGCCAGGGACATCGGCACCAGCCCGCTGACCTTGAAGCTCGCCATCACCTCCTATCTGCTGTCGCTCGCGGTGTTCATCCCGGCCAGCGGCTGGACCGCCGATCGCTTCGGCGCGCGACGCGTGTTCTCCAGCGCGGTCGCCGTGTTCATGATCGGCTCGATCGGCTGCGCCTTTGCCAACTCGGTCGAGAACTTCGTGTTCGCGCGCATCCTGCAGGGCATGGGCGGGGCGATGATGACGCCGGTCGGCCGTCTCGTTCTCTTGCGTTCCGTCGACAAGAGCGCGCTGGTCGGCGCGATGGCCTGGGTCACCATTCCCGCGCTGATCGGCCCGGTGATCGGGCCGCCGGTCGGCGGCTTCATCACCACCTATTTCTCCTGGCACTGGATCTTCCTGATCAACATCCCGATCGGCATCGTCGGCATCATCATGGCGCTGCGCTTCATCGATCCGATCAAGAGCGAGAACCCCGAGCCGTTTGATCTCTATGGCATGGTGCTGGCCGGCATCGGCCTCGTCGGTCTCGCCTTCGGCCTCTCCGTCGCCGGCCTCAATTTGCTGCCATGGTCGGTGGTCGGCAGTCTCGTCGCGATCGGCGCAATCTCGATGACGCTCTATGTCCGCCACTCCTGGCGGACCAACTCGCCGGTGCTCGACTTCTCGCTGCTGCGACTGCCGACCCTGCGCGCCTCGATCGTCGGCGGCTTCATGTTCCGGCTCGGCATCGGCGCCCTGCCTTTCCTGCTGCCGCTCTTGATGCAGCTCGGCTTCGGCCTGTCGCCATTCCAGTCCGGCCTCGTCACCTTCGGTTCCTCCGCCGGCGCGATGGGCATGAAGGCGCTGGCCGCGCGCCTCATCCGCGCCTTCGGCTTCCGCCATCTGATGACCGTCAATGCCGTCGTCAGTTCGGTCTTCCTCGCCGCCTGCGCGCTGTTCACGCCGGCGACCCCGCTGCTGCTGATCCTGATCATTCTCGTGGTCGGCGGCTTCTTCCGCTCGTTGCAGTTCACCGCGATCAACACCGTAGCCTATGCCGAGGTCGAGACTGCGCAGATGAGCCGCGCCACCACGCTCACCAGTGTCAACCAGCAGCTCGCGATCTCCGCCGGCGTCGCGGTCGGCGCGTTCTCGGTGGAGACCACGATGTGGATGCACGGGGCGAGCCAGCTCACCGCGTCGTCCTTCGCGCCCGCCTTCATCGTCGTCGCCATCACGTCGGCGCTGTCGTCGATCCTGTTCTGGCAGATGCCGGATGACGCCGGCAGCGAGATCTCAGGCCGTAAGGTGGCTGCGATCGCGAGCCGCAAGGGCGCTGAGAAGGGCGCGGAGAAGGCCGCCAGGAAATCGGCGAGCGAGACCACGCAGGACGTGCGGGATCAGCGGCTGGGGTAGCGACCGTTCTCCGGTCAAGGTCTCCTCGCGCCGGACTTCCAGAACTCGGCGAGGCGATCCGCCCACATCCGCGCGTGCAGCTCCGTGCCGGCACGGCTCATATGGCAGCCGTCATGGCGCAGCGTAAGCCCGATCTGATCCGTATCCGGGCCAGGATGGACGCCGAGCGCCGGGTTCGGCACCGCAGCCTGCGCCGAGCGTATGATCTCGTCGGGAACGCTGCCGCAAAGCGTCGCCGTGGCCACGAAGATCGGCGCCGTCACGTCGGCCGCCCGCAGGCCGGCGACGATCTCCAGATAGTTCCGCAAGTACGACAGCCGGCCCGCTTCCTTCATCTTCGGGGTGACTTGCAGATGCGTGCCGTCCTCCGCCCCGTTCGTCGAGAAGGCGAAGGCGTTGGACTCGCCCTGATGCCAGAGCACCGCGCTCGGCTCGAGACCGGCGTCGCGCAGGCCGGCGATGGTTGCGAGCAGCACCTCGAAATACTTGCCGCCGCGGGCGCGCCACTCCTCGAGATAAGTCCCGCCGATCGCAACGGGTGCGATCACGACCGTCTTCGCCAGCCCGCGATCGATCAATTCGTCGCCCAGCCGGGTGGCGACGTTCTCGCCCCCGCCCGGCGTTCCCAGCAACGGATTGCGCGCCACGTAGCAGCGGCCGTCGAAGCGGTCGAAATTGTAGAACCGGTTGTGAGGCTGATAGAGCCGGCCACTCTGATCGGGCGCGCCGGTGTTGGAGATGTTCGACTGGCCCGCGGTCAGAAGCACCACCAGCCCCTCGCGCGGAATGGCGTCGCAGGCAATTGGCGTCGCCCTGGCACGCGCAGCCTCGTTGTCCCCCATGAGACAGCGCGAGGCGTTGCCGCCCGCGATGAAATCCGCGTCAGAACCGTACAGCGCAAGAGCGAGGTTGCGTCCCTGCAGCAGGCTCTGCACCTCCGGGTCGCTGCTCGCGCCGTCGATACGACGGTCGATGTCGGCAAAGGCGGCGCGCCGCGTTCGCATCTGCTCCAGCAGCGCCAGGAAGCCTGGGCGGGTCGAGATCGGTCCGACGGCGCAGGGAACGCAATTGCCGTCGCGTGACCTGGCAGAGGTTGTCGGCTGGCAGACGTCGCGAGCCGGCAGCACCTCCGCAGCTCCTGCCGTGGCAGTCAACGAGACGGCCAACCACGCACCGACAAGCGTGGCCGCGATTGCGCGTCGCATCATGTTCGGATCACTTCCTTCGCCTCGTTTGACGGCCGCCTCAGGCGCCGGGCCCCTGACTTCCCAGCCATGCGCGCGACACGGCCTCGTTCGAACATGCGTCGGGAGCGCGGGTTTTCCATTATAGTCCGACTTCATGAAAGAGAGCCGAATCGACCCGCAGCCGCTCGCGGCGATGGCGATGAACTGTTGGCCGTCCGCGCTTCTCCTGGCAGCGACGGCGCTTGCCGTCCCGGCACTCGGCGGCCTTGTCAGGCCGGCCTTCGTGCTCGGCTGCGCGGTCGCCGGCTGGTTCGCGTGGCGTCGCAGCCCCGAAGCCCACGTTCAGTCGGCGATCCTGATGTTCGCCTTCGCTCCTTTCGTGCGCCGCCTGGTCGACATCTCCGCAGGATTCGATTCGTCCGGCATCATGTTGAGCGGCCCCCTGCTGTTCATCATCGCGCCAGTTCCGAGTCTGGCACTCTCGCCCTCGGCCAAGGACAGGCCGGGCAATCCCTGGCTCGTGGCGCCGCTCATCATCCTCGCCTGCATCGTCTATGGCGGCGCGCTTTCGATCTTCCAGAACGACTGGTTCAACGCCGCCAATGGCGGAATGAAATGGGCCGCGCCCGTACTCTATGCGATCGCCCTGCAGCAGCGGGCGCAATCCGACGGCGTCCTGCTCGATGCCATCACGCGCGTGTTCCTGCTGGTGCTGCCGCTCACCGGCCTCTACGGCATCTGGCAATATGTCGATCCGCAAGGCTGGGATCGGTTCTGGATGGTGAACGCCAGCATCACCTCGGCCGGCTATCCGCTGCCCTACATGGTGCGCGTGTTCAGCACGATGAACGGCCCGGCCAGCTACGCGACCTTCACGGCCACGGGCCTGCTGCTGGTGGGCTTCCTGCGCCCGGGATGGCTGGCACTGGCGGCGATGGCGCCGGCGGCGCTCGGCCTGTTGCTGTCGCTCTACCGCACCAGCTGGATCACGCTCGCGGTGGGCGTGCTGTTCTGCATGCTGTTCCCCTCGACGCGGCGTCGTGCCGTATCGATCACGGGCGGACTGGTCGGCGCGGTGATCGTCACCGTCATGTTCACGCCGTTCGCGGAGGTCATCACCTCTCGTCTGGAATCGCTCGGCAGCGTGTCGCAGGACAGTAGCGGCAGCGAGCGGCTGGATGAGTTCGTCACGCTGTGGAATGCGCCGAACAGCATGGTCCTGGGATCGGGCTTCACCATCACCGACGTCGGCGTCGCCGGCGCGATGCCGATCGACGGGCAGATCATCGCAAGCTGGGTGACGATGGGCATTCCGGTCGGACTGATCTGCCTCGCAGCCTATGTCTGGGTCGGGCTCGCCGCCACCGGCGCCGCCTGGCGGATGCCGACGCGCGAGGGCGCCGTGCTCGGCGCGCTCGCCATCAGTGCGCTGCTGATCCAGCTGCCGCTGACCAGCATCTCCTCCGGCGAGGTCTCGGCGCTGTTCTGGATGCTCGTCGCCATGGCCTGTCCGCTCGACCAGATGGCCGGCGGCGCACGGCGCACCGTCGCCGCTCGGCAGCATCAGGCCGGCGCCTGATCGGACGTTGCAACGCGCGGCGCGATCACTGCGGCCTGCGACTTCCGGGAGGCCGGCGGTGCAAGCCCGAAGACCGGCAGCAGATGCAGCCGCTGCAGGATGGCATGCGCCATCAGAGGAAGCACGACACCGGCCGCCGTACCGGCCAACAGATAGACCCATGGCGATGGCGGGATGTGCAGCTTGAGCATGATGATGCGCATGCCCGACCCGCTGAGGATGTGCAGGACATAGATCGTCATCGACGCGACGCCTGCGGCCGCAAGCCAGCGATGGCTCGTTGGCGCGAGCAGCTTGCAGAGCCCGACCGTGCCGGCGATCCCGAGCACACAGGCCGGCAGGGAGGCGAGCCCGTTGGCGTCCATGCCGGACAGCTGGCCGCCCAACGCCACTGCGGCCGCAAACGCGATCCCGATCACGGCCAACGCGGACCAGCCGAACGGCCGCCATTCCGCCACCACGCTGACACCGTAGACGCCCGCGACGTAGAACGGCAGATGATGCAGGGTGAGCGCGAGGTCAGGCCGGATCGGCAGCGCGAGGAACACGCAAAGCCCGGCCAGCGCGAGCGTGATCAAGACCGTCCGCGACGGGACCAGCACCGCGATCACGTGGCAGATCATCAGCGCGTAGAGGAACCAGAACTGTGCGATCGGACGATACCAGATCGCGGCGAGATCGCCGGGATGGATCGGGATGTTGGCATCCCGCGCCAGCAGCATCGTGATCCCGCCCTGGATCAACGACCACAGCACGTAGGGATAGGCGATGGTCCAGAGCTTGGACGTGAGGAAGGGACGCGCGCCGCGCCGCAAGCTGTGCTGCACGTTCAAGCCGGCCAGGAAGAAGAACAGCGGCATGTGGAACGTGTAGAGCGTGTAGTCCATCCAGCGCGCGACGGCTCCATCCGGGAAGATGCCCGGGCGCACCAGACCGCCAAGCACGTGACCGTAGACCACCAGGATGACGCCGAGGCCGCGCGCGAAATCGATCCACGCCGTGCGCGCGGTGTCAGCCGTTGCCCTCTGCGTTCCAGCATCCATGCCCGACTTGTCCTGCCCGTGTCGCGCAGCCCGCGCCCGGTCCGCGACTCCTGCGAAGTCAGCGCCGCATTCGTCAAAGTCATAGCGCAGCCGGCTTTGCAGCGCCGTTGGCGCCTGCAAGGGCTTCGGGGGTATTCTCGCGTTAGTCTTAACCAACCGATAAGCCTCTGCTGGGACGGCTGCCGGCTACGCCGGGGATCGCGACCAGAGCCAGGCACGAGGTGGAGACGCTGGCCACCTCACCCGGCGCCGGCGATCAAGCGCGGCGCGTCCGATCCGCTGCGGCCTGGTCGGCACACGCGACTCGGGCTCCCGCGCGGCCCTTCCCAGGGGAACGGCCGACGCAGGGCTCGTTTGCAGCTCATGGCCCAAGAGCTGGCGCCGCATCCCACCCCAAGCCCGGGGCTCACCCGTGCCCTCGAACGCAACATCGAGGCGCTGGTCGACCGGCGCAAGCGCGAGCTGACGGAGGCGACCACCCAGCAGAAGGCGGCCGAAGCGATCACGCGCTTCACGGGGGCGATGACTTTCGTCTATCTGCATCTCACGGTGTTCGGCTTCTGGATCGTCGCCAATCTGCATCTCATCCCCGGCGCGCCCGCCTGGAACGAGAGCTTCGCCGAGTTCGCCATGATCGCGTCGGTCGAGGCGATCTTCCTCTCGACCTTCGTGCCGATCTCGCAGAACCGCATGGCGGCCGAAGCCGACAAGCGCGCCGATCTCGACCTGCAAATCAGCCTGCTGGCGGAGCACGAGCTAACTCAGGTCGTGCTGCTGAACCAGATGGCGCAGCGGATGGGCATCGAGCCGGATGCCAAGCCGGAACTGCGCGACGCGTCGAAGGACATCGCGCAGGAGCGCGTGCTCGACAAGATCGAGGAGGCGCAGCGCTGACGTCGCGCGAGCAGCATGCGGGGCCGGTGTCCCCGCGGTCGTTGCGCTCGCCCGGGCGATGCACAACCGGGGCAGCAAAGGTGGCGCGGTTTCCACTTGCGCGCCACACTCAATCCTCATTCGCCTTGAAGCGCCCGAGTCCCTTGAGGACGAACGGCGCGACGAGCGCAATCAGCGCGACCGCCAGCAGAGTGGCAGAGATCGGCGACTGCAGCAGGGTCATGGGATCGCCGAGGCTGATCGCGAGCGCCCGCCGCAACTGGCTCTCGGCGATCGGCCCGAGGATCAGCCCGACCACGACCGGCGCGATCGGGAAATCGAAGCGGCGCATCAGGAAGCCGAGCACGCCGAAGCCGGCCAGCATCGACAATTCGACCACGGACGGCTTTGCGGCGATCGTCCCCATCGTGGCGAACACGAGGATGCCCGCGTAGAGCCAGGGTGTCGGGATCGCGAGCAGCTTCACCCACAGTCCGACCAGCGGCAGGTTGAGCACCAGCAGCATCGTGTTGGCGATGAACAGGCTAGCGATCAGGCCCCAGACCAGGTCGGGCCGCTCGGCGAACAGCAGCGGGCCCGGATTGAGGCCATATTGCTGGAAGCCGGCGAGCATCATCGCGGCGGTCGCCGAGGTGGGCAGGCCGAGGGTCAGCAGCGGCACCAGCGTGCCCGCGGCGGAGGCGTTGTTGGCGGCCTCAGGACCGGCGACGCCCTCGATCGCGCCCTTACCGAACTGCTCGGGATATTTGGTCAGCCGTCGCTCGGTCGAATAGGACAGGAAGGTGGGGATCTCCGCCCCACCGGCCGGCAGCGCGCCGATCGGAAAGCCGAACATCGTGCCGCGCAGCCACGGCTTCCACGACCGCTTCCAATCCTCGCGCGTCATCCACAGCGAGCCCTTGATGGCCTCGATCTTCTCCTCGCTATGGTGCCGGCGCGAGGCGACGTAGAGCGCCTCGCCGACCGCGAACAGGCCGACCGCCAAGGTCGTCACCTCGACGCCATCGAGCAGCTCCGGCACGCCGAAGGCGAGCCGCGCCTGTCCCGTCAGTTTGTCGATGCCGATCAGGCCGAGCGTCAGGCCGATGAACAGGCTGGTGAGGCCGCGGATCGGTGAATCGCCGAACGTCGCGGACACCGTGACGAAGGCGACGCACATCAGCGCGAAGTAGTCCTCCGGACCGAAGCGCACGGCGATGTCGACGAGATACGGCGACAGGAACGCGAGTCCGATGGTGGCGATGGTGCCCGCGACGAACGAGCCGATTGCCGCCGTCGCCAGCGCCGGGCCGCCGCGGCCGGCCTTGGCCATCTTGTTGCCCTCGAGCGCGGTCGCCATCGAGGCGCTCTCGCCGGGGGTGTTGATCAGGATCGCGGTGGTCGATCCGCCATACATGCCGCCGTAATAGATGCCGGCGAACATGATCAGCGAACCGCCGGGATCGAGCTTGTAGGTCACCGGCAGCAGCAGCGCGACGGTGAGCGCCGGCCCGATGCCCGGCAGCACGCCGACGGCGGTGCCGAGGAACACGCCGACCAGCGCATAGAGCAGGTTCATGGGCTGGACGGCGATCGCCATCCCATGCGCGAGCGCGGCAAAGGTGTCCATCAGAGCAGTCTTTCGAGCGGACCGGCGGGAAGGCTCAGGGTGAGGAGGCGGTCGAATGCGAGATAGATCAGCGTCGTCAGCACCGCGCCGATGATGACGTCGGTGACGAATGCGCGCCGGCCGAACGCGGCCGACGTCGTCACGAACAGCGCGGTGGTCGCCAGGATGAAGCCGCCACCGAAGCCGATGATCGCGATCAAGAGCGCAAGGCCGGCGAGGATCAACAGCACCGCCTTCGGATCGGAGCTCTCGCGCGGCGGCAGGTTGCCTCTGAGGGCATCGATCAGATTGGCCAGTGCAAGAATGCCGAGCCCGATCGCGATCACAACCGGCATGACCTGCGGGCCCATGCCGTACATCGTGGTCGCCGGGATCTGATTGGCGTCATAGACAAGCACGAGCGCGACAGCCGCCAGCAGCGCCGCAATGACGATGCCGGCCTTGTCGACGCCTCCCGAGGCGGGTGTCTCGGTGCCAGCACTCTCCGTCGTCATGACTTGACGAGGCCGACCGACTTCAACACGTCGGTGACGCGGACGTTCTCCTTTTTCAGGAAGTCAGCGAACGCATCACCCGGAAGATAGGCGTCATCCCAGCCCTTCTGCTTCAGGATCTCCTTCCACGCATCCGACTTCACCATCTTCTCGACGGCCTCGCTGAGCGTCTTCTTCTGCTCCGGCGTTATGCCGGGCGCCGCGACCACCGAGCGCCAATTGGCGAGCACGAGATCGATGCCCTGCTCCTTGAAGGTTGGGATGTCGACCCCTGGAATGCGTTTCTCCGAGGACACACCGATGGCGCGCAGCTTGCCGCTCTTGATCTGCCCGTCGTATTCCGACAGGCCGGAAATGCCCGCCGTGACCTTGCCGCCGAGGATCGCCGCCAGCGACTCGCCGCCGCCCGAGAACGGGATGTAGTTGACCTTCTTGGCGTCGGCGCCGACGGCGCCGGCGAACAGCGCTGCCATCACGTGATCGACGCCGCCGGCCGAGCCGCCGGCGAAGGTGACCTTGGCGATGTCGGCCTTCAGCGCCGCGGCGAGATCCTGCGCCGTCTTGATCGGCGAGTTCGCGGGCACGACGATGACCTGGATCTCCTCGGTCAGCCGCGCGATCGGCGTCACCTGCTCCAATGTCACCGGCGACTTGTTCATGGCGAGCGCGCCGACCATGACGAAGCCGTTGACCATCAGTTGGTTGCCGTCGCCCTTGGCGCCGTTGACGAACTGCGCGATGCCGACGGTGCCGCCCGCCCCCGCCACGTTGGTGACCTGGACGCTGCGCGCCACGCCCGACGCCACGAAGGCCTGCTGCATGGCCCGCGCGGTCTGGTCCCAGCCGCCGCCGGGCGCGGCCGGCGCCATCACCTTCAGCTCGAGCTGCTGGGCGAAGGCCGGAGCACCGGCAAGGAAGCTCAAAGCGACGACGGCGCCGAACAGGCGCGTACAGAACGAATTCAAAGCGGTCCTCCACGGTCGGCCGAACGAACGGCTCGCGTTTCTTTTGCCTCTGAGGAGCGGCATTTCAGCGGGAAATGCGGCCCCTGTCCAGACGGGATTGCTCGCGCCGTCGCCCGCGTTGCAGCAGCAGCCCTGGGAGGACGAGACGGTTGTGGGAGGAGCGGCCTAACCGCAAGTCCAGACCATCCCCACTGGCGTCCGCGTCCAGCACGGGCCGAAGCTGCCGCCATTGTAATGGCCGCGATAGAAGCCTGGCTGGCCGAAATAATGCCACTCGCCGTTGTAGAGCATGTATTTCGGCGTACCGTCGATATACCAATGGCGGCGGCTGCCGCGCGGCCCGTTGCGCATGGCCTCCTTGTCGGCATAGAGCGGCAGGCTGTTGTTGGGCGGCTGCTTGTAGCCGGGCAGGAAGCCATAGCCCTGCCAACGGTGCGCCTTGCGCTTGTGCGACGGCGCGGCGGTCGCGATCGCGGGGACCAGCAGCAGAAGCATCACGATCGCGACGATGAAACGATGCGGCATCACGGCAGCCCGATGGGTACGAGGGTCTCGAATCTTCAGTTCGATTGCGGCACGGCAACGGCCGTTCCGTCATGAAATGTTTCAGCGATGCCGCCGATGCGCGCGGCGCGGCGGAGGCGACGGCGGGGCGTAGAAGGGATTGAGATCGCACATCGCCGCACGGCCCGACGCCGTCGCGCGACATTGCGGCAGCGACGTATAGCTGCAGTCGATCCACTCGCCACCGCCAAACCGGCCGCCTTCATAGACCTTCATGCACACGGGATAGCGCGGATCATAGGCCTGGGCGTGAGCCGGCCCCGATATGGCCGAGCCCACCATCAAAGCGACCGCGACAGCGCTGCAGGTCAGGACACGCATTTCGGGACCTCCGGAACGGGTCTCGTCGGCCCAAGCCGATTCCCGAGACCTTGTTGCATCTGCTCTGTATCGCCGGCGCTGGCCGGTCGCAATGACGCCGTTACAGCAGGTCGGCCTGCTCTCCGCCGCGGAACCCCATCGCCAGCACGTAGCGCTCCGACGAATCCTGCCGGCTCGCCGCCGGCTTGACGTGGCGGACGCTGGCGTAATCGCGCTTGAGCTGCGCCATCAAGTCGGCATCGGCGCCGCTCTGGAACGTCTTGGCGAGAAAGCTGCCGCCCGGTTTGAGCACCTCGCTGGCGAAATGCGCGGCGAGTTCGACGAGACCGACGATGCGCAACTGGTCGGTCTTGCGGTGGCCGGTGGTGTTGGCGGCCATGTCCGACATCACCACGTCGGCACGCCCGCCGAGCATCGCGCGAAGCTTTTCCGGCGCATCCTGGGCATGGAAGTCGAGCTGGGCGAAGGTGACGCCGGGGATCTCGCCCATCTCCAGCAGATCGATCGCGATCACCTTGCCCTTCCCGGCTTCGGCCCCGACCCGACGCGCCGCGATCTGGCTCCAGCCGCCGGGTGCGGCGCCGAGATCGACCACCGTCATGCCGGGCTTGAGCAGCCGGTATTTGTCATCGATCTCGAGCAGCTTGTAGGCCGCGCGCGAGCGATAGCCGTCGCGCTTGGCCTGGACGACATAGGGATCGTTGAGCTGGCGCTCCAGCCAGAGCTTCGAGGACAGCTTGCGCTTGCCTCCGGTCTTGACCTGCACATGCATGCGGCCGGTCGTGTCTTTTGCCATGTGTTTCTCGGTCGTCGTGACCAGACGCGGGAGGCGAAAATCCGTCCATGCTCGAGGTCTGGCGGAACTACAAAGGTCACCCTCCCCTGGAGGGGGAGAGTCGATCGGGAGCGAAGCGAGCGATCGGGGTGGGGTGAGCCACACGAAGACTGCTCGTGGAACTCACCCCACCCCGTCTCACATTGCGCTGCGCTCCATGTGAGACGACCCTCCCCCTCCAGGGGAGGGTGAAGTCGCTACGCCGTGCGCAGCGCACCGTCTTCGCGCATCATCTCGACCAGCATGCCCTCGCGCAGGCCGCGATCGGCGACGCGCAGCCGCGGCAGCGGAAACGCCAGGCGAATCGCGTCGAGAATGGCGCAGCCCGCGAGCACGAGGTCGGCGCGGTCGATGCTGATGCAGTTGTTCTCGGCGCGCTCCTGGTAGCTCATCGCCAGCAGCTTGGCGATCGTCGTCGTGATGTCGGCATCGTTGATCCAGATGCCGTCGACCCGGCGCCGATCGTAGCGCGCGAGGTTGAGATGAATGCCGCCGAGCGTCGTCACGGTGCCGGAGGTGCCGAGCAGGTGCATGCCGGAGAGGTCGCCGCCGTTCTCGGCCGCGAACGGCCCGACATGCTCGGCCACGGCCTCGACCATGGCGGCATAGATCTCTGGCGTCACGTCGCGGCCGCCGAAGCGTTCGGCCAGCGTCACGACGCCGAGCGGGATCGACATCCAGGCCTTGATCCTCGGCTCGGCGTTGCGGTCTGCCGGATCGCGCTCGATCCGCACCAGCTCGCTGGAGCCGCCGCCAATGTCGAACAGGATGGCCCCGCGCCCGCCTGGATCCAGTAGCGGCGCGCAGCCCTTGACGGCCAGCGCCGCCTCGGTCTCGCGGTCGATCACCTCGAGCTCGATGCCGGTCTCCGCCGCCACCCGGCTGCGGAACCCCTCCGCATTGGAGGCGGCGCGGCAGGCCTCGGTCGCGATCAGACGCAGGCGGCTGGCCTTCTTGGATTGGATCTTGTCCCGGCAGATGCTGAGCGCGGCGATGGCCCGATCCATCGCCGCATCGCTGATGCAGCCGGTGGTCGAGATGCCCTCGCCCAGCCGGACAATGCGCGAGAAGGAGTCGACCACGCGGAAACTGTCGCCCGAAGGACAGGCGATCAGGAGCCGGCAATTGTTGGTTCCGAGGTCCAGGGCCGCGTAGACGCTGCTGCCATTGCTGGCGCAGGAAGGCGTCGCGACGTCCAGACCCGGACGCAAGCCGGGCTCCAGGTTCCCGCGCGGCGTGGGACTCTCCCGCAGCCGCGTGTCATTGATCATTCAAATGTCTTTCCGCTGGCCGAACCGGCTCAGATGGAAGTTCTCTTTCGTGAGACATTATCAGTGGATAGCGCCGGCGCAACAGCCCCTCCGTCAGGCGTGATGCACCATTCCTAATCAACCGTTGTCCGGCCGCGGGCGCTGCACTATCTGGGAACAGCCCGCATTTGCGACCAATCCAGCCTCTTGGGTCCTCATTCATGCAAGATCACACCGTCCCGGCCTCCCTCGAAAACGCGATCGCGCTGCAGAAATTCGGCGTCGGGCAGCCGGTCCGGCGCAAGGAGGACGACACGCTGGTGCGCGGTCACGGCAAATATACCGACGATTTCAACCTGCCCGGCCAGGCCCATGCCTGGATCGTCCGCTCCAGCCACGCCCATGGCATCATCAAGAGGATCGACACCGCGGCCGCCAAGGCCATGCCCGGCGTGCTCGGGGTGTGGACTGGAGCCGACCTCGCCGGAGCCAACTATGGCCCGTTCACCTGCGGCCTGCCGCTGAAGGGCCGGGACGGCTCGCCGCTGCTGCAGACCAACCGGCCGGCGCTCGTCACCGACAAGGTGCGCTTCGTCGGTGACCCCGTCGCGTTCGTGGTGGCGGAGACCGCGGCCCAGGCCCGCGACGCGGCCGAGGCGGTCGAGTTCGATATCGAGCCCCTGCCCGCGGTCACCAATGCCGAGGAAGCCGCCAAGCCCGGCGCGCCGCAGCTCTATGACCATATCCCCAACAACGTCGCGCTCGATTATCATTACGGCGACACGGCCAAGATCGAAGAGGCCTTCGCCAAGGCCGCGCACGTCACCAAGCTCGACATCGTCAACACCCGCGTCGCCGTGGTGTCGATGGAGCCGCGCGTGGCGCTCGCCGCGTTCGACGGCAAGACCGAGCGCTTCACCTTGCAGGTGCCGACCCAGGGCGTGTCCGGCAACAAGGCGACGCTGGCCAAGATCCTCAACGTCGCACCGGACAAGGTCCGCATCCTCACCACCAATGTCGGCGGCTCCTTCGGGATGAAGAACGTCTCCTATCCCGAATACGTCTGCATCCTGCACGCCGCCAAGCAGCTGGGACGTCCGGTGAAGTGGCGCGACGAGCGTACCACCGCCTTCCTGTCGGACAGCCAGGGCCGCGACCAGATCATCCATGGCGAGCTGGCGCTGGATGCCGACGGCAAGTTCCTCGCCGTGCGGCTGTCAGGCTATGGCAATCTCGGCGCCTACATCATGGGCGTGGCGCCGCTGCCGCTGTCGCTCAACACCGGCAAGAACCTCGCCAGCGTCTACAAGACGCCGCTGCTCGGCGTCGATATCAAGACCGTGCTGACCAACGTCACCTTGATGGGCGCGTATCGCGGCGCCGGCCGTCCCGAGGCGAACTACTTCATGGAGCGGCTGATCGACACCGCCGCGCGCGAGATGGGTATCGACCGTCTCACCATCCGCAAGCGCAACTTCATCAAGCCGAGCCAGATGCCGTTCCCGGCCGCGTCGGGCGTCACCTACGACTCCGGCGACTTCGCCGCGGTGTTCGAGAAGGCGCTGCAGGTCTCCGACTACGCCGGCTTCGCCAAGCGCAAGCGCGAGAGCCGCAAGAACGGCAAGCTGCGCGGTATCGCGGTCGGCTCGTATCTTGAGGTGACAGCGCCGCCGTCGGGCGAGCTCGGCAAGATCACCTTCGATGCCGATGGCGGCGTGACCCTGACGACCGGCACGCTCGATTACGGCCAGGGCCACGCCACGCCGTTCGCGCAGGTGCTGTCGGCGCAACTCGGCGTGCCCTTCGACAAGATCCGGCTGGAGCAAAGCGACTCTGATCTCGTGCGGTTCGGCAACGGCACCGGCGGCTCACGCTCGATCACGGCGACCGGCCAGGCCATTGTCGAATCCTCGCAGCTCGTGATCGCCAAGGGCAAGCAGGCCGCCGCGCATCTGCTCGAAGCCTCGGAGGCCGACATCGAGTTCAATGGCGGCCAATTCACCATCGCCGGCACCGACCGCAGCATCGACATCATGGAGCTGGCGCGCCGCCTACGCGAGGGTAAGATGCCCGAGGGCGTGCCGGCCTCGCTCGACGTCGACCACAACTCGACCGTCACCGAGTCGACCTTCCCCAATGGCTGCCACGTCTGCGAGGTCGAGATCGAGCCGGACACCGGCGTCGCGCAGATCGTCGCGTATACCGCAATCAACGACTTCGGCACGGTGATCAATCCGATGATCGTCGCCGGCCAGCTGCATGGTGGCGTCGCCCAGGGCATCGGCCAGGCGCTGATGGAGCATCTGCGCTACGACGAGAGCGGCCAGCCGATCACCGGCTCGCTGATGGACTACGCGCTGCCGCGCGCCTCCGATGTGCCGATGATGACGGTGGACAACCATCCGGTGCCCGCCAAGAGCAATCCCTTGGGCACCAAGGGCTGCGGCGAGGCCGGCTGCGCCGGCTCGATGGCGAGTGTGATCAATGCGGTGATCGACGCACTGTCGGATTACGGTGTGAAGCATCTCGACATGCCGCTGACCACCGAGAAGCTCTGGCGCGCGATCCAGGACGGCAAGGCGAAGACCGCGGCGTAGCTGCTTCGCAGCGCTCGCGATGAGGCGAAAACATCTCATTGCCAAACGAAAAGCCCGTAGCCCGCATGAGCGCAGCGATATGCGGGGTCTCACGGGCCGTATCGGTGAACCCGGATGTCGCTCCCGCCTGCACCCGCTGGGCACCGGCGTGCGCGCATCCGGGCTACGGACTGTCGAGATTGGGCCGCGGGTCCTCTCCACGTCATTGCGAGCGTAGCGCGTAGCGAAGCAATCCAGAATCCTTCCACGGAGACAGTCTGGATTGCTTCGCTGCGCTCGCAATGACGAGAGCGTGGGGCGACCAGCATGCCCCAATCTCAACTGTCATCGTCCGCATGCGGACGATCCAATACTCCGAGGCGGTTACGATTCAGCCGAGACGTCGCGGCGTACTGGATGCTCCGCCTGCGCGGAGCATGACAGCTGCTTTATGGATGCCGCCTGCCTTTTACCACTACGCCGCCGCCTGCGCGCGCGGCTGGTAGATCGCCACATGGTGACAGTGCGCCAGCGGCCGCGTGCCGTTCGCCACCACCAGCGCATCGATCTCGACGAAGCGGTGCCCCTTCTTCTCGTAGTTCGCGACCACCCGGCCACGCGCGGTGATCTCGTCGGTTTCGGCAATCGCCGACAGCAGCTGCATGCGGCTGCCGACGTGAATCCACGGACCGAGCACGATGTTGTCGACCAGCAGGCGGTTCATCACCCGCTGCAGCATGCCGGGATGACCGAGCCGCTCGCTGGAATAGATCGGATCGCGCTCGCGGATCTCGGCGAGATAGGCCGTCGCCGCCTGCCCCGGCCAGGCGCGTGGCGCAGTGCCCAGCCAGCTGCCGACGGCGAACGAGTCTGCGCCGATCGCCGACCGCACCGCTGCTGGCGGAACATCGCGATAGCCGGCCAGCACCACGTCGGGCGCCGCCGCCGGCAACGACGCGGAACCGGTGGCGCAGATCTCGCCTTTACTCGTCACCTCCAGGCGGAGCCCGTCGCCGACCTCCTCCGCCCTGACCTCGGCGATCTCGCCGTCATAGACCGGCTTGGTGAACCGCGCCTCGATCAGCCCACGTTCCAAGAACGCCCGCCCCCAGCGCGCGACCGGCTGATGCAGCATATAGGCCAGCACCTCGACGCCGGGCACGAGGCCGCCGGCAAAGCCGAACCGCCGGGCCACGCTGTCGTCGTGCATCTTGTTCTCGGACTGCTTGGCCGTGTTGAACGCCTCGACCGCATACGCCGCGATTCCGTCTGCCATCCTTGCCTCCCGTTGCCCCATTTTTGGCCGATGGTAGCGGCCGGAAAGGCCGTGGCAAGCGGCGCGTTTGGCTCGCAATTCCCGCTGCGATGGAGTACCAACCGGACCATTCCAACCGATGGCCCGATGACGACCGAAACCGCCCCGATCAACATCTATGTCGACGCCGACGCCTGCCCGGTGAAGGACGAGATCTACCGCGTCGCGATCCGGCACGGTCTGCCGGTGATCGTCGTCGCCGGCGGCTTCATCCGCGTGCCGGAGGATCCGTTGATCACGCGCGTGGCGGCCGGCAGCGGCATGGATGCCGCGGATGACTGGATCGCAGAGCGCGCCGGCGCCGACGACATCGTCGTCACCGCGGACATTCCGCTGGCGAGCCGCTGCGTCAAGGCCGGCAGCGCCGTGATCGCACCGAACGGCAAGCCGTTCACCGAGGAGTCGATCGGCATGACGCTCGCCGTGCGCAACCTCATGACCGATCTGCGGTCATCGGGCGAGGTAACCGGCGGCCCGCGCTCGTTCACGCCGCGCGACCGCTCGACCTTCCTCTCCACCCTCGATACCACGATCCGCCGCCTGCAGCGCCAGCGCGCGGCGCGGGTCCAGCAGCAAAGCTAGAGATATGGCGCCGCCTCTCATCCAACTCAAAGACATCCGCCTGACCTTCGGCGGCACCGCGCTGCTGCAGGGCGTCGAACTGTCGGTCTCGCCCGGCGAGCGCGTCTGCCTGATCGGCCGCAACGGCTCCGGCAAGTCGACGCTGCTCAAGATCGCCGCCGGCCTCGTCGAATGCGACAGCGGCACCCGCTTCGTGCAGCCGGGTGCCACGGTTCGCTATCTGCCGCAGGAGCCGGATTTCTCCGGCCATGCCACCACGCTGTCCTATGTCGAGGCCGGGCTCGGCCCGGGCGACGATCACTATCAGGCGCGCTATCTCGTCGAGCAGCTCGGACTGACTGGAGAAGAGGATCCCGCGCATGTCTCCGGCGGCGAGGCGCGCCGCGCGGCGCTGGCGCGCGTGCTTGCGCCCAACCCCGACATCCTGCTGCTGGACGAGCCGACCAACCACCTCGACCTCACGACCATCGAGTGGCTGGAGAACGAGCTCGACGGCCGAAGCTCGGCGCTGGTGCTGATCAGTCACGATCGTCGTTTCCTCACCAATCTGTCCCGCGCGACAGCGTGGCTCGACCGCGGCCAGATCAGGCAGATCGACCGCGGCTTTGCGGCGTTCGAGGCGTGGCGCGACGAGGTGCTGGCGGAGGAAGAACGCGAGCAGCACAAGCTCGACCGCAAGATCGTCAACGAAGAGCACTGGCTGCGCTACGGCGTCTCCGGCCGCCGCAAGCGCAACGTCAAACGGCTCGCCAATCTGCATGCGCTGCGCCAGCAGCGCCGCGACTATCGCGGCACGGCGGGCGCCGCCAACCTCGCCGCGGCCGAGGCCGACAAGTCCGGCAAGCTGGTGATCGAAGCGAAGGGCGCATCGAAGAGCTATGGTGATCGCAAGATCGTCGACAACTTCTCCATCCGCATCCAGCGCGGCGACCGCATCGGCATCGTCGGCCCCAACGGCGCCGGCAAGACCACGCTGGTCAACCTGCTCACCGGCGGCAGCGAGCCGGACAGCGGCAGCATCCGGCTCGGCGTCAATCTGGAGACGGCGACGCTCGACCAGCACCGCGAGAGCCTCGATCCCCGGACGACGCTCGCCGAAGCGCTGACCGGCGGCCGCGGCGATCACGTCATGGTGGCCGGCAAGCCGAAGCACGTCGTCGGCTACATGGAGGACTTCCTGTTCTCGCGCGAGCAGATGCGCACGCCGCTCGAAGTGCTCTCCGGGGGCGAGCGCGGCCGGCTGATGCTGGCGCGCGCGCTGGCCAAGCCATCGAACCTGCTGGTGCTGGACGAGCCGACCAACGATCTCGACTTGGAGACACTCGACGTGCTCGAGGACATGCTCGGCGACTACGAGGGCACGGTGATCCTGATCAGCCACGACCGCGACTTCCTCGATCGCGTGGTCACCTCGGTGATCGTCCCCGAGGGCAACGGCAAATGGCAGGAATACGCAGGCGGCTACAGCGACATGCTGGCGCAGCGCGGCGCCGACCTGAAGCGCCAGCATGCCAAGGCGGCGGAGGAGAAGAAGGAAACCAAGCACGCGGCCGCGGCGCCTGCGAGCGCGCCGAAGCGCAAGCTCTCCTTCAACGAGAAGCACGCACTGGAGACCTTGCCGAAGACGATCGCCAAGCTGCAAGCCGAGATCGCCAAGCAGCAGGCCGTGCTCGCCGACCCCGCGCTGTATGCGAAAGACCGCAAGAAATTCGACGCCGCCTCCCTCGCGATCGCCACTGCGCAAGCCGAGCTCACCGCCGCCGAAGACCGCTGGTTGGAGCTCGAAGTGCTGCGCGAGGAGATCGAGGGCGCGTGACGTTCATCGAAATCACTTCGTCATTGCGAGCGAAGCGACATGTCCGCCATAGCCCGAAGGGCGACGGCGGAAGCAATCCAGGGCTGCAGTCGTGACTCTGGATTGCTTCGTCGCTTCGCTCCTCGCAATGACGGCAACATGGAGTAAATGACATGACCACCCCGCTCGCCGCCAGGATCGCCCGGGAGTACGGCACGCCGTGCGCCGTCATCGACATGGACAGGGTCGAGCGTAACATCGCACGCATTCAGGCCCAGTGCGAGGCCGCGGGCGTCGCCAACCGGCCGCACATCAAGACCCACAAGAGCCCGGTGCTGGCCAAGCTGCAGATCGAGGCGGGCGCGCAAGGAGTCACCTGCCAGAAGATCGGCGAGGCTGAGATCATGGCGGATGCCGGCATCGACAATATCCTGATCAGCTACAACCTGATCGGCGAGGAAAAGATGGCGCGCCTCGCCGCGCTGCAAGCCAAGGCCAACATGACGGTTGCCGCCGACAACGCGACCGTGATCTCCGGCCTGCCGCAGGCGGCAAAGCAATCCGGCCGCACGCTCTCGGTCGTGGTCGAATGCGACACCGGGCGCAAGCGCGCCG
Source organism: Bradyrhizobium sp. SZCCHNPS1003 (assembly GCF_032381555.1). Classification (NCBI taxonomy): domain Bacteria; kingdom Pseudomonadati; phylum Pseudomonadota; class Alphaproteobacteria; order Hyphomicrobiales; family Nitrobacteraceae; genus Bradyrhizobium; species Bradyrhizobium sp. SZCCHNPS1003. Next base: position 28,930 of record NZ_JAUHIU010000006.1, read on the forward strand.
GCGTCGAGACGCCGACGGAAGCGATCCAGCTCGCGCGCCAGATCGCAGCGTCAGACGGCCTGCGCTTCGCCGGCTTCATGCTGTACCCGACCGAGACCGGCTGGGACGAGGCGCAGCACTTCTATGACGAGGCCCTGGCCGGCGTTCGCGCCGAAGGGCTGGAGGCTGCCATCGTCTCGACCGGCGGCTCGCCCAACCTGAAGAATCTCGGCAAGCTCAAGGGCGCCACCGAGCACCGGCCCGGCACCTACATCTACAACGACCGCATGCAGGTCGCCGCCGGTGTCGCCAGCTGGGACGACTGCGCGCTGCACATCTACTCCACCGTCGTCAGCCGCGCCGCGCCCGAGCGCGGCATCCTCGACGCCGGCTCGAAGACGCTGACGACCGACACCGGCGGCCTCGACGGCCACGGCCTGATCCTGGAGCACCCGGAAGCGAAGATCGCGCGCTTCGCCGAGGAGCACGGCTTCCTCGATCTCTCCCGCAGCAACACCCGCCCCAATGTCGGCGACGTCGTGCGCATCATCCCCAACCACGTCTGCGTCGTCGTCAACATGATGGACGAGGTCGTGATGGTCCGCGGCGAGGAGATCCTGGGCACGTTGCCGGTCGCGGCGCGGGGCAAGCTGCGGTAGGACGAAGCTCTCTCGCAGCGTCACTGCGAGGAGCGAAGCGACGATGACGAGAAATCTGTAGGGTGGGCAAAGACGCGAAGCGTCGTGCCCACCGCGTTCTTGTACGAATGCCAATGGTGGGCACGCTTCGCTTTGCCCACCCTACAATTCGAGCCGCTTCAAGACGCCCCTGCCCGCGGCGGCCCCGGTCGCGAACGAGGCTTGCAGCAGATAGCCGCCGGTCGGGGCTTCCCAATCGAGCATCTCGCCGGCGGCGAACACACCGGGCAGGCGTTTGAGCATGTAATCGGCGTCAAGCTCGTCATGCGCGATGCCGCCGGCGCTGGAGATGGCGCGGGCGAGTCCGGCTGTGCCCGTCAGCTTCAGCGGCACGGCATTGATCAGTGCCGCGAGACGATCGGGCGGCAGCGACGAGAGTGACAGGCCGTGCGCCTTGGCCGCCTCCTGCAGCAGCCCGATCGCCACCGGCGACAACTGCACCGCCTTGCGCAGCACGTTCGAGAACGACTGCTTGCCGCGCGGTGCCGAGAGCCGCGTGATGAGATCGGCTGTCGCGAGGTCGGGCCGCAGCGCGACGTGCAGGATCGCCCCCCCTGTCAGCGCGATCGCCTCGCGCAGCTCGGCCGACAGCGCATAAACGGCGCCGCCCTCAATGCCATCGCGCGTAACGATAGCCTCGCCGCGGACGCTGCGATCAGCAAACGACAGCGCGATGCCTTTGAGCGGCTGGCCTTCGAAGCGGCCGCGGAAGATGTCCGACCAGGCGACAGTGAAGCCGCAATTGGCCGGCCGCAGCGGCGCAATCGCGACACCCTTCGCGGCGAGAAGCGATACCCAGCCCCCGTCGGAGCCGAGCCGCGGCCAGCTGGCGCCGCCGAGCGCGAGCACGGTCGCATCGGCCGTGATCGCGCGCAGTCCTGCCGGTGTCTCGAATGTCAGCCGCCCTGCCTCGTCCCAGCCGGTCCAGCGATGCCGCAGCTCGAAGCGCACACCCTGCGTGGCCAGCCGGCGCAGCCACGCGCGCAGCAGCGGCGAGGCCTTCATTGCCCTCGGAAACACGCGGCCCGAGGAGCCGACGAAGGTCGGCTCGCCCAGCGCCTCGCACCAGTCGCGCAGCCGCTGCGGCGGGAACGCGCGGATCGCCGGATCAAGCCACGCCGCCGCCTCGCGGTAGCGCGCCAGGAAGGCGGGCAGCTCTTCGCTATGGGTAAGGTTGAGGCCGCCGCGACCGGCCATCAGAAACTTACGCGCCACCGACGGCATCGCATCGTAGACGGTGACGGCGGTCCCGCCCTCGGCCAGCACCTCGGCCGCCATCAGTCCGGCCGGGCCGGCTCCGATGACGGCGACTTGGTTTGAAGAGGACATGGCGCCAATCTAGGCCGAGCAGGTCGCCGAGCAAAAGGTCGTCATGCCCGGGCTTGACCCGGGCATCCACGCCTCTCCACGCATTCAGTGCCAAAGACGTGGATGGCCGGGTCAAGCCCGGCCATGACGGCGGAGTTCGACCCGGGCATCATGTCTTACAGCTTGATCCCCAGCCGCGCCGCGGCCTGGGCGACGTATTTCTGTGTCTGCTCGAATGCACCCTGCAGCGCCCGCGCCCTCGACATGTCGCTGATCTCGGCAAAATGCGCGGCGATCGCGTCCGGCGTCCATTCCTCCGGCGGCAGGTTGATGCCCTCGCTCTCCAGGATCCTGATCACCGCGAAGGAGCCGGCACCCGCGCCCATGATGGTCCGGGTCGGCGCGTCCTCGCTCAGCAGATACTCCACCGCGGGCGTGATCGATTCCGGCTTCATCAGCTGCAGCGCCTGCGGTGGCAGCAGTTCCTCCGTCATGCGCGTCGCCGCCGTCGGCGAGATGATGTTGACGCGGATGTTGGTCTTGCGGCCCTCCTCCGCCAGCACGTTCATGAGGCCGACCATGCCGGTCTTGGCCGCGCCGTAGTTGGCCTGCCCGAAATTGCCGAACAGGCCCGAGGACGAGGTCGTCAGCACGATGCGGCCGTAATTGCGCTCGCGCATGCCGTTCCACACCGCCTTGCAGCAGTAGAAGCTGCCGACAAGATGCACATCCAGCACCTTGGCGAAATCGGCAACCTCCATCTTGCCGAACGACTTGTCGCGCAGGATTCCGGCATTGGCGCACATGATGTCGACGCTGCCCCACTCCTTCGTGGCGCGCTCGACCATCGCAGTGACCTGCTCGAAATTCGAGACGTCGGCGCCGTCGGCGACCGCGGTGCCGCCCGCTTTGCGGATCTCCTCGACCACGATTTCAGCTGCGGTCATCGAGCCGCCCGTGCCGTCGCGCGCGCCACCGAAATCATTGACCACGACCTTGGCGCCGCGGCTCGCCAGTCCCAGCGCATGCGCGCGTCCGAGACCATTGCCTGCGCCGGTGACGATGGCGACGCGTCCGTCGAATCTGATTGCCATGATGTTTGTCCTAGGTTCTAGGCTCGTCATGCTCGGGCTTGACCCGGGCATCCATCCACTTCGAAAAACTCTCAGTTTTGTTGGATCGCCGGGTCAAGCCCGGCGATGACGAGGGGTGGGTTGGGACGAAGAGAGTTAGCTGAGATAGATCAGTCCGATCCAGTCGGCGACCAGCGCGGGTTTGTCCTCGCCTTCGATCTCGACCGTGACATTGGTGCGCGACTGCAACTCCTTGGGCTTGCGCAGCGTGGCTTCCGCCAGCACGAAGCGGCCGCGCACGCGTTTTCCCGATTTCACCGGCGAGATGAAGCGCAGCTTGTCGAAGCCGTAATTGACGCCCATCGCCGTGCCCTCGATCGCCGGCATCACCTCGTAGGACATCACCGACAGCAGCGACATCGTCAGAAAACCGTGCGCGATCGTGGTGCCGAACGGCGTCGCCTTGGCTTTCTCCGGATCGACATGGATGAACTGATGATCCTCGATCACATCGGCATAGGTGTCTATGCGCTGTTGATCGAGCACGTGCCACGATGACACGCCGATCTCCTGGCCCACCATGGCCTGATAGGCTGCGAGCGAAATCGGCGGCTTCTTCCAGATCTGGTTCATGCGTTCCTACACCTCGTGCCCGGACGGCCTGGTCTTCAGCTCCGGGAAATCCTCTTCCTTGAACTCCGTGCCGCGCAGATGATCCGTGCGGTCGTCCTCATGCTCCAGCCGGCGCAGCTGCACGCGGCGGATCTTTCCGGAGATCGTCTTCGGCAGCTCGCTCACGAGCTCGAGCCGGCGGATGCGCTTGAACGGCGCCAGCCGCGCCTGAAGATGCACGAAGATCGACAGCGCCGTGGCGCGCGAGCGCTCCGCGCCGGCCGTCAGCAACACATAGGCTTTCGGGATGGCGAGACGGATGGGATCCGGAGACGGCACAACGGCAGCCTCGGCGACGGCCTCATGCTCCAGCAGCACGCTTTCCAGCTCGAACGGCGAGATGCGGTAGTCGGACGATTTGAACACGTCGTCGGAGCGCCCGACGAAGGTGAGATAGCCGTCGCCGTCCTGGAACACGACGTCACCCGTGCGGTAGCGCGTGCCATCGGCGCCGGACAGCTTACCGTCGTCGCCCTGATAGCCCTGCATCAGGCCGGCCGGACGCTCGCCGGTGAGCGCCAGCGTGATCTCGCCTTCACTGGCGAGATTGCCGTCGATGTCGGCGACCTCGACGCGATAGCCCGGCAGCGGCCGGCCCATCGAGCCGATCTTCAGTTTCTGGCCCGGCGAGTTGCCGACGATGGCCGCGGTTTCGGTCTGGCCATAGCCGTCGCGAATCGTCAGCCCCCAGGCGGCACGCACCTGATCGATCACCTCCGGATTGAGCGGCTCGCCGGCGCCGCAGGCCTCGCGCAACGAGACCTTGAAGTCGGCGAGGTGCTCCTGGATGAACAGCCGCCACACCGTGGGTGGCGCGCACAGCGTCGTGACGCCGCAGCGTTTGATGATCGCGAGCAGCCCCTTGGCGTCGAAGCGCGGCTGATTGACCACGAATACCGTGGCGCCGGCATTCCAGGGCGAGAAGAAGCAGCTCCAGGCATGCTTGGCCCAGCCCGGCGAGGAGATGTTGAGGTGCACGTCGCCCGGCTGCAGGCCGAGCCAGTACATGGTCGAGAGATGGCCGACCGGATAGCTGCGGTGGCTGTGCCGCACCAGCTTCGGCTTGGCCGTGGTGCCCGAGGTGAAATACAGCAGCATCGGATCATCCGGCTGCGTCGGCCCATCCGGCGTGAACGCCTCGGCCGCGTCAGCCGCCTGCTCGAACGGCAGCCAGCCGGCGGGCGTGGCCGCCGCGCCGACGACGATCCGGACGAGATCATCGGCGCCGAGATCGGCGAACTTCGCAACCTGATCCTGCGCGGCGACCACGGCCTTGGCGCGGCCGCGCTCCAGACGATCGCGCAACTCGTCGGTGGTCAGCAGCGTCGTCGCGGGGATCACGACGACGCCGAGCTTCATCGCCGCCAACATCGTCTCCCACAGCGGCACGACGTTGCCGAGCAGCAGCAGCAGATGGTCGCCGCGCTTCAAGCCCTGCGCGCGCAGGAAATTCGCGACCTGGCTGGAGCGGCGCGACAGCGCGGCAAAGGACAGCTTGGTTTGGCGGTCCTGCGCGGCATCGAAGATCCATAGCGCCGTCCGCTCGCGACTCTCCGGATCAGATGCGAGTTCGGCATCGAACCAGTCGAGCGCCCAGTTGAACGGGACGGGATCGGGCCAGCGAAAACCCTTCACGGCCGCATCGTAGTCGGTGCGATGCGCCAGCAGAAACGCGCGTGCGTCCTTGAATGTCGTCATCAGATGGTCCCGGCGAGCTTACGGACGTGCTGAATGATCCCGGAAAAATCGACGCCGCCATGGCCGGCGGCCTCGAACGCCTTGTAGATCTCCTGCGCGTGCTGGCCAAGCGGGGTCGCCGCGCCGGCGGCCTTGGCGGCGTCCTGCGACAGCGTGAGGTCCTTCAGCATCAGCGCCGTCGCAAAACCGGGCTTGTAGTCGTTGTTGGCCGGCGAGGCCGGCACCGGGCCCGGCACTGGGCAATAGGATGTCAGCGACCAGCACTGTCCTGACGAGGTCGAGGCGACGTCGAACAGCGCCTGATGCGACAGGCCGAGCTTTTCGCCGAGCGCAAAGGCCTCGCTCACCGCGATCATCGAAATGCCGAGGATCATGTTGTTGCAGATCTTGGCCGCCTGCCCGGCGCCGGCGCCGCCGCAATGGACGATCTTCTTGCCCATCTTCTCAAGGATCGGCTTGGCCGCAGCGAACGCGCTCTCCTCGCCGCCGCACATGAAGGTGAGCGTTGCGGCCTTGGCGCCGCCGGTGCCCCCGGACACCGGCGCGTCCACGGCGGCGATGCCGTGCTTCGCGGCCAGCGCATGCGCGGCGCGCGCGCTCTCGACGTCGATGGTCGAGGAATCGATGATCAGCGCGCCCTTCGTCATTGCCGGCACGACCTCGGTCCAGACCGCCAGCACATGCTTGCCGGCCGGCAGCATGGTGACGACGGCATCGGCGCTTTTGGCCGCGGCGACGGCGCTGTCGGCGATTTCGGCGCCATCGGCCCTGGCCTGGACGCGCGAGGTCTCGACCAGATCGAACGCGACCACCTTGTGGCCGGCCTTGACCAGGTTGGCGGCCATTGGTCCGCCCATGTTGCCGAGGCCGATGAATGCGATCGTTGCCATGGTTCGTTCTCTCCCCTCGACCTGATTGTTATTTGCTCTGCGGAAAGGTCAGCTCGTCGGCGCCGATCTCGGCAAGATATGGCGCCAGCATGTCCGGTGTCACCTGATCGACATCAGGCGGCGACCATCTGGGATTGCGGTCCTTGTCGATGATCGCCGCACGCACGCCCTCGCGGAAATCGTCGCTGCGGAACACTTCGAGCGCCGCACGATACTCGCGCACCAGGCATTCCTCCAGGGACGCCGCACCGCGTGCCAGTCGCAGCAGCTTGAGCGTCACGACCATGCCGCGCGGCGATTTCTCCTTCAGCGTCTTCAGCGTCGCCAACGCGAGCTCCGAGCCGTCCGCTCTCAGCGCGGTAAAGATGTCGTGCATGCTGTCATGGGCGAACCACGCGTCGATCTTCGCCTGCTGCGCCGCCACCGGGCCGGCCGTCTCCGACGTCGCGAAGCCGGCGATCAGCCGGTCGATCTCGATCGACAGCGTGCCCGGCCTGACTTTGGTCAGGACCTCGCGCAGCGCCGGCCATTTCTCGGTCGGCACCACGGCATCGGCAAAGCGCGCATGGATCGCATCGGGCCCGTTCATGGTCTGCCCGGTCAGGCCGAAATAGGCGCCGAGTTCGCCGGGCGCGCGCGACAAGAGCCAGGTGCCGCCGACGTCGGGAAAGAAGCCGAGGCCGACTTCGGGCATCGCGAGCTTGGTCTTCTCGGTCACGATGCGGTGGCGGCCATGCGCCGACAGCCCGACGCCGCCGCCCATCACCAGCCCGTCCATGTAGGCGACATAGGGTTTTGGGAACGCCCCGATGCGCGCGTTCATGATGTATTCCTGGCGCCAGAACACCTTGCCGAGATCGCCGTTCGTCTTCGAGCTCTCATAGAGCCCGCGGATGTCGCCGCCCGCGCAAAGTCCACGCTCGCCCGCGCCTTCGAGCACGACAATTGCGACGGCCGGATCGCCCTCGAACCGATCCAGCGCGGCGTCGATGCCCATCGACATCTCCAGCGTCATCGCGTTGATCGCCTTCGGCCGATTCAGCCGGATGATGCCGGCCGAGCCTTCGCGGCGGATGATCAGGTCGCCTTCGATGACCTCGCTCATCGCGCCGCCTCGATCAGCTTGCGCGACACGATCAGGCGCATGATCTCGTTGGTGCCTTCGAGGATCTGGTGCACGCGCAGATCGCGGACGATCTTCTCGATGCCGTATTCGCTCAAATAGCCGTAGCCGCCGTGCAGCTGCAGCGCCTGGTTGGCGACTTCGAAGCCGACATCGGTCCCGAAGCGCTTGGCCATCGCGCACAGCATGGTCGCGTCCGGATCCTTGCGGTCGAGCGCAGCCGCCGCGCGCCAGACGAAGGTGCGCGCCGCCTCCAGCTCGATCGCCATGTCGGCAATGCGGAACTGCAGCGCCTGGAATTCGTCGAGCCGCTTGCCGAACGCCTTGCGCTCTTTCGTATAAGCCAGCGTCTTGTCGAGCGCCGCCTGCGCGCCGCCGAGCGAGCACGCGGCGATGTTGAGGCGGCCGCCGTCGAGCCCCGCCATCGCGATCTTGAACCCAATGCCCTCCTCGCCCAGCCGGTTGGCCACCGGCACCCGCGCATTCTCGAAGATCACGGCGCGGGTCGGCTGCGCGTTCCAGCCCATCTTGCGCTCATTGGCGCCGAACGACACGCCGGGAGTATTAGCGTCGATCACCAGCGTGGAGATGCCTCCGGGACCATCGGCGCCGGTTCGCACCATCGCGACGAGGATATCGGTGGCGCCGGCACCGGAGATGAACTGCTTCTGCCCGTTGAGCACGTAGTCGTCGCCGTCGCGCACCGCGCGCGTGCGCAGCGCCGCCGCATCGGAGCCCGCGCCCGGCTCGGTCAGGCAGTAGCTCGCGATCAGGTCCATGGCGCAGAGCTTCGGCAGGTAAGCCTGGCGCTGGGCCTCGGTACCGAAGGTGTCGATCATCCACGAGGCCATGTTGTGGATCGAGATGAAGGCTGACACCGTGGGGCAGCCCGTCGCCAGCGCCTCGAAGATCAGCGCCGCATCGAGCCGGCTGAGACCCGAGCCGCCGACATCGTCGCGGATGTAGATGCCGCCCATGCCGAGGCCCGCCGCCTCCCGCATCACATCGACGGGAAAATGCTTCTCCTCGTCCCAGCGCAGCGCATGCGGGGCAATCTTCTCGGCGGCGAAGGCGCGCGCCATGTCGCGCACCGCGATCTGATCCTCGTCGAGAGCGAACTGCATCCGTTCTCCGCGTTTCCTGGTCTTGTTTGTTGGTCTTTGCGCTTTCCTCATGCGCCGTCATTGCGAGGAGCCGAAGGCGACGAAGCAATCCAGACTGCCTCTGCAGAAAGATCCTGGATTGCTTCGCTTCGCTCGCAATGACGAAGGAGAGAGTCCGAACGGACCCGACCTCACTTCATCAGCGGGATCGAGAACTCCGCGCCTTCCTTGACACCGGACGGCCAGCGCGAGGTGACGGTCTTGGTCTTGGTGTAGAAGCGGATCGAATCCGGACCGTGCTGGTTGAGGTCGCCGAAGCCGGACTTCTTCCAGCCGCCGAAGGTGTAGTAGGCGATCGGCACCGGGATCGGCACGTTGATGCCGACCATGCCGACATTGACCTTGGCCGCGAAGTCGCGCGCCGCGTCGCCATCGCGGGTGAAGATCGCGACGCCGTTGCCGTAATCATGCTCCGACGGCAGCGCCAGCGCCTCGGCGTAGTCCTTGGCGCGCACGACCGACAGCACCGGGCCGAAGATCTCCTCCTTGTAGATCCGCATGTCCTTGGTGACGTTGTCGAACAGACACCCGCCCATGTAGAAGCCGTTCTCGTAGCCCTGCATCTTGAAGCCGCGGCCGTCGACGGCGAGCGTCGCGCCTTCCTTGAGGCCAATATCGACATAATTCTTGACGCGCTCGACCGCCTCGCGGGTCACCAGCGGACCGAAATCGGCCGAGGGATCGACCGAGGTGCCGATCTTCAGGCTTTCAACGCGCGGGATCAGCTTCTCCATCAGCCGGTCGGCCGTGGTCTTGCCGACGGGCACGGCGACCGAGACCGCCATGCAGCGCTCGCCGGCCGAGCCGTAGCCGGCGCCGATCAGCGCATCGACCGCCTGGTCGAGATCGGCGTCCGGCATGATGATGGCGTGGTTCTTGGCGCCGCCGAAGCACTGGCAGCGCTTGGCGTGCGCAGCCGCGCGCTCATAGATATACTGCGCGATCGGCGACGAGCCGACGAAGCCGATCGCCATGATGTCCGGATCCTCGAGGATGGCGTCGACCGCCTCCTTGTCGCCGTTGACGACGTTGAGGATGCCCGCCGGCAGCCCGGCCTCGATCATCAGCTCGGCGAGCTTCATCGGCACGCCCGGATCGCGCTCCGAGGGCTTGAGGATGAAGGCATTGCCGCAGGCGATGGCAGGGGCAAACTTCCACATCGGAATCATCGCCGGGAAATTGAACGGCGTGATGCCGGCAACGACACCGAGCGGCTGGCGCATCGAATAGATGTCGATGCCGGGGCCGGCTCCCTCAGTGTACTCGCCCTTCATCAGGTGCGGAATGCCGCAGGCGAACTCCGCGACCTCCAGGCCGCGCTGGATATCGCCCTTGGCGTCGGGGACGGTCTTACCATGCTCCCGCGCAAGCAGATCGGCGAGCTGGTCATAGTCGCGCTGGACGAGTTCGACGAACTTCATCATCACGCGGGCGCGGCGCTGCGGATTGGTCGCGGCCCAGGCCGGTTGCGCCGCCTTTGCGTTCTCGACAGCGGCACGGAGCTCGGCGCGAGAGGCCAGCGCGACCTTGGCCTGAACGTCGCCGGTCATGGGCTCGAAGACGTCGGCCGTCCGTCCAGACGTGCCCTTGACCTCTTTGCCGCCAATGAAATGACCGATCGAACGCATGGGGTATCCTCCGCAGGGGTAAGCAGTGCCAATTTGGCCGGCATCTTGCAGTCTTTGCGGCGTTTGGGAAGGGTCTAAGCGCTGCCCGGCGCTGCGAAAATGCCGCCCCTTCGCTCGGCCGGCACGATCACGGCAGACCCTGCAGCGTGGCGCGCTGCGTCCACCATCCGAGCCGCGACGGATCAGCGCTTCGCGGCTGCCGCCTTCTTCACGGGCCTTTTCGCGGGCGCCCGCGCAGGGGCCCTCCCCGCCGGCCCGCCGCCGCTGGCAACAGCCAGCGCCACCTCGCGCCCGGAGCTCAGGATTTCGTCTGACAATTCGCCGCTGCCCATGAGTCGCGCCATCACGAGCGTCCCCATCAGCGTCGCGAGCATCGCCGAAGCCCGCCTTCGCGCAGTCTTGGCCGGCACGTCGCTGATGTACTCGGCGAACAGGGCGATCAGCTCTTCCAGCTTCGCAGCAAAGGCCTTGCGGGTCTTTGCGCTCTCGCGGGCGATTTCCGCTCCAAGCGCAGGAACCGCGCAGCCGTGACCGACATCGTCGCGATGAGCCGCGGACAGATAGCCGTCGACGATGGCCGCGAGTCGCTTCTGCGGCGGCAGTTGGTCCAGCAGCTTGCGCCAATGCTCAATCGAACGGTCGATCGCATAACCGAACGCCTCCACGACCAGCGCCTCGCGCGAATCGAAATGCGCATAGAAGCCGCCATGAGTCAGCCCGGCCTCCTTCATCAGGTCGGCAACCCCGACACCGTGAGCACCACGCTCGCGCAGCCGCACCGATGCCTTGCGCACGATCCGCGCGTGGGTTTCCGCCTTGTGTTCCGGAGAGTAACGCATTGCCGTCCCATTGAATGTCTGCGGTCATACAATAACAGTTCTGCGTCCTGCTGACTGCAGCTATTTGATGAATTCGAGTTGATCTAAATCAACTTCGCTGGCCTGATTTATTCCCGGCACACTCTCCCTTGCCCAGGAACCCGACGAGGACAACCATGGACATGCTCAATTCCCACTGCGGCGTGAGTCGTGACGGCCGCGGCGTGGTCCGGCTGACGATCTGCAATGCCGGTCCGCTCAATATTCTCGGTTCGGCGGCGATTCTCGACATAGAAGCCGGCCTGCAATCGCTCGCCGCCGAAGCCGGCATTCGCGTTCTCGTTTTGGCCGGCGAAAGCGGGAAGAGCATGATCGGCGGCGCCGACATCAAGGAGATGGCGACGCTCGATCAGGCTTCGGCGGAAACGTTCATCTCGCGACTTGCCGGGCTCTGCGATGCGGTGCGAAATTTTCCTGCACCCGTGGTTGCGCGGATGCCGGGGTGGTGTCTGGGTGGCGGATTGGAGGTCGCAACGGCCTGCGATATCCGTGTCGCGGCACCTGATGCCAAGTTCGGCATGCCCGAGGTTCGTGTCGGCATCCCCTCGGTCATTCATGCCGCGCTGCTGCCGCGTCTCATCGGCTGGGGCCGCACGCGCTGGCTGCTGATGACGGCCGAGACGATCGACGCGCCGACGGCGCTCGCCTGGGGCCTTGTCGATGCCGTCGCCACCGAGGGAGAGCTCGACATCGCGGTCGAGAAGGCCGTGGCATCCCTGCTCGCCTGCGGTCCCGAAGCGCTGCGGACTCAGAAGGCTCTGCTGCGGCAATGGGAGGAGCTGCCGCTGAAGGAGTCCGTCGAGATATCGATCGGCGCCTTCGGACGGTCGTTCCTGACCGACGAGCCGAAACGGCTGATGCAGCAGTTCATCGACCGCAAGCGATAGCAAGTTTCTCCAAGTCTCGTCTCACGGATCCCGGCAGTGTCGCGCCAGCTTCACGACAAGTTCAGCGCGATTGCCGGGGTTTCCTTTTTCGTGATGTCATTATATGATGATCATCATCTTTTTTAAGGGAGCCTGTCATGGCCTCGTCCGATCCCGTCGTGATCCTGTCCGCTGCCCGCACTCCACTCGGCCGCTTCATGGGCGAGTTGTCGCCGCTGAGTGCGCACAAGCTCGGTGCGCACGTGATCAAATCCGCGCTCGAACGCGCCGCCGTTTCGCCTGACGCGGTCACGGAGGTTGTCATGGGCAACGTGCTTCCTGCAGGTCAGGGCCAGGCTCCGGCGCGGCAGGCGGCACGGGGCGCCGGCCTGCCCGATGCCACGGGCGCCACCACCATCAACAAGGTCTGCGGCTCTGGAATGAAGGCCACGATGCTGGCGCACGATATCATCCAGGCCGGTTCTGCCGACCTCGTCGTGTCCGGCGGCATGGAAAGCATGAGCAACGCGCCGTATCTGCTGACCAAGGCGCGCGGCGGCTATCGTGCCGGGCACGATCGGATCCTCGATCACATGATGCTGGACGGCCTGGAGGACGCCTATGAGACCGGACGCTCGATGGGCGATTTTGGCGAGGCGACGGCCGAGGCCTATCAGTTCACCCGCGCCGACCAGGATGCCTACGCCGTCGAGACGCTGACGCGTGCGCGCAGGGCGGTCGAGAGCGGCGCGTTCAAGGCCGAGATCGCGCCGATCACGCTCGTCGAGAAATCCGGCGCACGCCTGGTCGTCAATGACGAGCATCCGCTCAAGGTCGATCCGGCGAAGATCCCGGCGCTGAAGCCGGCGTTCCGCAAGGACGGCACTATCACGCCCGCGGCGTCCTCTGCGAACGCGGATGGTGCCGCGGCGCTCGTGCTCGCCAAGCGCTCGCGTGCGGACCGTGACGGGCTGCCCATCATCGCGGAGATCAAGGGCCACGCCACGCACAGCCAGGAGCCGCAATGGTTCACGACCGCGCCGATTCCGGCGATCAGGAAGCTGCTCGACAAGGTCGGCTGGCGGGTGGAGGATGTCGACCTGTTCGAGATCAACGAGGCGTTTGCGATCGTCGCGATGGCCGCGCAGCGCGACCTTGGCATTGCGCGTGACCGGCTGAACGTCAACGGCGGCGCCTGCGCGCTGGGCCATCCCATCGGCGCCACTGGCGCGCGGCTGATCGTGACGCTGCTGCATGCGATGCAGGCCCGTGGACTAAAGCGCGGCGTGGCGTCGCTATGCATCGGCGGCGGCGAGGCGACTGCGATCGCCGTAGAGCGACCTTGATGTCCTGAAACGAGGGAACTTAGTCATTTATGTCGTTGAGGCGCCCTGACAGAATGGGCGCGCAATCCCCATCGAACTGAGAAGCACATGATCTCGAACCGGCTCGCGGCAGCACTCGAACGGCGCAATATCCACTATGGCTGGATCATGGTGGCCGTAACGTTCTTCACGGCCCTGGTATCGGCCGGCACGGTGGGAGCACCCGGCGTGTTCATCGTGCCGCTCCAGCAGGAGTTCGGCTGGAGCACCGCGGAGATCTCCTCGGCACTGTCGATCCGCTTCGTGCTGTTCGGGCTGATGGCCCCCTTCGCCGCCGCCCTGCTCAACCGCTACGGTCTGCGCAACATCACGCTTTTGGCCCAGTTGATCGTCGTGACCGCGCTGCTTTCGTCGTTGGCGATGACCCATGTCTGGCACCTCGTGCTGCTGTGGGGCGTCGTGATCGGCATCGGCACCGGCATGACCGCGCTGGTGCTGGGCGCCACCATCGCGACGCGCTGGTTCGTCGCGCGCCGCGGCCTCGTCGTCGGCATCCTCACCGCCAGCGTCGCCACCGGACAGCTGGTGTTCCTGCCGCTGCTCGCCAGCCTCACCGAGCGGCTCGGCTGGCGCGTCGCGCTCGGGCTCATCTGCGTCATGCTCGGCGTTTCCGCCACCGCCGTGCTGCTGCTGATGCGCGATCGCCCGAGCGATCTCGGCCTGCGTCCCTTCGGCGACAAGGGCACCGACCCGATCGCCGCACCCGCGCCCGTCACCACACCGATCCTCGCCGCCGCGCTCGGCACCCTCCGCGATGCGGCGCGCGCGCCGGTGTTCTGGATGCTGTTCGCGACCTTCTTCATCTGTGGCGCCTCGACCAACGGCCTCGTCCAGGTCCATCTGATCCCGATGTGCCTCGACTTCGGCATTCCGCAGGTGCAGGCGGCGAGCCTGCTCGCCGCGATGGGCATGTTCGACTTCGTCGGCACGATCGTCTCGGGATGGCTGTCGGACCGGTATGACAATCGCTGGCTGTTGTTCTGGTACTACGGCTTGCGCGGGCTCTCGTTGCTGTTCCTTCCGTTCACCGACTTCTCTTTCTATGGCCTGTCGCTGTTCGCGATGTTCTACGGCCTCGACTGGATCGCCACCGTGCCGCCGACGGTGCGGCTGACCGCGCAGCGGTTTGGGGCCGAGCGGGCCAATCTGGTGTTCGGCTGGGTGTTCGCCGGACATCAGCTCGGCGCCGGCACCGCCGCGTTCGGCGCCGGCCTGTCGCGCACTCTGTTGCAGAGCTACCTGCCGGCGTTCTTCACGGCGGGCGCATTGTGCATCGTCGCCGCGCTCCTGGCGCTGGCGATCGCGCGGCAGGCGAAGCCCGCCGCGGCTTAACATCAGCCGCTCACGGCCGAGTCGTCATCGCCGTGGGCGGCCCGGGCGTGCGCAGCGGCTCGGCAAGGCGCGCAAACTCGCACAGCAGCGCGCGCGTCTTGCGCGGGTCGATGATCTCCTCGACCCAGAACTTTTCGGCCGAGCGGAACGGCGAGCGCAGCTTGTTCAGCCGATCCTCGATCTCCTTGAGCTTGGCCTTCGGATCCGGCGCCGCATCGATCTCGGCGCGGTAGGCCGCCTCGATGCCACCTTCGAGCGGCAGCGAGCCCCAATAGGCCGACGGCCAGGCGTAGCGGATCGAGAACCGGTCGGCCGGCTGATGCACGACGCCGGCGACGCCGAAATTGTTGCGCACGATCACCGTGCACCACGGCACCGTCGACTGATTGACGGCGGCCATCGCGCGCACGCCATGGCGGATGGTCGCCGCCTTCTCCGCCTCGAGCCCGACCATGAAGCCGGGGCAATCCATCAGGTAGACGATCGGCAGATGGAAGGTCTCGGCGAAATCGACCCAGCGGATCACCTTCTGGCAGGCATCCGCGGTCCACGAGCCGCCATAGTGATAGGGATCGCTCGCCAGGACCATCACCGCGCGGCCTTCGAGACGCGCGAGGCCGATGATGATCGGACGGCCATAGTTCTGCGTCACCTCGAAGAACGAGCCGTTGTCGACGACGGACTCGATGATCGGCCGCATCTTGTAGACGCGCCGGCGATCCCGCGGCACCGCGCTGATGAGCTGCTCGTCGACACGCTGCGGGTCATCGGTGCAGGGCAAGGTCGGCGGCAGCTCGTAGACCGACGATGGCAGGTAGGACAGGAAGCGCCGCGCGCAGGCGAACGCCTCCGCCTCGGTGTCCACCGCATGATCGACGCCGCCGGCGCGGGTCTGGATGTCGGCGCCACCGAGCTCCATCTTGCCGAGGTCCTGCCCCAGCCGCTTCACGACCGGCGGGCCGGCGACGAACATCGCCGACTGCTTGGTCATCACCGAGTAGTGGCTCGCCGCGAGCCGCGCCGCGCCTAGCCCTGCGACCGAGCCGAGGCCGAGCGCGACCACGGGCACCAGCGACATGTTCTCGGTCGTGTAGCGGTACCAGCGATTGCCGCCGATGCCGCCGGGCAGGTTGGCCGCGCCCTTGGTCTCGATCGTCTTGACCGAGCCGCCGCCGCCGGAGCCCTCGATGATGCGGATGATGGGCAGACGGAAGTCGTGCGCCATCTCCTCCGCCATCAGCGGCTTGGCGGCGATCGATGCGTCGGCCGAGCCGCCGCGCACGGTGAAGTCATCCCCGACCACGACGACGGTGCGGCCGTCGATGCGGCCGCGCCCGAACACGCAATTGGCGGGCGTCACATGCGTGAGCTCGCCCTGCTCGTCATACTCGCCGATCCCTGAGACCGCGCCGATCTCGTGGAAGCTGCCGGGATCGACGACGCCGTCGATGCGCTCGCGGACGGTGAGGCGGCCCTGGTCGTGCTGACGCTTGACCTTGTCAGGCCCGCCCATCTCCCGCGCGAAGGCTTCGCGCCGGGCCAGTTCCTCGAGCTCCGCCTGCCAACTCATTCGTTCCCCCTGCCCCGGTGACGGTCTTGTTCTTATGGTTGGTCTTCGCGTTCACCTGGAGCGGCTTTCTGTCCATCCGGCTGTTGAAGACGTCGGCTTCCGCCCCCTGCAGCAGCGCGGCGATGCTGCGGCCGAGCTCGCGCATCGGCTGGGCGACCTCGTCATGCAGCCGCTGCTCGTCGTACATCGCCGACAACAGGCCGATCGTGAGCACGACATAGGTCTGGTATTGCGGCGACCACAGCGGCAGCGCGACGCCATTGATGTGCGGACTCCACAGGCCGCAGGCCACGACGTAGCCGTGCTCCTTGAGAAACTGTCTGTTGTGCTCGAGGCGTGGCCGCAGCAGCTTGGCCGCGTCCGGCATTTCGCGCTCCATCTCGGCCAGCAAGGCGTCGCCGACCTCCGGCTCGAGCGCGGCGACATAGGCATGACCTGCCGCGGTGGAGGCCATCGAGATGCGGCTGCCCGTGGTCTCATGCAGGCCGAGCGCATTCGCAGCGCGGCCGAACTCGAGATAGACGAGGTGGAAGCGGTCGGGAATCACGAAGCCGACGGTGCCGGGCAACTGCTCGGCGACGTCCTGCAGCCGCTGCCGGATCAGATTGCGCAACTGCAAGCCTCTTGTCATCGACGTGCTCATCGCCACGGCACTCGGGCCGATGCGATATTTCTGATCGCGCGGCAGGTAGACCAGCTGGCCCATGCGCGTCAGCGTGTGCGTCAGCCGCGACACCGTCGACCGCGGCAGGCCGCAGCGGTTGGAGATTTCGAGATTGCCGAGCCGCGCCTCGTGCCCCTCGAAACAGCGAAGCACGTCGAACGCACGCGACACCACTTGAATGACCTCGCCCTCGCCGGCGAGATCTCCGGGCAGCATGCTGCTCCTGCTCAATCGCTCAGACCGTCGTCCCATGCGTTTCCCACCAATTCCGTCATGCGGAATGATATTCCGCTTATTGAACAAGCTAACCCAGCCGTTTTGCCGTCACAACAGTAGACCGTCTCTAAAAGCCGCCGTTCTTCAGCGTGTTGGCACAAGACTCGACATCCTCAGGCAATCGGCAGCGGCCCGCGGGAATGACGACCATCCCCGGTTCCAAAGCGCGCTACCAGCAGTGCTGGCTTTCGATCGGCATCGCCCCCGCGCATGGCAAAGCGGGGCGGTCATCGCGCCCGCAAACCCGCTCAATCGGTGAGCAACGGCAACATTTGACCCGCGTTGCGACAAGTGTGGGCTGGCTGCGCCCTCGCGGCTGCGACATAACCAGCGCGAGACCTTGTTCCCGCCGAGATTCCCATGACAACCCACCCGAGGCCGATCCGAAATCCGCAGCATTGGGCGACGGCCGCGATGCCGCCGCTGCAGCGCTTCCTGTCGGCCTGCCATGCCGACTTCTGGCCTGACCACGACGGCGCGGTCGCGAACTACATTCCCGAGCTCGGTAAAGCCGACCCGGCGCATTTCGGCATCAGCCTCGCCACGCTCGACGGCCATGTCTATGAGGTCGGCGACAGCCGCGTGCCGTTCACGATTCAATCGATGTCGAAACCGTTCGTGTTCGCGCTGGCGCTCGATACGCTCGGCTCCGACGAGGTCGAACGCGTGATCGGCGTCGAGCCGTCCGGCGATCCCTTCAATTCGATCCGGCTCAATGCCGAGAACCACCCGTTCAATCCGATGGTCAATGCCGGCGCGATCGCCTGCAGCGGCCTGATCCGCAGGGCACGGCACGACGACGCCTTCGAGACCATCCGCGATGCGCTCGGCCGCTTCGCCGGCCGCAAGCTCGATGTCGACGACGCGGTGTTCGCATCGGAAGCCGCCACCGGCGATCGCAACCGCGCGATCGCCTATCTGCTGCGGACGTCCGACGTCATCAGGGAGCCTGTCGACGACGTGCTCGCGGTCTACTTCAGGCAATGCGCCGTGCTCGTCACAGCGCGCGACTGCGCGATCATGGCGGCCACGCTCGCCAATCGTGGCGTCAATCCGGTCACCGGCGACCAGGTGGTGACGCCCTATGCCGTGTCGCGCACGCTGTCGGTGATGACCTCGTCGGGCATGTATGACTTCGCCGGCGAGTGGATCTACCGCGTCGGCATTCCCGCCAAGAGCGGCGTCGGCGGCGGCATCCTGGCAAGCCTGCCGGCACGGCTCGGGCTCGGCAGCTATTCGCCCAGGCTCGACGGTCACGGCAACAGCGTGCGCGGCATCAAGGTCTGCGAGGCGCTGTCGGCGCATTACGGCCTGCACATGCTGAACCGTTCCGACGATGCCCGCACCACGATCATCGCCGACTACGACATCGGCGCCAATCCGTCGCGACGCAGCCGCCGCGCTCAGGAGCGCAACATCCTCTCCGCCCATCCCGACGCGGTGCGCGTGCTCGAGCTGGTCGGCACGCTGTCTCTTTCCAGCGTCGACTACGTCTCGCGCCAGCTTGCGGCGAGCACGCGACCGCAATTCGTCATCGTCGACCTCCACCGCGTCACCGCGATGACACAAGCAGGCCTGCGCCTGCTCTCCGAGCTGTTTCACGAGCTCGCCGACTTCCACGTCACCGTCGTGCTGTCGGGCATCCGACGCAGCTCGCCGGAATGGCAGGAGATCGCGGCCCGTACCGGCGACAGCAAGAACGTGCGCGACTTCTACCTGCTCGACACCGCGATCGAATGGGCCGAGGACCAGATCGTCTATCGCTATGGCGGCGCCATCGATTTCCTCGAAACCACCGAGCTCGCCGAGCAGCCACTGCTCGCGGGGCTCTCCGCGGACGAGCGCCATGAGCTCGCGGCACTGGCGATCATCCGGCACTATCGGCAGGGCGAACGCATCCTTGCGGCCGGCGATGCTGCGGCCTCGCTGTTCTTCCTGCGCTCCGGCGTCGTCCACGTCACCCTGCCCGACGGCATCCGGCTCGCGACGCTGACGGCAGGGCAATGCTTCGGCGAGATGGCACTGCTGGAGCCCGTGCGCTCCGCCGACGTCGTCGCGGATTTCTCGGCCACCGCTTTCGAGATCTCGCTGGTGGATTTCGAACGTTTCCGCGTGCGACATCCGAAAGCCGGCGAGCGGATCATGCGCAATCTGGCGCAGCTGTTGGCCGAGCGTCTGACTGTCGCCAATGCGCGGCTCAATTTGCTTGCGGCAGACTGATCTCAGTGCGTCGAAGTCCGTCATCGAAGTGTCGCACGCGGTCGAAGCAAACAATTACTCAAGGTTGCAATCCACAGTAACTAACGGCTTTCGGTCGATAATTCGCATCACTCGTATTTGTACGGGCTCGCCTAAACGTTACCGGGACTCGGTCGCAGGACAACCATAAGCGAGCCCAATTCACGCCGCATTACCCGACGATGTTCTGAACCGTCGATGAACGCCGAGTGGGGACTCGCGAAGCGGACGTCGAAGTGGGGTGTTCCGAGTAAAATTCCAGCCGACGTAGCGTGTGTATTTGCGCCACGGAGAGTCGTGTCCAGTGTCCAGGGAGGAACGGCATGAAGGAAGCCACTAAGAGGGCAACGTCGGAGGCACTCGCGCATATGCTGGCGGTGACGTCCATGATCGTCATCGCCAGCGTCCTGTTCTACGGGCGATGAAGGGCTGTCTGGAGGTTCTGCGTCGCAGTTTCTTCATCGCCCGTAGGTAGGAATGTGAGCTTGATTGCTCACGCGAACGACCGAGTAGAGTTGCGTTTGAGTTGGTGAGCGTAGCGTAACAGTTTTGCGTCAATCGCGCGGCGATCCGGGTCGGGACGAATGTGTGTTGCGTATCGTCCCGCCTCGGCCGCCTGCGGTCGACCTTTTCAGACGTCGTTCTGTTCCCCATCTTCATTTGACTTTCCCGAAGTACGGCACGATGCCGCCGGCGAAGGTGACGAAGCGGGCCGTGACGAGATCGCCGATCGCAAGTTCGTGGTCGCCATGGGCCATCATGCGAAAGCCCTCGCGCATATCCACCAGCACGATGTTGTAGGGCACATGCGCGCGCGTCTCCGGCGTCGCGGCCCGGCAGACCAATGACGCCGCATAGATGGTGCCTTCGCCCGTCGCCGCGTGATCGGTGAGCGCAAGCGAGCCGCAGGCCGCGCAGAAGTCGCGGCGGAAATACTGCAGGTGGGCACAGCACGCGCAGCTCTGAAAGCGAATCGCTGCAACGCCCCTGGTCCAGTCGGCCGATTCGCTCATCGCACCCGCTCCCAGAACATGCTGACATGCGACGACAGCACGCCGCCATCGCCGTGCAGCAAGGTCAGCGTGGCGTCGCCCACCTGACGGTGACCCGCCCGCTCCGTCATCTGCAGATGTGCCTCGCTGAGATGCGCCATCGCGCCGCCGACGCCGCAATGGCCATAGCTCAAGAGCCCGCCATGGGTGTTGAGAGGCACCGCGCCGTCACGGCTGAAATTCCCGGCCCTGACCCGCGCCGCAGCCTCGCCGCGGCAGGCGAGCCCAAGGTCTTCGAGCAGCATGCACAGCGTGATCGTGAAGCTGTCATAGACCGCGGCGTAGTCGACGTCGGCGATCTCGACGCCTGCGGCCGCCTTGGCCTTTTTGATCGCGATTTCGGCACCGAGCTCGCTCAGGGCCGGCGCCGCCGTGACGTGCTGATGCGTGTGCGCCTGGGCGCAGCCGCGCACGCGCACCGCTGTCGCTCCGGTCGGCTCGCGGCTGATGATGATGGCGGCGCCGCCGTCGGAGACCGGACAGCAGTCGAGCAGCTTCAGCGGCCGCGCCACCGGCTTCGATGCCATGACGTCGGCCACCGTGATCGGCTCTTGGAACTGCGCGCCGGGATGATCCAGCGCATGCGTGCGCATCAGCACGGCGAACTCGGCGAGGTCATGCTCGGTGACGCCGTATTCGTGCATGTAGCGCGAGGCGACGAGGCCGTAATAGGCAGGGATGGTCGGCCCCAGCGGCAACTCGTAGTCGGGATGGCCGACCTGCGCCAGCGCCTGGATCGAGGCGTCGCGGCTCTGCCCGGTCAGGCGGTTCTCGCCGGCGACCACGAGCATGTGCTTGACCACGCCGGCCTCGACCAGGTGATGCGCCAGCATCGCCATCGCGAGCCCGGTGGCGCCGCCGACCTGGACGGCGTGAGCATAGGACGGCGTGAGGCCGAAATGCTCGGCGAACACGGTCGCGAGCATGATGTGCGGCGACACCGTGGAATAGCCACACAGGATGCCGTCGATGTCGCGCCGCCTCAGCCCGGCATCGTCGAGCGCGAGCTGCGCGGCCAGGCTCATGAGATCGAGCGAGGAGCGGCCGTCGTGACGGCCGAATGATGTCAGGCCAGTGCCGGTGATATAGGTCATCGCGCCACGCCCTCCGCCGTCATTCCGGGGCATCGCGCAGCGATGAACCCGGAATCTCGAGCTGAGGAACGAATGCGCAAAACAATCTCGAGATTCCGGGTTCGCGACTTCGTCGCGCCCCGGAATGACGGCCACACAACGAATCTTTGCTGGGTACCCCCCTCCCTGCCCCTCCCCCACAAGGGGGGAGGGAATGCAGGCAGCGTTCGTCCCTGACAGCTGAATGGTTCATCATCTCAATACAGGCTCGTCCCACTACGACATCTCAATACGACTTGGGCAAGCCGAGGACCTTCTCGGCGATGAAGGACAAAATCAGTTGCGGGCTGATCGGGGCGATGCGGGGGATCAGGGATTCGCGCAGGTAACGCTCGACGTGATACTCGCGCGCGTAGCCGAAGCCGCCATGGGTCATCACCGCCTGCTCGCAGGCGTGGAAGCCGGCCTCTGCGGCGAGATATTTCGCGGCGTTCGCCGCCGGGCCGCACGCCATGCCCTGGTCGTATTGCCAGCCGGCCTGCAGCACCATCAGCCAGGCGGCTTCCAGCTCCATCCAGTTCTTCGCCAGGGGATGCTGGATGCCCTGGTTCTGACCGATCGGGCGATTGAACACGTTGCGCGTCCGCGCATAGGCGCTCGCGCGTGCCAACGCGAGATGACCGAGCCCGACGGCTTCGGCGGCAATCAGGATGCGCTCAGGGTTCATCCCATGCAGAATGTAGTCGAAGCCGCGCCCCTCCTCGCCCAGGCGATCCTCGGCCGGAATCTCGACATCCTCGAAGAACAGCTCATTGGAGTCGACCGGCTTGCGGCCCATCTTCTCGATCTCGTGGACCTTGATCCGATTGCGATCGAAATCCGTGTAGAACAGGCTGAGCCCATGGGTCGGCCGCTTCACCTCCTCTAGCGGCGTCGTGCGCGCCAGCAGCAGGATCTTCTCGGCGACCTGCGCGGTCGATATCCACACCTTCTGGCCGTTGACGATGTAGCGGTCGCCCTTGCGCACGGCGCGGGTCTTGAGCTGGGTGGTGTTGAGGCCGGTGTTGGGCTCGGTCACCGCGAAGCAGGCCTTCTCGCTGCCTTCGACGATGCCCGGCAGCATCCGCGCGCA
Organism: Bradyrhizobium sp. SZCCHNPS1003; assembly: GCF_032381555.1. Lineage (NCBI taxonomy): Bacteria > Pseudomonadati > Pseudomonadota > Alphaproteobacteria > Hyphomicrobiales > Nitrobacteraceae > Bradyrhizobium > Bradyrhizobium sp. SZCCHNPS1003. The sequence goes on from NZ_JAUHIU010000006.1 coordinate 51,628, forward strand.
CTGCTCTTTGGTCCCGAACACGACGACCGGATTGAGCCCGAACACGTTCATGTGGATCGCCGAGGCACCGGACATGCCGGCGCCGGATTCGGCGATGCTGCGCATCATGATCGCAGCATCGAGAATGCCGAGGCCGGAGCCGCCATACTCCTCGGGGATGCAGATGCCGAGCCAGCCGGCATCTGCCAGCGCCTTGTGGAAGTCGAAGGGGAAGCCGCCCTCCTTGTCCTTCTTCAGCCAGTAGGCGTCGTCGAAATCAGCGCAGATTCTTGCCACCGCGTCGCGGATCGATTCCTGGTTGGCGGAGAGCGCGAAATCCATCGTCTCACTCCCTGGCTGGCGCCGGCATCGTCACGCCGTCGCGGATCATCGCATCGATCTCCTCGTCCGAGAAACCAAGCTCGCGCAAAATCTGCGCGCCATGCTCGTTCGGCCGCGCCGCCAGACGCTGCGGCTCGGCCTTGGTCTCGGACCAGGTCGCGGAAACGCGGGTGCTGCGGATCGGGCCTTCGGTCGGATGTTCGACCACGGGAAAGAAATCGGTCGCCACGAGGTGCGGATCGTTCAGCAGGCTTTCGAGGTCGTGCATCGGCATGACCGGCACGTCGGCGGCATCCAGCAGATCGGTCCATTCGGCCGTGGTGCGCGTCTGAAAGATGCGCGCGAGCTCGGCATAGACGAAATCGATGTTGGCGGCACGCCGGGCAAAGCTGTTGAACCGGTCATCGCCCCGCAGGTCGGTGCGGCCGGACGCCGTGAAGAATGCGTCCCATTGCTTGTCGTTGTAGACGATCACGCAGATATGGCCGTCGGCGGTCTTGTAGGGCCGGCGGTCGGGCGACAAATGCCGCGCATAGCCGCCCTTGTCGAGCGGCGGCTCGTAGGTCAGCCCGCCCATGTGGTCGCCCATGATGAAGGCCGACATGGTCTCGAACATCGGCACGTCGAGGCGCTGGCCGCGCCCGGTGCGGCCGCGATGCACGAGGCTGGCGCAGATGGCGCCGACCGCGGTCAGGCCGACGATGCGGTCGACCAGCGCATTCGGCACATAGCGCGGGGTGCCGTCACCGGCGACCGCCATCAGGTGCGACAGCGCCGCCCCACCCTGGATCAGGTCGTCATAGGCGGGCTTGGCCGCATAGGGACCGTCCTGGCCGAAGCCGAACACGCCGGCATAGATCAGCCGCGGATTGAGCGCGGAGACGACATCATAGCCGAGGTTCAGCCGCGCCATCGCCTGCGGCCGGATGTTGTAGAGCAGCACGTCGGCATCCTTGACCATGCGCAGCGCGGCCTCGCGGCCGGCCGTCTTCTTGAGGTCGAGGCAGATCACGCGCTTGCTGCGGTTGGTGTTGAGGAACACCGGGCCCATGCCGGGATGGTGCCAGGGGCCGATCTTGCGGGTGACGTCTCCTTCCGGCGATTCCACCTTGATGACATCTGCGCCGTAGTCGCCGAGCGTCTGGGCAGCATACGGCCCCATCAGCACGGTGGTCATGTCGATGACCTTGATGCCCGCAAGCGGTCCCATCGTGGCGTCGGCTCCCTCGATCCTTGTTGTCGCCAGAGCTAACGGCACCTGATGTTCCCTAGCAAGCGGGCCTGCGGGTATGGGGCCATGCGTCTGATCCCCCGCCGCAACATTCCGTGTCGCGGATCACGGACGAGGACCGCTGCGCTGCACCAGATGTTCCCTGCAGCGAGCTGCATTCTAGGATTCCATTTCAACGTTCAGGTGTGTCAGCATGCCGGTCCAACATCCAGAACACACACGAGGGAGAACGCTCTCATGACGCTCTATCAGGGCAAATGCTTCTGCGGCACGGTCGAGATCGAGGCCGACGGCGAGCCGGAGGCAATGGGCTATTGCCATTGTTCGTCGTGCCGGTCCTGGTCGGCCGGCCCGGTCAACGCCTTCACCCTGTGGAAGCCACAGAGCGTGCGGGTGACAAAGGGCGCCGATGCGATCGGCACCTACCACAAGACCGACATGAGCTACCGCAAGTACTGCACCAAGTGTGGCGGACATCTGATGACCGACCACCCGCCGCTCGGCATGATCGACGTCTATGCCGCGACGATTCCGACGCTGAAGTTCACGCCCGGCGTGCACGTCAACTACGCGGAAACGGTGCTGCCCATCAGGGACGGCCTGCCGAAGCTGAAGGATTTCCCGGCCGAGTTCGGCGGCTCCGGCGAGATGATGCCGGAGTAAGGCAAGGTCTGCTTCCAGCAACCACGCGAGCATCAGGGGCCTCGCGACAGGATCTGTCCGAGCTGTGCTGATCGAAGCCGCCCCCTTCGAAACAGAGGGCGCAGGGAAGGCCGGGTGCCGACTGGCACCCGTGGCCCCCGTGCGAAAGAAAGCACGGGGAGAGAACCACAGGTTCAGCCGGACCGACCCGGCCTTCCCTGCGCGATGGTTTTCACGCTTACTTCGCGATCTCCTCGGTGCACCGGCTTTTGGCCACCGTCGCCGTTGGGATCATCATGCCCCTTAGGCTTGGCATCAGCGTCGGGATGCCGGGACCACGCGACTTCACGTCCGCGCCATGCCGTTCGTCCGCGCAGACAAGCTACGCTGCGACACGTCGCGGCCACCGCCTCCCTGCCTCAACGTTCGTGACGATCGCGAAGCGCCCCTCGTGGCGAAGCAGGATGGCGGGAGTGAAACATATTTTCTGTAAAAACGAAACATGAATATTTTTCGCGCGGGGACTGGACAGGGCAAATCAGCCTGAAGGCACAAGCGAAATTCGCCGCTCGACGCAGCCATAGGCCCGAAGCCCGGATGACCGAAGCGATATCCGGGGTCACGCGAGCTGTGCGAATGAACCCGGGTGTCGCTTCGCTCACCCGGGCTGCGCGTTCTACGCCCGGACCTGCACCCCCTCCGCCGTCCGCTCCGGCGCCAGCTCGGGGGCGGCGTCGGGTGGCCTCGTATCCAATTCCTCGATCATGCCGCGCGCGATCTCGCGCTCGCCCATGATGACCTTGTCGGCGCCCAGCGACTTGAGATGATCGACCTCGGCATCGGAATGCGCCCGCGCCACGATGTGCAGCGCCGGATTGGCGGCGCGCGCCTGCTCGACGATCTGCCCGGCCTCGAACGCCTCGGGGATGGCGATGACCAGCGCGTGCGCCAGGGCCGGATTGGTCGCGCGCAGCACGTTGCTGCGCGCGGCGTTGCCCGTGATGGTCTCGACGCCGGCGCCTTTCAGTTGCTTCGGGATGTCCTCCGACGTCTCCACCACAAGGAACGGATGCCCGCGCTGCTGCAGCGCCTCGCCGACGAGGCGTCCGACGCGGCCATAGCCGACGATGATCGTGTGCTCGGTCAGTTGCGTCACCGGGATCTCGGCCGGCGGTGTTGCGGCCGGCGTCGAGGCATCGGCGCGGCGGCGCTCCAGCCGCGGCAGCAGCCAATCGAGCGCGGCGAACATCAGCGGATTGAGCATGATCGAGATGATGGCACCGGCCAGGATCAGGTCGCGGCCCGCTTTCGGCAGCAGGTTCGAGGCACCGCCGATCTCGGCGAGGATGAAGGAGAACTCGCCGATCTGGGCGAGGCTCGCGGAGATCGTCAGCGCCGTCGACGTGGGATGGCGGAATGCGATCACGATCAGGAACGCGGCAACCGACTTGCCGAACAGGATGATGAACAAGGTGGCGAGCAGCGGCCAGGGCTCGCGGATGACGCTTCCCGGATCGAACAGCATGCCGGCGGAGACGAAGAACAGCACCGCGAAGGCATCGCGCAGCGGCAGCGACTCCTGCGCGGCGCGCTGGCTCAGCGGCGACTCGCCGAGCATCATGCCGGCGAAGAAGGCGCCTAGCGCGAGCGACACGCCGAACAGTTTTGTCGATCCGAAGGCGACGCCGAGCGCGATCGCGAGCACGGCGAGGCGGAACAGCTCGCGCGAGCCGGTGTGGGCGATGTAGTGCAGGATCCACGGGATCAAGCGGCGGCCGACCAGCAGCATCACCGCCATGAACACGCCGATCTTGACGAAGGTCAGCAGCAGCACGCCGGTCAGCCCGAGGCCGAAGCGGGCGGCGAGCGGATCGGCGGCGGCGACGTCGCCATTGCCGTTCTGCAGGCTGGCAAAGGCCGGGATCAGCACCAGCGCCAGCACCATCGCGAGATCCTCGACGATCAGCCAGCCGACCGCGATGCGGCCACGCTCGGTGTCCATCAGCCGCCGCTCCTGCATTGCGCGCAGCAGCACCACGGTGCTGGCGACCGAGAGCGCGAGACCGAACACGAGCCCCCCGCCGATCGACCAGCCCATCGCCCAGCTCAAGGCCATACCCATCAGGGTCGCCACAGTGATCTGCACGATCGCGCCGGGCACGGCGATGGCGCGCACCGACATCAGGTCCTTGAGCGAGAAATGCAGGCCGACGCCGAACATCAGGAGAATGATGCCGAGCTCGGCCAGTTCGGTCGCCAGCGCCTGGTCGGCGACGAAGCCCGGCGTGAACGGACCGACGGCAACGCCGGCGAGGAGGTAGCCGACCAGCGGCGGGAACCGGAACCGCTGCGCGAGCGCTCCGAAGACGAAGGCCAGTCCAAGGCCGGCGACGATGGTCGCGATGAGGGGTGTGTCGTGCGGCATCTCAACTTGTTGCACAGGAGGCGCAGCGATGCACCGCGACCAATTGTGGCAGAGTTCCGCAACGCGCATGGGGATGGTGCACGGATGGCTGCGGAAATCGGTGGTGAATGGCGTGATCAGTTCCGTATGATCTGAAGCGAGCCATCACGGGGTGCCCTGTCCCAATGCCCGCCGATCTCGTCCAGACCTTTCGCGCCTTCGCCTATAACAATGCATGGGCCAATCACCGGCTGCTGACCGCCTGCGGCCAGCTCAGCGCCGAGGATTTCGCCGCCGAGCGCACGGGCTTTTTCCCGAGCCTGCAGCGGACGCTGAACCACATCTACATCATCGATCTGTTCTACATCGATGCGCTGGAAGGCGGCTGGCTCGGCCCGATGGCGTGGCAGAACGAGGTGCCGTTCCCGCGCCTGGCCGATCTTGCGAAGGCGCAGAGCGCGATGGACCGCCGGCTGATTGCGTTCTGCGAGGCGCTGACACCGGCGCGGCTCGACGTGAATGTACGCATCAACCGCGAGAGCCGCGTGCAGAACGAGCGCTGCGACCGCCTCCTGCTGCATCTGTTCCAGCACGACATCCACCACCGCGGCCAGGCGCATGCGATGCTGTCGAGCACGTCGGTGAAGCCGCCGCAGCTGGATGAGTTCTTTCCGGCGGATGACGCCTCGTTCCGGACGAAGGATTTTGCCGAGCTCGGCTTCAGCGAGGAAAAGGTCTGGAAGCCGTAGCCCGGATGAGCGCAGCGACATCCGGGGTCACACGAGCTGTCGCGATGGACCCGGATATCGCTGCGCTCATCCGGGCTACCAGAATGGCACCCTGGGGTGGGCAAAGGCGCTGCCACGCTCTCTCCACGCATGCGCTCGCAATGGCGCCGTGCCCACCATCCTGCTGATGCGCACGCCGCCCGACGGTGGGCACGCTGCCGCCTTCGGCGGCCGCTTTGCCCACCCTACCGCATCTCGCTCTTGGCCCACATCTCGCGTGGCAGCCGGTACATCACCTGCCGGCGCAGCGGACTGTCCGCCTCGACCCGCGGATGATCGAAATCGGACGCTTCGTCGCGGATCATGCCGAGCTTGCGCATGACGTTCTGCGAGGCGTAATTGGCCGGCGCGGCATAGGCGATGATCTCATCAAGGCCGAGCTCATCGAAGCCGAACGCGAGCGACGCGCGCGCTGCCTCCGTCGCGATCCCCTGCCCCCAGGCCGCGCGCGCCAGCCGCCAGCCGATCTCGACCGCCGGCGTGAACGGCGCGTCGAAGGTGACGCGGAACAGACCGGTGGCGCCGAGGAAAGTGCCGGTGGCGCGGTCTTCGACCACCCAGAAGCCGAAGCCGTGCGCGGCCTGATGGGCGATCTGGAAATCGATCCACCGGTCCGAGTCCTGCCGCGTTGGCAGCGCGCGGAGGAATTGCATCACGGCCGGATCGGCGGACATCGCCGCGAACGGCGCCCGGTCCTCGTCGCGCCACCCGCGCAAGGTCAGACGTTCGGTGGAGATGATCATGATAGGCAATCGGACCAGCGAATGACAAAGAGCTTCCGCATCGCGGAAGCTCTCCTGTATCACCGTCATTGCGAGGAGCGGAGCGACGACGCAATCCAGGGCAGCATGCTCGGCCCTGGATTGCGTCGCTTCGCTCGCAATGACGGAGGATGGACCTCGCCTACTTCGCCGGCTCCAGGATCGACACGTAGTTGGCCACCGCCGCACCGCCCATGTTGAAGATGCCGCCGAGCTTGGCGTTGGGGAGCTGCATGCCCTCGGGCGCCGTGCCGGTGAGCTGCATCGCGGTCATCACGTGCATGGAGACGCCGGTGGCGCCGATCGGGTGGCCCTTGGCCTTGAGGCCGCCGGACGGATTGACCGGCAGCTTGCCGTCCTTGAGCGTCCAGCCTTCCTTGATGGCGCGGGCGCCCTGCCCTTTCGGGGTCAGGCCCATCGCTTCGTACTCGATCAGCTCGGCGACGGTGAAGCAGTCATGGGTCTCGACGAAGGAGAGATCGGACAGCGTGACGCCCGCCTTCTCCAGCGCGCGCTGCCAGGCCACCGTGCAGCCTTCGAAGGCAAGGATGTCGCGCTTGCTCATCGGCAGGAAGTCCTGCGCGTGCGCGGTGGCGCGGACATTGACCGCCTTGGCGAACGACTTCGCGGTCTCGCTGTCGGCCAGCACCAGCGCGGCGGCGCCGTCGGACACCAGCGAGCAGTCGGTGCGCTTCAGGGGGCCGGCAACATAGGGGTTCTTCTCGCTCTCGGAGCGGCAGAACTCGAAGCCGAAATCCTTGCGCATCTGCGCAAAGGGATTGGCGACGCCGTTCTTGTGGTTCTTGGCCGCGATCAGCGCCAGCGCGTCCGACTGATCGCCGTATTTCTGGAAGTAGCCCTGCGCGATCTTGCCGAACACGCCGGCGAAGCCGCCGACGGTGTCGCCATCCTCCGGCAGGTACGAGGCCTTGAGCAGGTTCTTGCCGATCTCCGGGCCCGGTGTGCGCGTCATCTGCTCGACGCCCACGACCAGCACGATTTTCGCGGCGCCGGCAGCGATGGCACGGATGCCCTGGTGCACGGCAGCCGAGCCCGTGGCGCAGGCGTTCTCGACCCGCGTCGCCGGCTTGAAGCGCAGCGCCGGGTCGGCCTGCAGCACCAGCGACGCCGTGAAGTCCTGGGGCGAGAAGCCGGCGTTGAAATGGCCGAGCACGATCTCGTCGACGTCACCGGCCGAGATGCCGGCATCTGCGATCGCCTCGTTGGCGACCTTGACGACGAGGCTCTCGACGGTCTCGGCGTCGAACTTTCCGAACGGCGTATGCGCCCATCCGACAATGCTGGCGGTCATGATCTCTCTCCCGAATGTCTCCCTCTCCCAAAATGGCGCTTCGCGCCATTCAGGTCCAGGGCCTGGCGTTCTCAGGCCACGAACTTACCACCGAGTTCGTCCTCGATGTGAATCCGGATGATGTCGTCGAAGGTCTTTTCTTCCGTGGTGAAGCCGAGTTCGCGGGCCCGCTTGGCCTCGAAATTCCGCGGCCAGCCGTTGACGATGCCGATGATGAAGGGATCGGGAACCCGCTTGATGCGAGCCGCGACGTTATCGCCAGCGACGCGCCGGAGCGCGGCAATCTGCTCGCCCACCGTCGCCGACAGGCCGGGCATGGTGAGGTTGCGGCGCGGGCCGATCCGCGCGGTGTCCATGGTCGCGGCATGCAGGAGGAAGCCGACAGCGGAGCGCGGCGTCGCGTGCCAGTGCCGGACGTCCTCGGAAACCGGCAGCACGGCCTCCTTGCCGGCCAAGGGCTCGCGCAGGATGTTGGAGAAGAAGCCGGAGGCGGCCTTGTTGGGCGCGCCGGGGCGGATGCAGATGGTCGGCAGGCGGATGCCGACGCCGTCGAAGAAGCCGCGGCGGGAATAATCGGCCAGCAGCAGCTCGCCGATCGCCTTCTGGGTGCCGTAGCTGAGCAGCGGCGCATTGACGAACTCGTCGCCGATCGCGTCGGGGAACGGCGCGCCGAACACCGCGATCGACGAGGTGAAGACCAGCCGCGGCTTGTAGCCGTCGCCGATCAGCCTGACCGCGTCGAACAGCATCCGCGTGCCGTCGAGATTGATGCGGTAGCCCTTGTCGAAATCGAGCTCGGCCTCGCCGGAGACGATCGCAGCGAGATGGAAGATCACGTCCGGACGCGCGGCGACCAGCTTCTCGGCAAAACCTGCGACGGCGAAATCGCCGGCGATGGTCTCGACCGCGATGGACGTATCGGGCTTCGCCGGCGCCACGATGTCCTGCAGGGTCATGCGGGTGATGGCGGCCTCGCCGAGGCGGCCGTCGCGAACGAGCCGCTCGACCAGCTTGCGTCCGACCATGCCGGCGGCGCCGAGAACGAGAATATGCAAGGGAGTGCTCCTTCAAAATGTAGGGTGGGCAAAGGCGCATAGCGCCGCACCCACCGCAGCACCGGGTGATGCCGGACGACGGTGGGCACGCTTCGCTTTGCCCACCCTACGAAAACTGGTCGTCATTGCGAGGAGCGAAGCGACGAAGCAATCCAGAGTCTTCTCCATAGCTCTGGATTGCTTCGCTGCGCTCGCAATGACGGAACACGCGAATCTCGCCTACTCCTTCACCGCGCCGGTCATCGCCGACACATAATGCTCGACGAAGAAGGCGTAAAGGATCACGAGCGGCAGCGAGCCGACCAGGGCGCCGGCCATCAGCGATCCCCATTTGTAGATGTCGCCGTCGACGAACTCGTTGACGATCGCGACCGGCACCGTCTTGTTCGGCGTCGACTGCAGGAAGGTCAGGGCATAGATGAACTCGTTCCAGCACAGCGTGAACGAGAAGATGAAGGCCGAGATCAGGCCGGGCACCGCGAGCGGCACCACGATCTTGACCAGGATCTGCCAGCGGCTGGCGCCGTCGATCAGGGCGCACTCCTCGAGCTCGAACGGGATCGTCTTGAAGTAGCCCATCAAGAGCCAGGTCGAGAACGGGATGAGAAGCGTCGGATAGACCAGGATCAAGGACAGCGGCGAGTCGAACAAGCCGTAGGCCTGGATCACCGAGGCCAGCGGGATGAACAGGATCGACGGCGGCACCAGATAGGCGAAGAAGATCAGCACGCCGACGGTGTCGGCGCCCTTGAAGCGCAACCGAACGATCGCGTAGGCCGCGAGCACGGAGGCGAAGATCGACAGCGTGGTCGCGCCGACCGCGACGTACATCGTGTTCCAGAGCCAGCGCGGATACTGCGTCTCGAACAGCAGCTTGGAGATGTGCTTGAAGGTCGGATGCACCACCCAGAACGGATTGTACTTCTCCATGTCGATCAGTTGCTCGTCGGGTTTGATCGACGTCAGCCCCATCCAGTAGAACGGGAACAGCAGCACCACGAGGATGATGAACAGCGGCAGATACAGCGTGATCAGCCGGCGCGGCAGCGATTCGAGGTAGCTCATGCCCTCGGATTCGTCGGAGCCGGCCGTGGTGGGCGCCTTGGCGTGCAGCGTGGTGTCGGTCATTGGTCGGATCCTTGCTGCCATTTGCGCCGTTGCATGCCGAACCAGGAGATCGCGATCGCCGCCATCAGGAACGGGATCATGGCGGTCGCGATCGCGGCGCCCTCGCCGAGCCGTCCGGAGATGATGCCGCGCTGATAGCTTAGCGTCGCCATCAGGTGGGTGGCGTTGACGGGGCCGCCACGGGTGAGTGCCCAGATCAGCTGGAAGTCGGTAAAGGTGAACAGCACCGAGAAGGTCATGACGACTGCGATGATCGGCGTCAGCAGCGGATAGGTGATGAAGCGGAAGCGCTGCCAACTGGTGGCGCCGTCGAGCGTGGCGGCCTCATAGAGCGAGGGTGACACGGTCTGCAGGCCGGCCAGCAAGGTGATGGCGACGAACGGCACGCCGCGCCAGATGTTGGCGATGATGACGGAGGCACGCGCCCAGTTGGTGTCACCGAGAAAGTTGATGTTCTGAGTGATGACCCCGAGCTTGATCAGCGACCAGGAGATGATCGAGAACTGCGAATCGTAGATCCACCAGAACGCGATCGCCGACAGCACGGTCGGCACGATGAAGGGGATCAACACGATGGCGCGGATCATGGCCTTGAACGGCATGTGCCGGTTCAGCAGCAGCGCGAGATACAGGCCGATCGCGAATTTGATGGCGCTTGCCACGATCGTGTAGAGCAGCGTGTTGAACACCGACAGCCAGAAGATCGAGTCGTCCCACAGCCATTCATAGTTCTCGACCCCGACGAAGACGCCGGTGCGGCCGATCTTCTCGTCGGTGAAGCTCATCCAGACGCCGAGCCCCAGCGGATAGGCCAGGAACAGGATCAGGAAGGCCGCCGCGGGCAGCATGAACCACAGCGCAATGACATTGCGGTTGGTCTTGATGCGCACCCATGCCGAGGGCTCGCCGACGGCGGCGCCTCGCGGCAACGAGGTCTGAATGGTACTCATGGGTCGAGCAACTCCCTTCGAACCGTAGGGTGGGCAAAGCGTAGCGTGCCCACCGGCGTTCGGGACGGATAGAAAAGTCGTTCCGTCATTGCGAGCGAAGCGAAGCAATCCAGGGCCGAGCAAAGAAACTGGATTGCTTCGTCGCCTTCGGCTCCTCGCAATGACGACAGTCAGCAACCCGTATGGTGGGCACGGCGCGCGATAGATCGCGATCTCTCGATTCGATCTCGGCGCGCCTTTGCCCACCCTACAAGGTCGGCGATCTTCCTCAGCGGAAGATGCGCTTGGCGGAGCGCTCGGCGCTCGCCATCGCCGTCTTCACGTCCTCGCGGCCCGTGCAGTAGTTCGCGAACATGTCGACCAGGACGAAGTCGGCGATCGCGGCCGCAGCCGCCTCGCCGAGCTTGCCGAGACCGGCCGGCGTGGTCGCGGTCGCCGCGACCTCACGATACGGCGTGTTCTTCGGATCGACCGTCCAGATCGGGTTGGCGTCGTAGCCTTTGAGGAAATGCGACAGATAGCCCTGCGCCGCCTCGATCCACGGATTGAACTGCTCCGGCTCCAGCAGGAAGGCGGTGAACGCCTTGCAGGTCTGCGGGTACTTGGAGAAGTTGAACACCAGGATCGGGAAGCCCAAATGCATCTCGCGGGTCTTGCCGTCGAGGCCGGGCGGCAGATGCGCGTGGTTCATGTCCTCGGCGATCTGCGGCGCCTCCTTCTTGGCGGTGACATAGATCGAGATGCCGTTGACGGTCGCGTAGAGCTGGCCGGCGAGGAACGCCTTGTTGTTGGACGAGTCGTTCCACGACGCGGTGCCCGGCACGAAATTGTCGTACAGGCCCTTGACGTATTCGAGCGCCTTGGCGGTCTCCGGCGAGTTGATGACGACCTTGTTGTCCTTGTCGATCAAATTACCGCCGTGCGCCCACAGCGCCCAGTGCACCCAGCCATTGGCGTCGCCCGAGGCGTGGCCGAGCGCCATGCCGCCCGGCGTGCCGTTCTTGTTCATCGCCTTGAAGAACTCGGACAGGCCGGCGAGATCCTTCGGGAACTGCTTGAAGCCGGCCTTCTCGGCCGCCGAGATGCGGTAGTTGACGAGGCCGCCGGTGGCGGCCACCGGGATGCCGATCCACTTGCCGTCGAGCATGCCATAGGCCTTGCCCGAGTCGGTCCAGCCGCCGCACTTCTTGCCGAGGTAATCGGCGACGTCGGTCATGTCGACGCACTTGTTGGAGAACAGGAAGGGCAGCGTGTAGAGGCCCCACACCATGTCGAGCCCCTGCCCCGTATTGGCCGCGACCGAGGCCTTGGGCTGGACGTCGTCATAGGATTCGTTGGAGACGTTGATGGTGACGTTGTTGGCCTTCTGGAAGGCGTCGACGATCTTCATGAAGGCCACGTCCTCGGCCTCGACGAAGCGCTTCCAGCGCATCATGTTGATCTTGGCGCCGGGCTCCGGCTTGAAGGGCGAGGTCTGCGCCCAGGCCTTGGCGTAGCCGAGCAGGTCCTCGGCCGACATGGTCGCGGCAGCCGCCAGCAAGGTCGCGCCGCCCTTGAGCAGAGACCGTCGATCGGTGGGGAAATGAGCCATCTGAAGTTTTCTCCCGTTGAGTATTTTGCTTGTTTTGCTTGTTGTCAGTTCCGCGCCGTGCGGCTGGTCAAATTCTCCGGCCGCTGTCCTTGTCGAACAGATGCGCCGCCGACGCGCGCGGACGCAAATGGATCTTCGCCCCAGGATTGACCTCGTGGCGATCGCGGAACACCGCGATGATGTCCTGGGTGCCGATGCGGGCGACGATCTGCGTCTCCGAGCCGGTCGGCTCGACCACGACCACTTCGGCCTCGATGCCGTCATCGGCGAGTTCGAGATGCTCGGGCCTGACGCCGTAGACGACGGGGCGGCCGTCGGAGGCAGACGGCGCGGTGAGGATCGGCAGCCTGGCGCCGTTCTCGGTCTCGACATAGACCGAGCCGTTGGACTTGAGGTGGCCGTTGAGGAAGTTCATCGCCGGCGAGCCGATGAAGCCGGCCACAAACTGGTTGTCCGGCTTGTCGTAGAGATCGAGTGGCGAGCCCATCTGCTCGACGATACCATCATGCATCACGACGATCTTGTCGGCCATCGTCATGGCCTCGATCTGGTCGTGGGTGACGTAGACGGTGGTGGTCTTGAGCCGCTGATGCAGCTCCTTGATCTCGGTGCGCATCGCGACGCGCAGCTTGGCGTCGAGGTTCGACAACGGCTCGTCGAACAGGAACACCTGCGGATCGCGCACGATGGCGCGGCCCATCGCGACGCGCTGGCGCTGGCCACCGGAGAGCTGGCGCGGATAGCGGTCGAGCAGCGGCGTCAGCGCCAGGATCTCGGCGGCGCGCGCGACGCCCTTCTTGATGTCCTCGGGCCGTGCGCCGCGCAGCTTCAGCGAGAAGCCCATGTTGTCGGCGACCGTCATATGCGGATAGAGCGCGTAGTTCTGGAACACCATCGCGATGTCGCGCTCTTTCGGCTGCACGTTGTTGACGACGCGCTCTCCGATCGAGATGGTTCCGGCGGTGATGTTCTCGAGCCCTGCGAGCATGCGCAGCAGCGTCGACTTGCCGCAGCCGGACGGCCCGACCAGCACGACGAACTCGCCATCCTCGATCGGAATCGTCACGCCGTGCAGCACCTCGAATCCGCCGAATGATTTGCGCACGTCGCGAATTTGCACCGACGACATCAATTTCCTCCTCAAAGACCGACAGCATTGGCTGCTTGCCGGCGGCATTCTGACCGTTGTTCTCGGCCGTTTGATCAGGCCGCTTGTCGTTTTGTAGTCTTGGTCGTGCAGTCTTGTTTTTGGTGGCCTTGTTGTTGGCTCTGGTCGCTCCGACTGGATCTGAAACAAGGACCAGCTCGGCTGACATTGTCCGCAGTTCAGTTCGCTTCCGCAATGCCTCGCTTAGCAACCGCGTGATAGCGCTGTCAATATCGCTTGTGTACCAGACCGCCTATGCTATGAGCGAGGCATGGGACGGAAACGCATCGAGCCGGGCAAAGTCCGGCTGACCGAAGTTGCGGCACTGGCGGGCGTCAGCCCGATCACGGTGTCACGCTTCTTCCGTAATCCCGCCACGGTCTCGGCCGGCCGCCGCACGCGGATCGAGAGCGCCGCCAAGGAGCTCGGCTATGTGCCGAACCTCGCCGCCCGCGCGCTCGCTTCGCAGCGCACCGAAGTGATCGGCGTGCTGATACCGTCCCTCACCAACAACGTGTTCTCCGACGTGCTGCGCGGCATCTATGACGCGTTCGAGGGTAGCCGCTACAGCATCCAGCTCGCCAACACCCGCTACAGCGTGCTGCAAGAGGAACGCCTGTTGCGGTTGTTCCTGATGCAGAAGCCGGCCGGCTTGATCGTGACCGGTCTCGACCAGACGGCGGAGAGCCGGTCGATCATCCAGGCAGCGGACTGTCCCGTCGTGCAGATCATGGAGCTCGGCGCCGACCCGATCGACATGATGATCGGATTTTCGCATGTCGATGCCTGTTTTGCAGCCATTTCACACCTTCTCGCGCAGGGCTGCCGCCGCATCGGCTTCATCGGCGCCCGCATGGACCCAAGGGTGCAGCGCAGGCTGCAGGGCTATCAGAACGCGATGAAGGAGGCCGGCTTGTTCGACCCGCGTCTCATCGTCACGGCGCCTGTTCCGACCTCGACCACAATGGGTGGCAGCCTGTTCTCCGATCTGCTGATGAAGGCGCCGGATCTCGACGCGGTGTTCTGCGCCAATGACGATCTCGCCCTCGGCGTGCTGTTCGAATGCCAGCGCCGGCACATCGCGGTGCCCGAGCAGGTCGCGATCGTCGGCTTCAACGACATGGAATTCATGGCCGCGGCGGTTCCGACGCTCACCAGCGTGCGCACCAATCGCTACGAGATGGGCCGGCGCGCGGCAACGATGATCATGGACGCCGTCGAAGGGCGTCCCGTGGCGGAGCGCGTCGTCGATCTCGGCTTCGAGGTGATCGAACGGCAGAGCTCGACCTTGCAGCGCGCCGCCGCAAGTCCCCAGCCCGCGTCGGGGCGCGCTTCCGGAACAAAATGGTAGCGCAACCAAAGGCCATGAACTAGAACCACTCGAACCAACAACGACTTGAACGAAAGACGTAGGCGATCTTCGACAGCGGGCCGATGGCGCGCAGACGACGGACCGGCCTCGCCACGTTTGCACTGCGGGAGAAGACACATGACGAAGTCGAACGGGCATGCCGGCAACGGCGCTGACAAGAGCCGCAAGCTGCGCTCGCAGGCGTGGTTCAACGATCCGCACAATCCGGGCATGACCGCGCTCTATCTCGAGCGCTATCTGAATTACGGCCTGACCCGCGCCGAGCTGCAGTCGGGCAAGCCGATCATCGGCATTGCCCAGACCGGCAACGATCTCTCGCCCTGCAACCGCCATCACATCGAGCTGGCGCATCGCGTCCGCGAGGGCATCCGCGCCGCCGGCGGCATCGCGATGGAATTTCCGACCCATCCGATCCAGGAGACCGGCAAGCGCCCGACGGCCGCGCTCGACCGCAACCTCGCTTATCTCGGCCTGGTCGAAATCCTGTTCGGCTATCCGCTCGACGGCGTGGTGCTGACGACCGGCTGCGACAAGACGACGCCGGCCTGCCTGATGGCCGCGGCGACCGTGAACATCCCCGCCATCGTGCTCTCGGGCGGCCCGATGCTGAACGGCTGGCACGAGGGTCAGCGCACCGGCTCCGGCACCGTGGTGTGGAAGTCGCGCGAGCGGCTCGCCGCCGGCGAGATCGGCTATGAGGAGTTCATGGAGATCGTCGCCTCCTCGGCGCCGTCGGTTGGCCATTGCAACACCATGGGCACGGCATCGACGATGAATGCGCTGGCCGAGGCGCTCGGCATGTCCCTGCCCGGCTGCGCCGCGATCCCAGCGCCCTATCGCGAGCGCGGCCAGATCGCCTACGAGACGGGAACACGCATCGTCGACATGGTGTGGGAGGACCTCAAGCCCTCTGACATCCTCACCCGCAAGGCGTTCGAGAACTGCATCGTCGCCAACTCCGCGATCGGCGGCTCGACCAACGCGCCGATCCACATCAACGCGCTGGCGCGCCATGTCGGCGTCGAGCTCGACATCGACGACTGGCAGAAGTTCGGCCATGACGTGCCGCTGCTGGTCAACATGCAGCCGGCCGGCTTCTATCTCGGCGAGGAATTCCATCGCGCCGGCGGCGTGCCGGCCGTGATCGGCGAGTTGATGCGCCACAGGCGCATCCACGAGGACGTCATCACCGTCAACGGCCGCAGCATGGGTGAGAATTGCCGCGAGGCGCCGAAGCCCGACGGCGACGTGATCTGGTCCTACGACAAGCCGCTGGTGAAGGACGCCGGCTTCCTGGTGCTGCGCGGCAACCTGTTCGATTCCGCGATCATGAAGACCAGCGTGATCTCCAAGGAATTCCGCGACCGCTATCTCGTCAACCCGAAGGACCCCAACGCGTTCGAGGGCCGCGCCATCGTGTTCGAGGGTCCGGAGGACTATCACGACCGCATCGACGATGCGTCGCTTGCGATCGACGAGCACTGCGTGCTGTTCATCCGCGGCGCCGGGCCGATCGGCTATCCCGGCGGCGCCGAGGTGGTCAACATGCAGCCGCCGGCGGCGCTGATCAAACGCGGCATCCTGTCCCTGCCCTGCATCGGCGACGGCCGGCAGTCGGGCACCTCGGGCTCACCGTCGATTCTCAATGCGTCGCCGGAGGCCGCCGCCGATGGCGGGCTCGCTATCCTCAAGACCGGCGACCGCGTGCGCATCGACCTCAACAAGGGCTCGGCCAACATCCTGGTCTCGGACGAGGAGCTCGCGAAGCGGCGCGCCGAGCTGAAGGCCAAGGGCGGCTTCCCGCACCCCGCCAACCAGACGCCGTGGCAGGAGCTCTATCGCAACACGGTGGGCCAGCAGTCCACCGGCGCCTGCATGGAGCTCGCCACGCGCTATCACAACATCGCCGGTACCGTGGGTGTGGCGCGGCATAATCACTAGTCACAACGCACAAAGCCAACCACTGTCATTGCGAGGAGCGAAGCGACGAAGCAATCCGGAGTCCTCGTTCGGCCCCTGGATCGCTTCGCTGCGCTCGCGATGACGGAAGACATCAAATCGCATCTCCAGGGAGACCCCATGTCCGACCGTCTCAAGGGCAAGCGCGCCTTCGTCACTGCCGCCGCTGCCGGCATCGGCCGCGCCTGTGCCATTGCCTTCGCGCGTCAAGGCGCCACCGTATTCGCCACCGACATCGATGAGAACGGCCTGAACATGCTGAAGAGCGAAGGCATTGCCGAGGTCGCGACGCTCGACGTGCGCAACACCGCGGCCGTGAACGCGATGGCCGAGCGGGTCGGCAAGGTCGAGATCCTGCTCAACGCCGCCGGCTTCGTGCATAACGGCACCATCCTCGACTGCTCCGACGACGACTGGGATTTCTCGTTCGATCTGAACGTCAAGTCGATGCATCGCACCATCCGCGCCTTCCTGCCGAAGATGCTCGATCAGGGCGGCGGCGCCATCGTCAACATCGCCTCCGCCGCGGGCGTGTTCAAGGCGGCGCCGAACCGCTACGTCTACGGTGCGACCAAGGCGGCCGTGGCGGCGCTGACGCGCTCGGTCGCCGCCGATTTCGTGGGCAAGCGCATCCGCTGCAACTGCATCTGCCCGGGCACGATCGAAACGCCCTCGATGCTGGGACGCGCGGCCTCGGCCGGCCCGAACGGGCTGGAGATGTTCATCTCGCGCCAGCCGATGGGCCGGCTCGGCACGGCGGAGGAGATCGCCCATCTCGCGGTCTATCTCGCCAGCGACGAGAGCGCGTTCACGACCGGCGTCGCGCATACCATCGACGGCGGCTGGACGCTGTAGTTCTGCTCCGTCATTCCGGGGCAGCCCGCAGGGCTGAACCCGGAATGACGACAACAAAGATCGACCGGGGAAACATCATGAACCACATCGACCTTACCAACCGCTGCGCCGTGGTCACCGGCGGCGCGCAGGGCTTCGGCCGCGCCATCACCGAGCGCTTCAAGGCGTCGGGCGCGAAGGTCGCGATCTGGGATCACGACATCGCGCTGGCGGAGAAGACCGCGCAGGCGATCGGTCCGGAGGTGCTGGCGCTGCAGGTCGACGTCACCGACACCAAAGCGGTCGAAGGCGCGCGTGACGCGACGCTGGCCGCGTTCGGCGGCATCGACATCCTGGTCAACAATGCCGGCATCGCCGGCATCAACAAGACGGTGTGGGAGACCGATCTCGAGGAGTGGCGCAAGGTGCTGCGCATCAATCTCGACGGTCCCTTCATCTGCGCCAAGGCGATCGTGCCGGTGATGCTGAAGCAGGGCTATGGCCGCATCGTCAACATCGCCTCGATCGCCGGCAAGGAGGGCAACCCGAACGCTGCGCACTACTCGGCGTCCAAAGCCGGCCTGATCGCGCTGACCAAGTCGCTCGGCAAAGAGCTGGCGCAGCACAACATCACGGTCAATGCGGTGACGCCCGCCGCGGCGAAGACCGCCATCTTCGACCAGATGACGGAAGCGCACATCAATTTCATGCTGTCGAAGATCCCGAAGGGCCGCTTCGTGCTGGTCGAGGAACTGGCCGCGCTGGTGTCGTGGCTCGCCTCGGAAGAATGCTCGTTCTCGACCGGCGCCGTATTCGACATTTCCGGCGGCCGCGCGACTTATTAGTTTGGTTAGTTTGGTACGTCCCATGTGTAGGGTGGGCAAAGGCGCCGTCGCAGACGGCAACGTGCCCACCATCGGCTTTCGCCCATCAGGACGGTGGGCACAGCGCGCGGGAGATTTTGCGAGAACACAGGGCATGACTGCCTCGCGCCTTTGCCCACCCTACACGTCTCGCTGACGACACGGATTTCTGACCCATGGAGCTTGCCTGATGACCCACCACGGCGGCTGCTTCTGCGGCGCGGTGCGCTTCCAATGCACCGGCGAGCCGATCAACGTGCGCGTCTGCCACTGCCGCAACTGCCAGCGGGCGACGGGCGCGCCGTTCTTCGCCCGCGCGCTGTTCGCGCACGACGCGCTGACGATCACCGGCGAAACCGCGCGCTTCCCCTCCTCCGACGCGCTCGACCGCATGTTCTGCCCGCGCTGCGGCGTCAGGCTGTTCTCATGGCGCAACACGCGCGCGGTGGTCGGCGTGGCCCTGGCCTGCTTCGACGACCGCAACGCCTTTGCCCCGACCGAGCACATCTGGGTCTCGGAAAAGATGGATTGGGTGCAACTCAACGACGGCCTGCCGCAATTTCCGGAGAATCCCGCGTAGCATCGGGGAACCATCGTGCCTATGTAGGGCCGTAACGCGTCCGGAACCCCGATCCTTGAACATCTCCCTCTACGGCATCTCCGTCTGGATCCTGCCGATCATCATTGCCATCACCTTTCATGAGGCCGCTCACGCCTTCGTCGCCTGGCGCTTCGGCGACGACACTGCGTTGCGACTCGGTCGCGTCAGCTTCAACCCGCTCAAGCACATCGATCCGTTCGGCACCATCCTGCTGCCGGGCATGCTGCTGCTGTCCGGCTCGCCGTTCCTGTTCGGCTACGCCAAGCCGGTGCCGGTCGATTTTCGCAATCTGCAGCCGCTGCGGGCCGGCATGGTGATGGTGGCGCTCGCGGGCCCGGCGACCAACATCGCGCTGGCGCTTGCGGCCGGACTGGCGTTCCACGCCCTGCCCCTGGTTCCGCCGGAGGCTGCCCGGTGGGTGGCCAGCAATCTTTGGAATATTTTCTCGTTCAACATCCTGCTCGCCGTGTTCAACATGCTCCCGATACCGCCGCTGGACGGCGGCCGGGTCGCGGTCGGCCTGCTGCCGTCGGTGCTGGCGCGGCCTTTTGCCCGGCTCGAGCCCTATGGCATGCTGATTCTGATCGGATTTTTGATCCTTCTGCCGCTGGCGGGTTCCCAGTTCGGTCTCAATCTTGATCTTGTGTCGGGGCTGCTCCGCGCCACGACCGATTCTCTGAAGCAGCTGCTTCTGTTATTGACGGGTAACGTCTAAATCTACCCGTCAGGGATGGTAACGAACGAGCCCCGAGGCACTCTTGGTCAAAGCCGCCGACATGATGATCGCACGCCGCGCCGACACCCGCGCCCGTGCCGATTTCGCGACCTGGAAGATGATCGCCAAACTGAACGGCGCCTCCGGCCTGCCGCCGGCGGCGCAGGACTTCCTGGCAAGCTACAAGACCCGCCTCGGCGACATGTCGGAGGACGAGGCCACCGAGGCCACCATCCGCGAGATGTACAAGGCCTATTATGCCGAGATGGGCGGTGGCGGCGCCCCGCCCGAAGTCAAGCCGGTCGCCGCCGAGCCGGTGACCGACAACGTCACCGCCTTCCGCAAGCTGCCGCCGAAGCCGAAGGCCGCGCAGAGCGGAACGACCGCTCCGCGCAAGCTGCCGGTCGCGCTGATCTTCGCCGCGCTCTGCGCGGTCTATGTCGGGGTCAGGCTGTATTGGCAGTGAGGTCGGCCAAAGCCCATGCCCTCATTTCGGCGGGTTGAACTTGACCGGCAGGATGAAGGAGAATTCGTCGTCGGTGAGGCCCGCGGGAGGCTTTGGCACGGGATCCGAACGGCGGACCATGCTGACGGCGGCCTGATCGAACTCCGGATCGCCGGACGTTTCCCTGACGTCCACCGAGACGACACGGCCGAGCCGGTTGAGCACGAGCGCCAGCTTGAGCTGGGCCGCAACCTTCTTTCCGGATGGATACTTCTTGTGCAGTTCGAAATAGGCGCTGATCTTGCGGCCCCAATTGGCCGTCAGCCTTTGCACGTCCTTGCCGATGCCGGCATTCGGCGCTTTGGTCTTCTCGGCTTCAGGAACCTTCTCGTCCAGGGCCTTGCGCGCCGTGTCCTCGGAGGCTTCCTGCGCCTCTGATGCCTGTGTCTGGACCGTCGCGACCCTCTGCTCCTCGGTCGGCTTCTTCACGTCGGAGGTCGTGACCTCGCGGTCGGCCTCCTCGGTCGTGGTCGGGACATCCTTCTGGAGATCAGTCTGCTCGACCTCGGCCTTCTGCTCCTGCATCTGCGGAGCGGCGGTCTGCGCCACCGAGTCCTGTCCGACCGGAACCTCGTCGTTCTCGACCTTCGGCGAGCCCATGTCGATGTCGATGACCTCAGCGCCTGCCGCGCCGAGGCCGCCGGCGTCCTCGTCGTCCTTCAGATGCGTCAGCGCCAGTGCGGCGCCGCCGACATGCAGCATCAGCGCGCCCATGATGGCCAGAAACCACAGACGGCGCGAGGGGGAGTGCTCGATGTCGAGGTCGCTCATCACAAGCCAGCGCCCCTCACGGCTGCGCGGGCTGGGCCGGCGGCACCTGGGCGGCCGCGGCAGGCGGCGCTTCCAGCGCCACCAGCTTGATCTTGGTGTAGCCGCCGGCGCGCAGCAGCTCCAGGACTCCCATCAGCTCGCCATAGGGCACCAGCTTGTCAGCGCGCAGGAAGATCGGCCGGTCCTTGGGCTGATCGGTCATGGCGTCGAGCTCGCGCACCAGGTCGACGCGTTTGACCAGGTTTTCCCCGATCGCCAGCGACAGGTCCGGCTTGATCGAGACATAGGTCGGCTTGTCCGGCTTCTTCTGCGGCGTGGCGCTGGAGGACGGCAGGTCGATCGGCAGGTCGACGGTCGACAGCGGCGCCGCCACCATGAAGATGATCAAGAGCACCAGGATGACGTCGATGAACGGCGTCACGTTGATGTCGTGGGTCTCGTCGAAATCGTCGTCGAGATCGCCTTCGGAGAGCGAAACGGCCATCGCCTGCTACTCCGCCGCGCGCACGTGAATGCCGACCTGGCTGCGGTCGAGATCACGCGACAGCAGGCGGCCGGCGGCGCCCGATGCGCGGTTGACGAGCTCGAGATAGCCCTTCGTCACGCGCGAAAAGTGATTGTAGATGATGACGGCCGGGATCGCCGCGGCAAGCCCGATCGCGGTCGCCAGCAGCGCCTCGGCGATGCCCGGCGCGACCACCGCGAGGTTGGTGGTCTGCGATTTGGAAATGCCGATGAAGCTGTTCATGATGCCCCAGACGGTGCCGAACAGCCCGACGAAGGGCGAGATTGCGCCGACCGTGGCGAGCAGGCCCATGCCGACGCGCACGCGCCGGGCCTCGGCACGCACGATCTCGGTGAAGCTCGAGGCCGCGCGCTCCTTGATGCCCTCATCGCTGTTCAGCCCTGCCGACAGCCGGGCCTCCGATATCGCCGCCTGCAGCAGTACCGCCGCAACGTTTCTTCCATGGCCGAGCGCGAGCTGCGCTTCCGCCAGCGACTTGGCGCCGGTGAGCTTGCGCAGCGCGCCGAGCAGCCGCCGGCGCAGCACGGAAAACTCGATGCTCTTGGCAATCAAGATCGCCCAGCTCGCGACCGAAGCCAGCGCCAGCATGATCATGACCGCTTTGACGACCATGTCGGCCTTGAGGAACATGCCGAGTGGCGACAGCTCGTCGAGTCCGGTGGCAACCGACTTGCCGCTTCGGGTGCCGCTCTCTGCGCCGGCCGGCGCAGCGGCCGTCGGCGCGGCCTGGACCGATGCCGGTGGTGCCATCGTGTGTGCCGTGCCCGGCGCCGGCGCGGACGGATCGGTCGAGACCGCCGGGGCGGACCTGGCCGGCTCCTGCTGCGCATATGCAGGTAGCCCCGCAGCAACAGACAGACATGACAGGACGATTGCAAACCTAACGAGGAACGATGTCATCATATCTCGGCCCATTAGACCTCGGCCCATTGCCGGATCAGATTGTGATAGATGCCGGTCAGCTTGACAGCATCGGGATCGTCCCTCCCGAGGCGTTCCGCCAAGCTCTGGATCGCCGTGTCCAGATCGAAGATCATGCTCCGGACGTGGGCATCCCGTATCATGCTCTGCATCCAGAAAAAAGAGGCGACCCGGGCGCCGCGCGTGACCGGCGTGACCATGTGAAGGCTCGATGACGGATACAGCACCGCGTGCCCCGCGGGCAACTTGACTTCGTGCGAGCCGTAGGTGTCCTCGATCACAAGCTCGCCACCATCATATTCGTCGGGCTCGGCGAGGAACAACGTCATCGACAGGTCGGTGCGGATGCGCAAGCCGGTGAGCGGATCGCCGCGCACGGCGTTGTCGACATGGATGCCGAAATGATCGCCGCGCGAGGCAGTGTAGCGGTTGAACAAGGGCGGAAAGATCTGCAGCGGGATCGCCGCCGACAGGAAGCGCGGATTTCTCGTCAGCGCCGTGATGATGCGCTGGCCCAGCACCCGCGCCGCGTCGCCGTCGGGCGGCAACTGCTCATTGCGCTTGACCATGGCCGACTGCGCCCCGGCCGTCAAGCGGCCGTCCTCCCACTCCGCTTTATCCATGATGCGGCGGAAGTCGGCGACCTCGTCTTTCGACAGAACGTCGGGGATGCAGATCAGCATGATCAGAACTTCGCAGTGGTGACGATGTAGAAGGCGCGCCCCGGGGCCACGGCGACGAACGGCACCGCGCTCCGATACAGCGTGTCGTAGTACAGCTTGTTGGTCAGGTTCTGGGCATAGAGCTTCATGGTCCAGTGCGCGTCGAGCTTCTTCTCGACGAAGGCGTCGAAGCGCCAGTAGCTCGGCAGCTCGTTGCCGGTGTTGGCCGCGAAGGTGCCGCCATAGACCTTGGAGCGGTAGACCGCCTGCCCGCCGATCTCCCAGCCATTGTCGAGCTTGTACTTCGACAGCATGCTGAAGGACTGATGCGCGATGTTGGCGAGCTGCAGGCCGATGTTGGACGCGACGCCGCTCTGCGTGACCTTGGACTGCATCAGCACCAGGCCGCCGAAGATGCTCCAGCGATCGGTGAGCTTGCCTTCCGCCTCGATGTCGATGCCCTGGATGCGGTAGGCCGCGCCCGAGGTGAGCAGGCCGCCGACGGTCTCGCGGGCATTGTCCTTGGTGGTCTGGAACAGTGCGGCTGAGACCAGCAGATGGCGGTCGACCAGCTCCCATTTCGTGCCGAGCTCGGCCGCCTTGTTGCGCTCGGGTCCGAGCAGCACCGCGGTGTTGGCGGGCACGCCGCCGTAATCGGTGCCGGTGGCGTCGAGTTCGGAGCCGAACGGATTGGCCGAGGTCGCATAGGCCGCGTAGATGCTGCCGATCGGCATCGGCTTGTAGACCAGGCCGACATTGTAGTTGACCAGGTCGGCGTTCATCTTGAGGTATTTCGGCGAATTGGTCGACGAGCTCATGGTGTAGCCGTCATAGCGCACCCCACCGTTCAGGATGACCGTGTCCTGCCAGTTGGCCGTGTCCATGACGTAGACGCTGTTGGTGTTGACGCCGTAGCGCGTCGGGTTGCCGACCAGCGACGGCGTATTGCTGAATG
Source organism: Bradyrhizobium sp. SZCCHNPS1003 (assembly GCF_032381555.1). NCBI lineage: Bacteria > Pseudomonadati > Pseudomonadota > Alphaproteobacteria > Hyphomicrobiales > Nitrobacteraceae > Bradyrhizobium > Bradyrhizobium sp. SZCCHNPS1003. The sequence continues at coordinate 75,642 of NZ_JAUHIU010000006.1, forward strand.
GGATGTAGGTGTACTGCGGCGAGTACACGTTGACGCCGGTGACCGCGCCCGAGCTGGTCGAGCCGCCGCCGAACAGTTCGGACGAGAGGCCGGTGTAGCGATCGATCGAGATGTTCTCGTTCGAGAACTCGGTGCCGAAAACGGCGGTATGCTTGACGCCGCCGGTATCGAGCTTGAACGTCGCGTCGTTCTGGTTGGCCCAGACGTCCACCGTCTGGTAGCGGCTCTGCGCGCTCGCCGTGGTGGTCCAGAGCAGCGGATTGGGGCTGGTCGTGTTCGGATTCTGCGGCAAGGTGCCGATATAGTTGAGCAGCGAGTGCTCGCCGCGGAACTTGCTGCTGAGGGTGATCGCCTCGTTGACCTTGTACTCGGCCGCGGCAGTGCCGAAATCCTGCCGCGCCGTCTGGAAGTCGCGATTGAGGAAGCCATACCAGGTGCCGCGCGGAATGCCCGCGGAGGTCACAGGGACGTTGCCTTGCTTGTAGTAGGGTACGCCGAAATCCGGATAACCCGACAGATCGGTATGGACATAGTTCGTCGTGATCTTGAGATCGTCGATCGGCGTCCACTTGGTCGAGAGGAAGGCGCCCCAGCGGTCGTCGGTGACGTAGTTGCGCCCCGCGACGTTGGAGTCCTGGAACAGACCGCCTGTGCGCACCGAGAAGGTCGGCGAGATCACATGGTTCACGTCGAGCGTGACGCGCTTCTGCTGGTCGGTGCCGAACTCGGTATCCATCCGCTTGAAGTTCGTATCGCCAGCCTGCTTGGTGACGATGTTGATGGCGCCGCCGGCGGTGCCGCGTCCGGCATAGGACGAGGCCGGACCGCGCAGGATCTCGATCTGCTCGGTGAAGAAGTTCTCGCGGATCGACACGGCGGGATCACGGATGCCGTCGATGAACACGTCGTTGCGGGCATCGAAGCCGCGAATGAAGAAGCGGTCGCCGAACGCATTGCCGCCTTCGCCCGATCCGAGCGTGACGCCGGCGGTCGAGCGGCCGATCTCCTTGAGCGCCGTGATGTGCTTGTCCTGCAGCACCTCCTTGCTCATCACCGTGATGGTCTTGGGCGTATTCAGGAGCGGCTCAGGAAACTTGCCCGACGCCTGCACGCGGTTGACCTTGTAGGGCTCGGCTGCGTCTGCGTAAGGGTTGGCGTCCGGCGCAGACAGCCCGCCCGCGTTCGGGAACGCCACCGCGGCCTGCTGCGCCGCCTGTTGACGGGCCGCCGCGCGGCGCAGGGCATTGCGCGCGCGGACCTGCTCGGCGGTCGGCTTGGAGGACGTCGGCTTGGCGCGCGCGATCGGCGCATCGACGTTGACCGGGGGCAGGTCGGAAGCCGGCTGCGCCTCGGCCGAGGACATCGATGCCACCGCCATCAGCCCGGCCACTGCCGACACCTTGGTGACGGAGGGCCCCTCTCCTCGTCCGTCATTGACCTTCATCGCTGCGACCCCACGCAGCGAACGCGGTGCTCTCACCTGTCCCATTTTATTTTCACGCGCCCCAGATTTTTTCATTCCACATCGCGAACGCGGATCATTTGCGTTGCAACGATGTGTCGTTGGTATCGGGCGCGTTTCAGGGGGTCAATTTGAGGAGCCCCAATTTGGCCTTGAATAGTTCCAGATCAAAACAATTCTAAAACGCTCAACTAACAACATGCGGAACTTTAAATCGTTCTAAACAGCGCGAATTGACTCGCGCTGCCGTCGAATCGCTGCGCTTGTCAGTTCGACGAGCCAGCCGGCTCGTCGCTGCTCGGCGGCTTCATCAGCGAGAACAGCTCGTCCACGGTCTGCACCGCGATCTGGCGCACACGATCGGAATCATCGACCCCCGCGATCCGCACGCCCTTGACGACGGCCCTAATCTCATCGCGAAAATCGGTCAGGAAGCGCAAGGGATCGCGCTGCTCGTTGGCGACGCGCGCGATCAGGCCGGTGACCAGGATCTGGCACGCGAGCATCTTTCCATTCAGTTCTTCCATCGTGAGCTCCCCATTCGCTATCGTCGCACGGCGCATCGTCGGGCGACGCAGCCTCGCTCCGGTTGAATCCTGCCCCTGCCCGACGGCGCCATGACGGCGGCCGGACTCATCGGCTTCTAATCAGCTCCCATCGGGCGCGACAAGACGGCGAGAATAGGTCGGAGTGCGGCTTTCGCACGAGAGACCCGCGCGGTCAGCGACAGATCCGGCGCGGCGCGCTGGCCGACGATGGCGGCAGAGGAATGCCGCAGACCGCCCTGCTCTCGCGCAGGCCGCACGGCGGCAATGGCAAGCTTCTGCGCCATTTTTCGCACTCAAGATGTTTTAGTAGAACGGCGCAACTCAAGATGGGATCAAGACGCTCCGCGCTGCGGCTCGGCTATTTGAGCGCGACCTCGGCTTTCGGATCGGACAGCGTCTTGATCCGATCCTTCAGGTCCCTGAGCGTGGACAGGCTGGTCGCCACGGCCTCGTCCGGAATGTCGTGCAGAACCTCGCCGGCAATCGCATCGCGCAGCTCGTCGAGATCATCGACGAGCTTTCGTCCCGCGGCGGTGAGATGGAGACGGTTCGCGCGGCGATCCCTCGGATCGTGCCGGCGCTCCAGCAGCCCCTGCTCCACCAGCCTGTCGAGCAGACGCACCAGCGAAATGGGCTGCAGTTCCAGCACTTCTGCGAGATCGACCTGTGACATCCCCTCATGCGCACGCAGCCGAAACAGCACCACCCATTGTGCGCGGGTCGTACCGCGCTGTTTGGCACGATGATCAATATAGTTGCGCAGGATGCGCGAGCTTTCGACAAGCTGCGCAACGAGCTGACGTCTCATATCCAGCGACATGGCTGTGAACTCCCTTGCGATCCCTCGAAGCTTGCCGATTGTTTAGGTTTGTCCACGCGCTCGTGTGTTTACACATTAATTGCGTGCGTACTATATCTGGCGTGCTGGGAATGGTTTTAAAGACCGGTTATCCTGTTCGTCTCAGCATGTGGGCCAGCATGAAGACATCGCGAACCATAGGTTGGATCCTGCTGCTGGCGGCTCTCGGCGGCGCCGGCTATTACGGCTGGCAGCGCTATCAGGGCGCTGAGGCAGCGAAGAAGACGGCTGCGCAGAAATCGGCCGGGCCGCAGGCCGTTCGAGTCTCGACCGTGCTGGTCCAGAAGACGGACTTCCCGGTCTTCCTCACCGGCCTGGGGACCGTGCAAGGCTTCAACACCGTCCAGGTCCGCACCCGCGTCGACGGCCAGATCGACAAGATCGCCTTCACCGAAGGCCAGCTTGTGAACGAGGGCGACCTGCTGGTCGAGATCGACCCGAGGCCATTCCAGGCGGCGCTCGACCAAGCCAAGGCCAAGCGGGCGCAGGACGAGGCCAATCTCAACAACGCCAATCTCGACCTGCAGCGCACCACCAAGCTCGGCGAGTTCGCGACCCGGCAGCAGCAGGACACGCAGCGCGCCACCGTCGCGCAGCTCACCGCTCAGATCGCAGCCGACGACGCCGCGATCGCCAATGCCCAGACCCAGCTCAGCTACACGCAGGTCAAGGCGCCGATCTCCGGCGTCGCCGGCCTGCGCCAGGTCGACATCGGCAACATCGTCAATGCCTCGACCCAGACCGGCATCGTTTCGATCGCGCAGATCGAGCCGATTGCGGTGATCTTCACCGCGCCGGAGGAGCAGTTGCCCTATATCAACGAGGCGCAGAAGGTTGCTGCCCTGAAGGTGATTGCGCTCACCACCGACGGCAAGAAACAGCTCGCCGAAGGCAAGCTGATGGTCGTGAACAACCAGGTCGACACGTCGAGTGGAACGATCCGGCTGAAGGCGGTGTTCGACAACAAGGACCACGTGCTGTGGCCCGGACAGTCGGTGTCGACGCGGCTCCTGGTGCGGACGCTGAAGGACGCCACGGTGGTTCCCGACGACGCCGTCCAGCATTCGACCAACGGGCTCTATTCCTACACGGTGAGCCCGGACAACAAGGCCGAGCTGCGCAAGGTGAAGGTCGGCGTTTCGATCGATGGCCGCACCGTCATCGAAGAGGGTCTGACCCCCGGCCAGCAGGTGATCACGGGCGGTCAATTCAAAGTGCAGCCAGGCTCGGTCGTGACCACCGCGGTGGCCAGCTCGGAGCCGGCGCCAGCTAAGGTCCGGCAGGAATGAACGGCGGCGGCATCTCGGCACCCTTCATCAAATACCCCATCGGCACCTCGCTGCTGATGGCAGGCATCCTGTTCATCGGCCTCGTCGCCTATCCCCTGCTGCCGGTCGCGCCGCTGCCGCAGGTCGACTTCCCGACGATCCAGGTCACGGCCAACCTGCCGGGCGGCAGCCCCGAGACGATGGCAACCTCGGTCGCCCAGCCGCTGGAACGGCAGTTCGCCCAGATCCCGGGCATCGCCCAGATGACCTCGACCAGCTACCTGGGCACCGCATCGGTCACGATCCAGTTCGACCTCAATCGCAGCATCGACGGCGCCGCCAACGACGTCCAAGGCGCAATCAATGCCGCCTCCGGCCAGCTGCCGAAGAATCTGCCGTCGCCGCCGACCTACCGCAAGGTCAACCCGGCGGACTCGCCGATCCTGCTGCTGTCGGCGACCTCCGAGACGCTGCCGCTGACCACCGTCAGCGACGCGGTCGACGCCGGTCTCGCTCAGCAGATCAGCCAGATCTCGGGCGTCGCCCAGGTGATCATCGGCGGCCAGCAGAAACCATCCATCCGCATCCAGATCGACCCGGCCAAGCTCGTCGCCAAGGGGCTGTCGATGGAGGATGTGCGCAGCCAGATCGCGATCACCACGGTCGACGCGCCCAAGGGCAACATCGACGGCGAGCGGCGGGCCTATACGATCTACGCCAACGACCAGCTCACCGAGTCGAAGGACTGGAACGACGTCATCATCGCCTACCGCAATGGCGGCCCGCTGCGCATCCGCGACATCGGCAAGGCTGTGACCGGAGCCGAGGACGCCAAGCAGGCGGCTTGGGCCAATGGCAAGCGCGGCGTGTTCCTGGTGATCTTCAAGCAGCCCGGCGCCAACGTCATCGAGACCGTTGACCGCATCAAGGGGCTGTTGCCGCGGCTGGTCGCGGCGATCCCACCGGCGATCAAGATCGATCTCATCTCCGACCGCACCACCACCATCCGCGCCGCCGTTGAGGACGTTCAGTTCACGCTGATCCTGACCATCTTCCTGGTGGTGATGGTCATCTTCATCTTCCTGCGCAGCTTCTGGGCGACGGTGATCCCGACCATCACAGTGCCGCTGGCGTTGCTCGGCGCCTGCGCGATGATGTGGGGGGTTGGCTACACGCTCGACAATCTGTCGCTGATGGCACTGACGATCGCGGTGGGCTTCGTGGTCGACGACGCCATCGTCATGCTCGAGAACATCTCGCGTTATGTCGAGGAAGGCGAATCGCCGATGGCCGCCGCCTACAAGGGCGCCAAGGAGATCGGCTTCACCATCGTCTCGATCTCGATCTCGCTGGTCGCGGTGCTGATCCCGCTGCTGCTGATGGGCGGCATCATCGGCCGGCTGTTCCGCGAATTCGCGGTCACCCTGGCGATGACCATCTTCGTCTCGATGATCGTGTCGCTGACGCTGACGCCGATGATGGCCTCGCGCTTCCTGCGCAACGAGCACGCCGCGCAGCACGGCAAGTTCTATCAATGGAGCGAGGCCGCGTTCGACGCGATGCTGCGCGCCTATGAGAAGGGGCTCGATCTGGCGCTGCGCTGGCGCTTCGCCACCTTGATGGTGTTCTTCGCCACGCTCGGATTGTCGGTCTATCTGTTCATCCTGATCCCGAAGGGCTTCTTCCCGCAGCAGGACGTCGGCCTGATCACCGCGACCTCGGAGGCCTCCCAGGACATCTCGTTCAAGGCGATGCAGTCGCGCCAGGAGGCGCTCGCCAACATCGTAATGGCCGATCACGACGTCGCCAGCGTGGCCATGGCAATCGGCGGCTCCGGCCGCGCCGGCAACAACGGCAACATGTTCATCACGCTGAAGCCGCGCGAGGAGCGCAACGCGACGGCGCAGCAGATCATCACCCGCCTGCGGCCGCAGCTCGAGAAGGTCGAGGGTGCGCGGCTCTACATGCAGGCAGCGCAGGACATCCGGCTCGGCGGCCGCCCGTCCCGCACCCAGTTCGAGTTCACCTTGCAGGATCCCAACGTCGCAGAGCTGAACGAATGGGCGCCGAAGATCCTTGAGAAGATGCGCTCGCTGCCGCAGCTGCGCGACGTCGCCACCGACCAGCAGGCCGACGGCACCACCGTGCAGCTCACGATCAACCGCGACACCGCCTCGCGGTACGGCATCTCGCCCCAGCTGATCGACGACACGCTGTATGACGCGTTCGGCCAGCGCCAGGTCGCGCAGTACTTCACGCAGCTCAACTCCTACCGCGTGATCCTGGAGATCCTGCCTGAGCTGCAGGGCAACATCGACACGCTCAACAAGCTCTACGTGAAATCGCCGACCACCGGCGACCAGGTGCCGCTCTCGACCTTCGCCAGCTGGACCAACGTGCCGGTGCGGCCGCTGTCGATCAGCCACCAGGGCCAGTTCCCGTCGATCACGATCAGCTTCAACCTCGCCCAGGGCGTCGCGCTCGGCCAGGCCACGGATGCGGTGCAGCGCGCGATGGTCGAGCTCGGCGCGCCTGCGACCTTGAACTCGAGCTTCCAGGGCACCGCGCAGGCGTTCCAACAGTCGCTGTCGACCGTGCCGCTGCTGATCCTCGCGGCGCTCGTCGTGGTCTATCTGATCCTCGGCATCCTCTACGAGAGCTACATCCACCCGATCACGATTCTCTCGACGCTGCCCTCGGCCGGCGTCGGCGCGCTCGCGATCCTGATGGCGTTCGGCTACGATTTCAGCCTGATTGCGCTGATCGGGGTCATTCTGCTGATCGGCATCGTGAAGAAGAACGGCATCATGATGGTCGACTTCGCCATCGCCGCCGAACGTGACCAGCATCTGCCGCCCGAGCAGTCGATCCGCCAGGCCGCCCTGCTGCGCTTCCGTCCGATCATGATGACGACGATGGCCGCCCTGCTCGGCGGCGTGCCCCTGATGCTCGGCAACGGCACCGGCTCGGAGATCCGCCAGCCGCTCGGCTATGCGATGGTCGGCGGCCTGATCGTCAGCCAGATGCTGACGCTGTTCACGACGCCGGTGGTCTATCTCTATCTCGACAAGGTCAACAACGCCTTCGCGCGCTGGGGCCGCACGCATATCGACCACGAGCCCGAGACCGCAGCGGCAGGTCCGGTCAAGGAAGCGGCGGAATAATCCGCCGCTTCTTGTCGCCTACTGCCGCGCCATCTCGGCGTTGGACACGCCCTCGCCGTCCAGGCTCTGCTCGTCCTGCATCGTCACGGTCACGTGCGAGAGCCGTCCGGTGAACGAGATCGCGGAACGGCTCGGCGCCTGCCTGGTCCTGCTGCTGGGCGCCGGCCCGGACGGGCTGCGAAAGCCGCAGGCCGCGAGAGGCGGGCGCTAGACCCCTGCCGGCCCGTGGCGCGGCGGCGGCCAGAGCACGTTGGAAATCCGTCATCCAGCGGCTTGCCAAAACCTGAGACATGCGGGTAGAAGGACCCGTCGCCGCGGCCCTGCTTTGCCGGCCGGCGCGCAAAACGGTGCCAGACAGTCCGGCAATTGCTTGAAACTGCAGGGCATTCCGTTGGGGAATGGTGTAACGGTAGCACAACAGACTCTGACTCTGTTTGTCTTGGTTCGAATCCAGGTTCCCCAGCCATTTCGGCGCTGACCCACTATTTTTGAGGTCAGCCGGTTTCGACTCGCGAACGAAACGTCACCCCGTTGTCGCGCACACTTCGTCCCGTCACTGCACCTCGGCGTCTCCGCGCACTTCGTCCTCGGAGAGCTTTCTCGATCGCAGCGGTGCCCTGTTCTTCCAGATCCTCCAGCGCGATGCTTGCGATGGCGGATGGTCGACACCACCTGACCCGGCGCCGAATTGCCAGGAACACAGTCCTCCCGATTGCGAATCGGCGAAAACAAAACAACCATTGCGAGCAATGAAGCGCTCCCCGGAGGATTGCACTTGCAGAGCAGCGTTGGCTCCCGCGCCTTTCAAAACGCAAGGCTGCAGAAGCGCGCCAAGAAGCAGGCGGACGTGCTGTTGCCGGCGGCGGTCAAGGCCTACCGCGAAGGCCGACATCCGGAGGCTCAGGCACTATGCAAGCAGATCCTGCAGGACCTGCCGCATCATTTCGGCGCCCTGCATCTGCTCGGCGTGTCCGAACGGGATTGCGGCCGTTTCGACCAGGCGGTGCTCGTCCTGACACGCGCGGTCGAGATCGACCCGCGCTCGGCCGGAGCCCAGTCCGATCTTGGTCTCTCGTTATTCCGGCTCGGCCGCTATCAGGAGGCCCGCGCTCGTTACGAACGCGCCGTCGAACTCCAGCCGAACTTCCCGGCCGCGCTCACCAATCTCGGCACTACGCTGATGAGCCTCTCGCGTTTCGAGGAGGCGATTGCTGCGCATGACCGCGCCATCGCGCTGAACCCCGGCTATGGCGACGCCCACGCCAATCGCGGAATGGCGCTGCTGCTCACGGGCCGGTACGAGGACGCCGGCCGGGGCTTCGATCGCGCGCTTGCACTGCAGCCGCGGTTGCTGACGGCCCTGTTCGGCAAGGGCCTGGTCAGCATGAACCTGCGGAATTTCGATGCTGCACTGGCGGCGCTGACTGCGGCACTGGCCATCAATCCGAATGCGGCCCCTGCCCTCGCCCAGCGCGGGCGGGCCTATCAGGAGCAGGGCAAGTTCGACGAGGCAGAAGCCGATTTTGACGCGGCACTGGTCCTCGAACCGTTGCTCGAAGACGCCCTGCGCGGCAAGGCCACGGTTTCGCTCGTGCGCGGCAACATCGCCCTGGCGATCTCGTTCGTCGACAAGATCCTGGCGCAGAACCCGAAGCAGGAGAGCGCCTGGACCCTGCTCGGGGTCTGCTCTGCGATGCAAGGCGACATCGCCACGGCAATTGCGGATTACGACCGCGCGCTCGCGATCAACCCGAACTACGAGGACGCGATCACCAAGAAGATCTTCGCGCTGGATTTCCTGCCCGAGATCGGAGTCGAACGTCTCCAGGCAGAACGGAGATATTGGTGGGAGGCGATCGGCTCGCGATTGGCCCGTATCCAACTCGGTGGGCGAGATCTCGACCCCGATCGGCAGCTCGTCGTGGGCTACGTCTCCTCCGATTTCCGCGAGCATTCGGCGGCTCTCGGCTTCCTGCCGATCCTGCGCCATCACGACCGTGCCAAGTTCGAAATCATCGCCTATTCCTGTTCGCCGGCAAAGGACGCCAAGACGGAGTTGTGCCGTTCGCTGGTCGATCGCTGGGTCGACGCCTGGCAGTTGACCGACGAGAGGCTCGCCGAGCAGATCCGGGCCGACAAGGTCGACATCCTCGTCGACCTCTCAGGGCATTCCGCCGGCCATCGGCTCACCTTGTTTGCGCGCAAGCCCGCCCCGATCCAGGTCTCCGCCGTCGGCAGCGTCACCGGCACGGGGCTGCCAGTGATGGACTATCTGCTGGCCGATGCGGTGACGATCCCGGCCGCGGTCCGGCATCTGTTTGCCGAAAGGATCTACGACCTACCGTCGCTGATCACGATCGAACCGCCGCCTCCAATTCCACCGTCGCCGCTGCCCATGCTTCGCAACGGTCACGTCACCTTCGGCTCATTCAATCGCGCCGACAAGTTTTCGGAGCCCACTCTGGCTCTATGGTCGAAGCTGATGGCTGCGACGCCGGGCTCTATGATCGTCGTCAAGAACCATGCGATGAGCGATCCCCTGCTGCGCGACCGATTGATCGCCCGCTTCGTCGCCCACGGCATCGCCGCGGAACGCCTCCGTTGCGTCGGAAAGACATCGCGCGAGGAGCATCTTACGATGTTCGCCGATATCGACATCGCACTCGATCCGTTCCCGCAAAATGGCGGCATATCGACGTGGGAGTCACTGCAGATGGGCGTGCCTGTCGTCACCAAGCTCGGCAGCACCCCCTCGGCACGCGCCGGCGGAGCGATCGTCAAGGCGGTCGGCCTCGACGCGTGGGTCGCCGATGACGACGAAGGCTATCTCGCGGCAGCGCTGAAATTCTGCTCGCGGCCCGGCGAGCTTGCCGCGCTCCGTGCCGAGCTGCCCGCCAGGGTGTTGAATTCAGCCGCCGGAAACGGCGCGCTCTACACGCAGCATGTGGAACAGGGATACCGGACGTTCTGGCGTGACTATTGCGCACGAGCGACGACCGGCTAGCGCTTGAATCAGATCTGGTCCGGCCGGCACAGCGTCGCGCCCGTGCGCCGTTCGACCCATGCCGACGCTTGCGGTGCATCGATGACGCAGTCCCGCCGATCATCGTCGGCTCGCCGTCACGATCCCGCCAACGTGCGCCCGATCACGGAATTAACCCGTCATTCACCACGATCCTCATCTAGCCGGAACGATGCAATTTGCTTCAAATTGTCTGGCCAGGGAGACGGGACATGACCAAGCTGACGGACCTCGACGACCAGATTGAGCGGGCCGAGCGGCTCGAGCGGAGCATCACGGACACGCTGACGATCGAGCGGCTGCGCCAATTCGCGGCCAAGTGCCGGCGCGAGCGCGAGCGGCTGTCGCAGCACCGGCAGCACGCGGCCTGAGGGGTTTGATCCGCTTCCGTCGGCGGCGGACGCTGCCGCTCACGAGCAGGTCGTCACCATGCTGGTGCAGAGCTGCCGGGTCCAGCCGATGCCCTTCTTCATGCGGATCTTGGCGAAGTCGCCGAAGCAGCCGAGCAGTTCGACAGCCTGGTCGCCGTTCGCATGCGGATCGAGCTTCGGGCTCGAGGTGGCATGGTCGCGATAGATCACCGCACCGTTCTGCAGGCCGCCGACGCCCACCACGCTCCGATGCACGAAGCCCCTGCCCTGAAAGATCACGCTCTCCTTGCCCTGATCGACGCCGTTCAGCACGGCCCGGTCGATCTCGAACCAGTCGCCCTGCTGCGCGGTGAGATGCACGACGATCCAGCCGTCGCTGGTCGGATTCTTCAGCGCCTTGATGATGCTGCCGCCCGGCTCCGCGCGGACATTGGCGCCGTTCGGATCGCGGTCGGCGATGTCGACCTCGACGTTGCAGGCTTCGCGATGAGGCGCCTGCGCAGCGGCCACGCTCGGCGCCGCGAGCAGCGCCGTCAGCAACAGAATTTTCGTCAGCGTCATGCGGTCAACCGGCCTCGGGTTCCTCTCGGATTGGTCGTGCCGCGAGCGCCGCAGTTCAACGCCGCGCGATAGGCGACTGCGCCGGGCCCGCCATGCGCATCGGCTGCCTCGATGGAGCCGGGCCATGGGTGCGGCCCTCACGCAAGACTGCCTGCTTCATTCGAGAAGGTGTTATGCTTGCACGAAGCTGACCCGAAAAAAGTCGTCAGATGCGTGAACGCCCCTCCGCCCGCCTGCTGGTGCTCGATCCCCACGACAGGCTTCTGCTGTTCAAGTTCGTCCACCTTGCCGGCGCGCTGACTGGGACGCAGTTCTGGGCCACGCCGGGCGGCGGCGTCCATCCAGGCGAGAGCTACGAGGCCGCAGCCTGCCGCGAGATGTTCGAGGAGACAGGCATTTGCATCGACGACCCTGGGCCGCAGATCGCGCAGCGCTTGGTCACCTTCACGATGGTCGATGGCGAGGAGGTCAGTTCGGACGAGCGCTATTTCCTCGTCAGAGTTGCGCGCGCCGACCTGTCGTCGATGCACTGGACCGAACTCGAGCGCGCCGCCATCGCAGGACAGCACTGGTGGCGGCAGGCCGAGCTCGCGGAAACGGCCGACACCGTCTACCCCGAGGACATCATCGACATATTGACGCGTGCACGCGTGTGGTGACGGCTCGCCTGCTACAGCCGTCCGCCCGCAAGCGCCGCAGCGCGCGGGCGGCCGACATCATCGAGCACATGCGGCATCGGGGTCACCGGGAAGACCGCGTTGATCTGGCCCGTCCCCGACGACGGGAAGAACGGGGTCACGACCTCGACGCCGCGGTCGTAGTGGTTCCAGCCGAGCGCGCCGAGCAGCATGGCTGTATCGTGCATGAAGCCCTCGCCATGGCCCTTGCTGGCATATTCCGGCAGCATGTCGCAGAAATCCGGCCACTCGCCGTGCTCCCACATCTGGATCACCTCGTGGTCGAGCCGCTCCAGGAACGGGCTGAACATGCGGTCGCGATACTCGTCGGCTGTGCCGTTCTGGGCGAAGCGATGGCTCAGCGAGCCCGAGGCGAAGAAGGCCACCGTGCCGTCGTAATGATCCTCGACCGCGCGGCGGAACGCCCAGCCGAGCTTGGCGCTGTCGGCGAGATAATGCGAGGTGCAGAGCGCCGAGACGGAGACGACCTTGAAGTGGCGGTCGGGGTTCATGTAGCGCATCGGCACCAAGGTGCCGTATTCCAGCGCCAGCGACGTCGCATCGTGGGCCATGGTGGCAACGCCATGGGCGTTGGCGCCCTCGGCCAGGATGTGGCCGAGCTCCGGGTTGCCGTTGTATTCATACGTCATGTTGGCGATGAAGTGCGGCAGCTCGTTGGAGGTGTAGAGCCCCTCGAAATGCGGCGCGCAATTGATGTGGTAGCCGGCATTGACCAGCCAATGGGTGTCGAACACGACGATAGTATCGACGCCGGCCTCGCGGCAGCGCCGGCCGATCTCGATATGACCGTCGATCGCCGACTGTCGCTTGCCCTTGGCCGGACCATCCAGCTCGCTGAGATACATCGACGGCACATGCGTGATCTTGGCCGCCAGTGCGAGCTTGCCCATCCTCTCGTCTCCCTTCCGGTCGTTCCCCGGTCCGGCATCGCCGACCGTTTGCTTGGGAGGCAGATTACCCCTGCAGCTCCGCGAAAAAAAGGGCCGCGCGCGCGGCCCTTCCTTGGCGTCCGATCCATCGCCTGTCCCACGATCATGGGACAGAAAGCCACGAGATGCGGTCACGCCGCCTTGATGTCGATGGTCTTGGCGGCCTTCTGCACCTCGGGTTTCTTCGGCAGGGTGACCTTGAGCACGCCCTGCTTGAACACGGCCTCGATCTTGTCGGTGTCGACGCCGTCAGGGATCTGGAAGGAACGTTCGAAGGATCCGAAGCTGCGCTCACGGACGTAATAGTCCTTCTTCTTCTCCTCCTTCTCCTCCTGCTTCTCGCCCTTGATCGAGAGCACGCCGCTCGCAACTTTCACCTCGACGTTCTTCTCGTCGAGGCCCGGCAGCTCAGCCGTGACCTCATAGGCATTGTCGTGCTCGGCGACGTCAACCGCCGGCACGGCAAAGGACCGTGCGCGGGCCAGACCCGGCAGTTGGTCGAACAGCGACGGCGTGCGCCAGATCCCGCCATGGAAGTCCTCGAACACGCGATCGATCTCGCGGCGCAGGTTCTCGAACGGCCGCCATCCCTGCATGGATGGCGCACCTGCCTTCTCGGTGTTGACGGGCAGCTTGGTAGGTTCAGCCATAACATCATCCTCCTGCTTCACGCGAGGATCGGGTCCGCAACGGCATGGGCGCGACCGATTTCGTTCGACGAGATCGGCGGCATCCGCTCCCTCGCGCTTGACGGGCAAAATATAGCAGGCACGCCCGGGTTCCAGATTGCTGCGATCAAATCGCTGAGCGGCTGGACGGGTTCGGATCGGCGTGGGACCATCCACTTGGCTTTCGGCAATCTTTCGGCACCGCGCGCCCAGAGCTGAAGAGCCTTACAGGAAGAGCCTCCAGGAAGAGCCTTGGAGATGGTGAACCGGACGTTAATCCGAGCGGCTCGCGCGACGCTTTAGGGAAGGATGCAGAAAGCCTTATGCCGCAAGGTGTTAGGCGCCATTGAGAAGGTGCATTCGCAACGCTCCGCGCGCCCCTCCGACCGCCGGGCTGGGCGGCAGCACGTTCACAAACATTGCCCGCTTAACAAATTTTCCAGTCCCAGCAGAGAAGGTGTCAGCTCAACAATTCACCACAGGTTTCATGACCGTGACATCCTTCGGACGCGTGATCTCGGTGCGGGGCTCCCAGGCCCGCGTCGGCATTCTGTCGACCCAGCAGATGACCGTTTCCGATATCCGCGCCACAGTCGGCCGTTTCATCAGCATCCGCTGCCCGAGCGCCACGATCATTGCGATCATCACCGAGGTGACCAGCGAAGACCTGTCGCATGCCAGCGAATACGTCGCGACGGCGTCGGTGGACCTGCTGGGCGAGATCCTCGGACCGGCCGAACGGCCCAAGTTCCAGCGCGGCGTCACCCACTACCCGACCATCGGCGACGCCGTCGACATGATCACGAGCGAGGAGCTGCGCACGATCTACACGCCGACCGCCGGCGACCACATCGACATCGGCGCGCTGCAGCAGGACACCTCCGTGCGCGCCTGTGTCAATGTCGAGGAAATGCTGTCGAAACACTTCGCCGTGCTCGGTTCGACCGGCGTCGGCAAATCGACGGGCGTGTCGCTCTTGCTCAACGAGATCCTCAAGGCGCGGCCGAACCTGCGCATCTTCCTGCTCGACGTCCACAACGAATATGGCCGCTGCTTCGGCGAGCGCGCGCTGGTGCTGAACCCCCGCAATCTGAAGCTGCCGTTCTGGCTGTTCAATTTCGAGGAGATCGTCGACGTCCTGTTCGGCGGCCGGCCCGGCGTGCCGGAGGAGCTCGACATCCTCGCCGAGGTGATCCCGCTGGCGAAGGGCATCTACACCCAATACCAGAATACGGACCGCATCGGGCTCAAGCGCGTCGATCCCAAGATGGTCGGCTACACCGTCGATACGCCGGTGCCCTACCGCCTTGTCGACCTCATCAACCTGATCGACGAGCGCATGGGCAAGCTGGAGAACCGCTCCTCGCGCATCATCTATCACAAGCTGATCTCGCGCATCGAGACCGTGCGCAACGACCCGCGCTACGCCTTCATGTTCGACAACGCCAATGTCGGCGGCGACACCATGGCGGAGGTCATCAGCCATCTGTTCCGCCTGCCGGCCAACGGCCGCCCGATGACGGTGATGCAGCTCGCCGGCTTCCCGGCCGAGGTCGTCGATTCCGTCGTCTCGGTCGTGTGCCGCATGGCGTTCGATTTCGGCCTGTGGAGCGACGGCGTCTCGCCGCTGTTGTTCGTCTGCGAGGAAGCGCACCGCTACGCCTCCGCAGACCGTTCGATCGGCTTCGGTCCGACCCGCAAGGCGATCTCGCGCATCGCCAAGGAAGGCCGCAAATACGGCGTCTATCTCGGCCTGATCACCCAGCGGCCGGCCGAGCTCGACGCCACCATCATCTCCCAGTGCAACACGCTGTTCACGATGCGCCTCGCCAACGAGCGCGACCAGTCGCTGCTGCGCTCGGCGGTCTCCGACGCCGCCGCCAACCTGCTCTCCTTCGTTCCCTCGCTCGGCACCCGCGAGGTGCTGGCCTTCGGCGAAGGCGTCGCGCTACCAACCCGACTGCGCTTCAAGGAGGTGCCGCTGCATCAATTGCCGCGCAGCGAGGCGACGATCGCGACTGTCCGCTCGGTCAATGCCGGACACGACATGCATTTCGTCAGTGCCGTGCTGGAGCGCTGGCGCGGAGCGACCTCGAGCCGCGACGCTGCGAGCGGCGACAGCGGCGCCGGCAGCCTCGGAGATCGCGGCAACCTGTCGGCCTCGCTGGACGCGCCGATGCTGCAGCCCTCGATGGGCCTCGATCCGGACCGCTTCTCGCTGCTGAAGAAGCCGCTGCGCTAAATACGGCGGCGGCCCCTCTCAAATCTCGATCGACGACGCCTTCGAGAAGGTGTCGCGGGCATTCCGCCACGGGGCGAGGTGATGGGCTGAGCTGGAACGTTGCGCCTGCGCCGCGATCCACTAAGGTTCGTCCCCTGCCACACATGCCGGACCCGTTGCCATGACCCAGCCCGCCATCAGCCGCTTTCCCGTTCCCGCAATCGAAGCCCTGCCGGACGACATCCGCACCCGGCTGCTCGGCGTGCAGGAGAAGAGCGGCTTCGTGCCCAACGTGTTCCTGACGCTCGCGCACCGGCCGGACGAGTTCCGCGCGTTCTTTGCGTATCACGACGCGCTGATGGAGAAGGACGGCGGGCTGACCAAAGCCGAGCGCGAGATGATCGTTGTCGCGACGTCGAGCGCCAACCAGTGCCAGTATTGCGTGATCGCGCACGGCGCGATCCTGCGCATCCGCGCCAAGAATCCCCTGCTCGCCGACCAGATCGCGATCAACTACCGGAAAGCGGACATCACGCCGCGGCAGCGGGCGATGCTCGATTTCGCAATGAAGGTGGCGCTGGAGGCGCAGACGGTCGGGGACGCCGATTTCAAGGCGCTGGCCGGCCACGGTTTCAGCGACGACGACATCTGGGACATCGCCGCAATCGCGGCGTTCTTCGCGTTGTCGAACCGGATGGCAAATGTCACGGGCATGCGGCCCAACGACGAGTTCTATCTGATGGGGCGGCTGCCCAAGGCGAAGTGAGCCAGTCAGTCGTCCGACGCGGGTCCGCACCAGCCGGGCAGATAGACGGCGTCGTGGCTCTTTGCGGCCGCCAGCGCGTGCTCCATGGCGGCGGCGAAATGGGTCTCGACCGTCTTGCGCTTGACCTTGCGGCGCAGGAAGTCGGCCCATAGGAACTCGCTGAACGGCGTCGTGTCCTTGGCAAAGCCGCCTGCGCGGCGCAACTCGCCGGCCAGGCTGCGGAACGGATCGTCCTTCATATCCGCGACGGTCTTCGGCAGGTCTTTGAAATGCCGCCGCTCGCCCTTGGCGTCGTAAGGATAGGCCCAACGCTTGTTGTCCATCACGCCCCAGAACGCCTCGCGATCGACCATCGACAGATCGCCGATCACCGTGACCAGCACGTCCTTGACGCCCTCGTCATGGAGCGCGCGGGCGAGGTGATGGTGGTCGACGACGTAGTGCCGCTGGTCGGGACCGAGCACCACCGGGATCATGTGCTTGCCGAGCAGCTCGGCCTGCTTCTTCTTCGACTTGTGCTCGCGCCAGCGCTCGCGCTTCTCCTTCACTTCGCGCATGCCGACGGTCATCTGCGTCGGGCGCAGCGACAGGATCGGCACGGGATGAAGCAGCGGCTCGCGGGTATTGGCCATGGCCTGGGCTCCCGGGGGGATGATCAGCATTATGCCACGCCTGCCGAGCCGTTCCAGTGCATCTGCCCGTAGCTGCGACGCCGTTCGGACCGGCCGCGGCAGGTTCCAATCACCCGCGGAGCGGGCGCAGATTGGATGGATCCGAGGAGGGAGATGTTTTGCTGATGCAGCTCAATTGTGGCAAAGTTTCTTTGTGAGAGGTTGGGCCCGCGTGCTAAAAAGGACCATCGGAGTCGAGGCATGAAGTCCCAGCGCCCCATTGCAGCGGAGGAAGAGCATCGCGTGGTGCCGTTCCGGCCGCGCAGCAGTCCGGTGCGGCGCGTGACCGAGGGCGGCAGCCCGCCGATTCAGCTGCATCGGCGCGAGCGGCCGACACTCGATCTCTCCCGGTATGAGCAGCCGCGCGAAGAGCCCGACGATTTCCGGCACCGCATCCTGGCCAACATCGCGGCGATCGCCTTCACGGTCGCGTTGACCGCGATCGGCATCTGGCTGGCGATGAGCATTGCCGACCTGCGCAAGACCCAGGACTGCCTGCTGACCGGACGGCGCGACTGCGCCCGCATCATCACCGAGACCTACACGCCCTGATCCCTGCTGGACGCCGCTCGGCCGCCAGCGGCGGAGCATCACAATCCCGCCACAACCGCCGTGTCCGGCTCCATTGAACTCACCGCGTCGCTCCGATATACGGGCACACGACTCCCGGGCGGCGGGGGTAGAAGGGCTCGCATCAGACGGCCCCGGGGGCGCGGTGTCCTCCCGTCGCCACCTACCGGATTAGCTCCAAAATATCAAAGGCTTAGTGATGTCCTCAACATTCGATCAGGTCGCCACGATCATCGCTGAAACCTGCGACATCCCGCGCGACACGATCACGCCGGATAGCCACGCCATCGACGATCTGGGCATCGACAGCCTCGATTTCCTCGACATCGCGTTTGCGATCGACAAGGCCTTCGGGATCAAGCTGCCGCTCGAGAAGTGGACGCAGGAAGTCAACGACGGCAAAGCCAGCACCGAGCAGTATTTCGTGCTGAAGAACCTGTGCGCCCGCATCGACGAGCTGGTCGCCGCCAAGGGCGCCTGAGCGCCCGCCATGCAAATCGAATATTTCCTGCTCATCGACCGCATTCTTGACCTCCGACTGGACGAGAAGGCCATCACTGTCGAAGCCAAGGTTCCCACCGAAAGCACGATCTTCGAAGGACACTTTCCGGGCTATCCGATCATGCCCGGTGTTCTCTTGATCGAGTCCATGGCCCAGACGTCCGGCTGGCTGCTGCTCGCGCTGATGAAGTTCGAGCGGATGCCGTTCCTCGCCGCCGTGAAGGAAGCCAAGATGCGCGGCTTCGTGTCGCCGGGCGAGGTGCTGACAGTCGAGGCCAACGTGCTGCACGAGGGCTCCGGCTACGCCGTGACCGAAGCGCGCGTGAAGGTCGGCGGCAAGCTGCGCTCGAACGCGACGATCACTTTCAGCCACGTCCCCTTCCCCAATCCGGAGCTGCGCGGACACATGGACGCCGTCGCCAAGCGCGTCGGCTTTCCGCAACAGGTCCTGCAGCGATGAGTGAGACGACAGCCGTGACCTCCAATCCCGTCGAAGTCTGGATCACCGGTATCGGTCTTGCGACCTCGCTTGGCGAGGGACTCGATGCGAACTGGGACGCCCTCAACTCCGGCCAGATCAACATCGACGAGCAGGGTTTCGCGCCCTACATCGTGCATCCCTGGGCCAAGGTGAATCTGGAAGCGCAGATCCCCAAGAAGGAGCAGCGCCAGATGGAGGCGTGGCAGCGCATCGGCACCTATGCCGCCGGGCTGGCGCTGGATTCCGCCGGCCTCAAGGGCAACAAGGACATCCTGTCCCGGATGGACATGATCGTGGCCGCGGGCGGCGGCGAGCGCGACATCTCCGTCGACATCGCGATCCTCAACGCGGAAGCCCAGGGCAATTGTACGCCCGGCTTCCTGAACGACCGGCTGATGAACGACCTGCGCCCGACCCTGTTCCTGGCGCAGTTGTCCAACCTGCTCGCCGGCAACATCGCGATCTCGCACGGCGTCTGCGGCACCTCGCGCACCTTCATGGGCGAGGAGGTTGCGGGCGTCGACGCCTTCAAGATCGCTTTGGCCCGCATCGCCGGCGGTCAGAGCGACATCGCGCTGGTCGGCGGCTCGCATAATGGCGAGCGCAAGGATCTGCTCGTGCTGTACGAGTTCGGCGACTACAATCTGAAGAACGAGTTCAAGCCGGTCTGGGCCCGCAAGGACCATCCGGGCTTCGCGCTCGGATCGGCCGGCGCGTTCCTGGTGCTGGAATCCAAGCCGCATGCCGAGGCCCGCGGCGCCAAGCCGCTGGCGCGGCTCAGCAAGGTCGTCGCCGACCGCGCCCGCCGCAAGGAGGCAGGTGCCGTCACCGGGACGCTCGACCGTCTTTGGTCGGCGCTGGACGTGCATGACGCGCCGGGCGCGATCATCACCGGCGCGACCGGTGCCGAGCCCGTGACGTCGGAGGAACGCGCGTTCCTCGACCATCACAAATCCTACGCCGTGCGCTCGAGCGGCACCCGCTTCGGCCACACGATGGAGGCGCATTTCGCGCTCGATCTCGCGCTGGCGGCGCTGTCGATCTCGCGCGGTGCCCTGTTCGCACCGGGCGACTCCTCGGGCGTCGAGGCGGACATGAAGGAGGCTCCGACCCAGATCGTAGTGGTCGGCGCCGGCCATTACCGCGGCGAAGGCATGGCCTTGGTCGAAGCAGTCAAGTGAACACGGCTCGGCAGACCGATTCACGACGGGGGACATCATGAGTGTACGCGACAAGTTTGGACGTCCCATCGTGGTCGTGACCGGAATGGGGATCGTCACCTCGCTCGGGGCCGGCAAGTCGGACAATTGGAACAAGCTCGTTGCGGGCGAGTCCGGCATCCGCACCATCACGCGCTTCCCGATCGACGGCCTGAAGACGACGATGGCCGGCACGGTCGACTTCGTTCCCGTGGCCCCGTTCACGTCGACGGGTCTGTCCGAACGGCTGGGCCACATGGCCGTTGAGGAAGCCATCGCGCAGGCCGGGATCGGCTCCAAGGGCGACTTCCCGGGGCCGCTGTTTCTCGCCGTCGCCCCGGTCGAGATCGAATGGCCGCAGCGGCTCGAGCTCGCGCACGAGGTCGGCGGCACCCAGTTCACCTATGACGACCTGCTGAAGGTCTGCGGCGGCGGCAAGTTCGTCAACTATCACCACCGTTTCCTGTTCGGCTCGGTGGCCGATTCGCTGTCCGACACATTCGGCACCAAGGGCTCGCCGATCTCGCTGTCGACCGCCTGCGCCTCCGGCGCGACCGCGATCCAGCTCGGCGTCGAGGCGATCCGGCGCGGTGAGACCGACGTCGCGCTATGCGCCGCCACCGAAGGCTCGGTCAATCCGGAAGGGCTCGTGCGCTTCTCGCTGCTGTCGGCGCTGTCGACCCAGAACGACCCGCCGCAAGGCGCCTCGAAGCCGTTCTCGAAGAACCGCGATGGCTTCGTGATGGCCGAGGGCGCCGGGGCGCTGGTGCTGGAGAGCTATGATGCGGCGGTCGCGCGCGGCGCCAAGATCCTCGGCGTCGTCGCCGGCTGCGGCGAGCTGACCGACTCCTTCCACCGCACCCGCTCCTCGCCGGACGGCAAGCCGATCATCGGCTGCATCCGCAAGGCGCTGGCCGACGCCGGCATGGCGCCGGAGCAGATCGACCATATCAACGCCCACGGCACCGCCACGCCCGAGAACGACAAGATGGAATATGTCGGCGTCTCCGCGGTGTTCGGCGAGCACACCGGCAAGATCCCGGTGTCGTCGAACAAGTCGATGGTCGGGCATACGATCTCGGCGGCCGGCGCGGTCGAGGCGATCTTCTCGCTGCAGACGCTCGAGCATCAGCGGATTCCGCCGACCATCAACTACGACATTCCGGATCCCGCGATCCTGTTCGACGTGGTCGGCAACAAGGCCCGCGACGCGCGGGTCACCACCGTGATGTCGAATTCGTTCGGCTTCGGCGGCCAGAACGCCTCGCTGATCCTGACGCGCGAACCGGCCTGATCCGCCGCTGCCATCGATGAGTCTCCTGCCACTCCGGACCAAGCTCGTGATCCGCCGAGTCGTGAAGTCGGCCGGGGCTTCCGCCGTCGGCGCGCTGACGGTCGGCATGCTCAGGACCACGCGCTATTTCGACCCGCAGAAGACGGCCGACCGCTTCGCGCGCATCGCGCAGATGATCGGGCCACGCCTGCGCGAGCAGCGCATCGGTCGCGACAATCTCACCGCGGCCTTCCCGGAGAAATCGCCCGAGGAGATCGAGAAAATCCTCGCCGGCGTGTGGGACAATCTCGGCCGCGTCGGCGCCGAGTTCGCCCATCTCGACAAGATCTGGGATTACGACGAGGCGCATCCCGAGCGCAGCCGGATCGAGCTGTCGCCGCGCACCCATGAGCTGTTTCATCAGCTCCGCCTCGACGGCAAGCCAGCCCTGATCTTTGCCAGCCATCTCGCCAATTGGGAGATGCCGGCGCTGGCGGCGGTCGCCCATAAGCTCGATACGGCCATCCTTTATCGCCGACCCAACATCGCCGCCGCCGACCGCATCATCCAGGAGATTCGGCAGGTCAAGATGGGCACACTAGTCCCGGCCGGCCGCGACGCGCCGCTGCGGCTGGCACAGGCGCTCAAGAACGGCCAGCACGTTGCCATGCTGGTCGATCAGTATCTGACCGGTGGCGTCGAGGTCACCTTCTTCGGCCGCAAGACCCGCGCCAATCCGATGCTGGCTCGCCTGTTACGCCAGGTCGAATGCCCCGTGCACGGCGTCCGCATCATCCGCCTTCCCGGCAATCGCTTCCGCGCCGAAGTGTCGGAGGAAGTGAAGCCGGTGCGGACGGCCGACGGTCAGATCGACATCCAGGGCACGACGCAGGCGGTCACCGACGTCGTCGAGGGCTGGATCCGCGAATATCCGGAGCAGTGGCTTTGGCTGCACCGGCGCTGGCGGTAGTCGGCGCCGTACCAAATTCCACCACGAGGAAGCCGGTCCGCAGCATCCCATTCCGTCGATCGGCCCATCCGAACAAAACCCTTACCTCTTGCACCAACGGCCGCTACCTTGGCCGCCTATCCGACAGCTGTTCGGAAGCTCCAGGGAGGATAAGCGCGAATGTTTTCGCATGTGATGATCGGCACCAACGACCTCGACAAGGCCAAGGCCTTCTACGACAAGCTGCTGGGGACGCTGGGCGTGCGCCCGGCCAGGGTCGACGGCCACCGCATCTTCTACATCACGCCGACCGGCATCTTCTCGGTGTCAAAGCCGATCAACGGCCAGCCCGCGACCCCTGCCAATGGCGGCACCATCGGCTTTGCCTGCAGCTCGCCCGAACAGGCTGACGCGTGGCATGCAGCGGGCCTGGAAGCCGGCGGCACCACCTGCGAAAATCCGCCCGGCATCCGCGAAGGTTCGACGGGCAAGCTTTACCTCGCCTACTTGCGCGACCTCGACGGCAACAAGCTCTGCGCCATGCATCGGTTGGGGTGATCCGAGAGGTTGCCAACGGCGGGGATCGCCCATTGCCGGGCGATCCCGGTCGATGAAGGCGCGGAGCTGACGATCGACTGGGACACGCCCGTTGGGCCTGATCAGGTCGCGCACCAGTCAGCGCAAAAGATGGACGCCGCGCGACAGCGGACAGCCAAGAGGGCTTTCGTCCAAACCTCGGCCAAGCTCGACGACCCCGTCATTCCAAACGCTGATCTAAATGGATCTCGGCGCGGCCGGTGACGGCTACGAGGTCGCCTGGTCGCGCCGACGCCATCAAAGCGGCGCATCACTCGCGCGAGACGCCGCCAGCTCGCTGAAGTGCCGTCCACCCCTCCTGCAGACGAACCCCTCAGTCGCCGGGAGCGACGAGCCGCGCTGTCCGACCGTCATGGTCGCGCGTGTGAAGCGCCCGGCACCAGCGTGCGGGCACGGCCCTGGCTTGTGACTTGCAATTAGCAAGTTACTCGGGCATGGTGGCGGTATGCAGCCGAAGAAATTCAAATCTGCGGAATGTCCCGCCGCACGGGCGGTCGAGTGCGTCGGCGAGTGGTGGAGCATTCTGATCTTGCGCGACGCGTTCCAGGGACTCACTCGCTTCGACGAATTTCAGGACAGCCTCGGTATCGCGTCCAACATCCTGTCGCGTCGCCTCGCGCATCTCACCGATACGGGCATGTTCGAACGGCGGCTCTATAACGAACACCCGCCCCGATACGAATATGTTCTCACCCCCAAGGGCCAAGACTTCTTCCCGGTCGTGGTGGCGATGTTCGCGTGGGGAAACAGGCACCTCGCCCCCGAGGGCAAATCGATTGTCATGGCTGATCGCAACAGCGCACGCACGTTCGATCCGGTCGTGGTGGATGCCTGCAGCAAGACGCCGATCACGCCGACGAACGCGGTGCTTCTCCCTGGTCCGCGAGCAAGCGCAGGCATGCGCAAGCGTCTCGCCTCGATCCGAGCAATGCGCCCGGAGACGTCTTCCTCGCCAGACTAGCTAGGAGAGCAGCATGCGTCGGATTGTCGTGACGGGATTGGGTGTCGTGTCCCCTTTGGGATGCGGCGTTGAACTTGCGTGGGCGCGTCTGCTGTCCGGCCGGTCGGGACTCCGCGCGCTACCCGAATGGGCTGCAGCCTTGCCGGCCAAAGTCGCCGGGATCGTGCCCAGCAAGAGCGAGGATGCCGAGGGTGGCTTCGATGCCGACCTTGCCGCATCGCCAAAGGACCAGCGCAGGATGGACCGGTTCATCATTTTCGCCTTGGCGGCTGCCGCCGAGGCGATCGCCCAGGCCGGATGGGCGCCCGCTGATGCACACGCGGCCGGACGAACCGCCACGATCATCGCGTCCGGCATCGGCGGTTTTCCGGCTATCGTCGAGGCGGTCAGGACCACCGAGCAGCGAGGCGTGCAACGGCTGTCGCCTTTCACAGTACCATCATTCCTGCCCAATCTCGCAGCGGGTCATGTCAGCATCCGGTTTGGCTTCAAGGGGCCCATAGGAACGCCGGTTACCGCATGCGCAGCGGGCGTACAGGCGATCGGCGATGGAGCACGCCTGATCCGATCGGGCGAAGCTGACATTGCGGTGTGTGGCGGCACGGAGGCCTGCATCGACCTCGTCAGCTTGGGAGGTTTCGCTGCGGCTCGGGCGCTATCGACCCGCTTCAATGACACGCCGGACCGCGCGTCCCGACCGTTCGATCGAGACCGCGACGGCTTCGTCATGGGGGAAGGCGCCGGCGTCCTGGTGATCGAGGAGTTGGAGCATGCGCTTGCACGCGGGGCGTCGCCAATTGCCGAGATCGTTGGCTATGGCACAACCAGCGACGCCTTTCACATCACGTCCGGGCCCGAGGACGGCGAAGGCGCGCGTCGCGCAATGGAGGCTGCGCTGCGACAGGCCGGGCTCGAACCGGGCGACGTGCAGCATCTGAACGCTCACTCGACCTCCACGCCGTCGGGCGACCGCAGCGAGCTCGAAGCGATCAAGGCGGTGTTCGGGTGCGACAGGCGCATTGCCGTGAGCGCGACAAAGTCATCGACCGGCCATCTCCTCGGAGCAGCCGGTGGGCTGGAATCGATCTTCACCGTTCTGGCTCTGCGCGATCAGATCGCGCCGCCGACCCGCAATATCACCACGCCCGACGCCGCGGCCGACAGTGTGGACCTGGTCCGCGGCGAACCGAGATCAATGAGAATGGACCGTGCGATCTCGAACGGCTTTGGCTTCGGCGGAGTCAACGCCAGCATCGTTTTCCAGCGCTGGTCGTGACCCTTTCGAGTCAGGTTCAACCGCATCGACGATCCCGTACGCGCCTACGGGCTCGAGCCATCCTTTACGCTTCGCCATGCTGCTGACTGTTGCGCGATGTTGTCATCCAGAGACAATCGTCTCGGACACCAGGTGTCGCGTCACCGCCCCGTCTTCACCTTGGTCCACAACCGGTTGATGATCCGCTGCGTGGCCGGATCGCGGGCGGTGATGACGAACAGCTTCTTCAGCGTCGCCTCGTCCGGATAGATGTTCTTGTCGCCGAGGATCTTCGGGTCGATCAGCTTCTGGCTGGCCAGGTTGCCGTTGGCATAGGACAGGAAGTCCGAGTTCTTGGCCGCGACCTCGGGGCGGTAGAGATAGTTGATCAGCAGATACGCCTCGGCCACGTGCGGAGCGTCGGCGGGAATGGCGAAATTGTCGAAGAACATCTGCGCGCCCTCCTTCGGGATGGCGTAGCCGATCTCGATGCCGTTCTTGGCCTCCTCGGCGCGGCTGCGCGCCTGCATGATGTCGCCGGACCAACCGACCACCAGGCAGATCTCGCCGGTGGCGAGCGCGCTCAGATACTCCGACGAATGAAACTTGCGGACAGACGACGCAACCTTGCCGACCACGTCGCCCGCCTTCTCCAGGTCGGCCTGCTTGGTCGAGTTCGGATCGAGACCGAGGAAGTTGAGCGCCGCCGGAAAGATGTCGTCGGCGGAATCCAGCATGTGGACGCCGCAATCCTTGAACTTGGCGAGGTTCTCCGGCTTGAACACCATGTCCCAGCTGTCGATCCGCGCGCCGGGACCCAGGATCTTCTCGACCGCCTTGACGTTGTAGCCGATCCCGGTCGTGCCCCACATGTAGTTGACGGCGAACTGGTTGCCGGGATCGTAGGTGGCGAGACGCTCGGTCACGACAGGCCAGGCATTGGCGAGGTTCGGCAGCTTCGCCTTGTCGAGCGGCTGGAAGATCCTGGCCTTGATCTGGCGCTGCAGGAAATACGCGGTCGGCACCACGACGTCGTAGCCGGATTTGCCGGCGAGCAGCCGCGTCTCCAGGGTCTCGTTGGCGTCGAACGTGTCGTAGACGACCTTGATGCCGGTCTCCTTGGTGAAGTCGTCAAGGACACCGGGCGCCATGTAGTTCGACCAGTTGTAGAAGTTGACGACGCGCTCCTCGGCGCGCCCCACCGGTACGGAAAGCGTCAACGCCGCGACAGCCAGCGCCAGAGCCGAACCCATGCAGCCGCGCGTCATCACTCTTGTCTCCTAGCGCCGGTGGATGGCGTCCGAGAGGCGCTCCAGCGCCGTATCCAGGGTTGCGTCCTTCTTGGCGAAGCAGAACCGCACGACGGAGGTCACGGCATCCGTCTCGTAGAACGCCGACACCGGGATGGCGGCCACCTTGTAGTCGTGGACGATGCGCCGGCAGAACTGCTCATCGGTCTCGTTGAGGCCGAGCGGCGAGAGGTCGACGGTCAGGAAGTAGGTCCCCTGCGCCTTCAGCACGGGAAACCCCAGGCTTTCGAGACCGGCCGTGAGCCGGTCGCGGCTGCGCGCGAGCTCGCTGCGCATATTGACGAAATAGTCGTCCGACTTGCCGAGTCCGTAGGCGACCGCAACCTGCAGGTTCGGCGCGGTCGTGAAGGTCAGGAATTGATGCACCTTGGCGGCGACGCGCAACAGATGCGGCGCAGCGCAGACGAAGCCGATCTTCCAGCCCGTCAACGAGAAGATCTTTCCTGCCGAGCCGACCTTGATGGTGCGGTCGCGCATGCCGGGGATCGTGATCAGCGGAATGTGCGCACGGCCGTCGAACACCACGTGCTCCCAGACCTCGTCGCAGATCGCGACCGCATCGAACTCCTGGCAGAAGCGCGCCAACAGCTCGAGGTCCTCGCGCGGATAGACCACGGCGGCCGGGTTGAGCGGGTTGTTGAACAGCACCGCCTTGGTCTTTGGCGAGAACGCCTGCCGCAGCATCTCCTCCGACAGCCGCCAATGCGGCGGCTCGAGCCGGACGAGGCGCGGAATGCCGCCGGCCTGGCGGATGATCGGCAAGTATGAATCATAGACCGGCTGGAAGCAGATCACCTCGTCGCCGGGCTCCACCACGGACAGGATCGCCGACGTCAGCGCCTCGGTGCCGCCGGAGGTGACCATGACCTCGCTCATCGGGTCGAGATCGAGCTTGTGCCAGTGCCGGTAGTGGGCCGCGATGGCCTGGCGCAGCTCGGGCAGGCCCATCATCGACGGATACTGGTTGTAACCGTTGAGGACGGCGTCGGCCGCGGCGCGGCGGATATCCTCCGGGCCCGGATCGTCGGGAAAGCCCTGCCCCAGATTGATCGCGTTGTTGTCGCGCGCGAGCTGCGACATCTGCTCGAAAATGGTGACGGGCAGGTCGGCGAAGACCTTGTTCTGCGAGATCATGATCGCCTGTCAGCCGCCGGTCCTGGTCGGCAGGCCGGCCGCCTTCCAGCCGAGCATGCCCCCCTGAAGATGCTTGTCGTAGGGCAGACCGGCGGCCTGCGCCGCCAGCGAGGCCGTCACCGAGCGCTTGCCGGAGCGGCAGGCGAACACGACATCCTTGCCTTGGGGATCCGGGATCAGCTTCGGGTCGAAGCCCGACAGCGGAACGACGACGCCGTGGGGATAGGCTTCCGCAGCAACTTCGTTCGGCTCTCGCACGTCAACCAGAAGAATTCGCCCTTCCGCGATCCCCTGGGCCACGTCCTGCGGGGTCAAATCGTGCACAACAGCCACGCCCATCCTCCAAGCCTTCAGCAGGGCCGTACCGACCCTGATCCGGCCGCCAAACTCACCCTAGACGCTACGAAAATCAAGCGCTTCGGCACACTGGCGCGGCGGGTCCAGAGCTCAGATCGTGACCTGGGTGCCGACCTCCACCACCCGTCCGCTCGGGATCTGAAAATAGTCGGTCGCATCGTTGGCGGAGCGGCTCATCGAGATGAACAGGTGATCCTGCCAGCGCGGCATGCCCGAATGCGCAGCCGGCTTCAGCGCGCGGCGCGACAGGAAGAACGAGGTCGACATGATGTCGAACTGCCAGCCGAGCTTGCGCGCGATCGCCAGCGCGCGCGGCACGTTGGGCGATTCCATGAAGCCGAAGCGCAACGTCACCTTGGAGAAAGTCGGACTGATCTGCTCGAGGCGAACGCGTTCGGACGGATCGATGCGCGGCGTCGGCGCGGTCTCGATGGTCAGGATCACGTTCTTCTCGTGCAGCACCTTGTAGTGCTTGAGGCTGTGCATCAGCGCGGTTGGCGCGCTCAAGGGATCGCTGGTCAGGAACACGGCCGTTCCCGCCACCCGCTGCGGCGGACGTTTCTCGAGCATCGCAACGAGATCGGCGAGCGGGAATTCGAGCTTGCGCGACTTGTCGAACAAGAGCCGGCTGCCGCGCCGCCACGTGTACATCAGCGTCATCACGAAGCCGCCCAGCGCCAGCGGCACCCAGCCGCCTTCGAGCACCTTCAGGAGGTTCGCCGCCAGGAAGGTCAGGTCCAGGAAGAGGAACGGCGCGATCAGCGCGGCCGCCGCGAACGGCGACCAGCGCCAAACCTTCCAGATCACGACGAAGCCCATCATCGCGGTGACGACCATGGTGCCGGTGACCGAGATGCCGTAGGCCGAGGCGAGTGCGCTGGACGACTTGAACATCAGCACCAGCAGCATGACCGAGATCAGCAGCAGCTTGTTGATGCGCGGAATGTAGATCTGACCCGAATGCGCCTCGGAGGTGTGGCGGATCTCGAAGCGCGGCAGCAGGCCGAGCTGGATCGCCTGCCGCGTCAGCGAATAGGCGCCGGTGATGACCGCTTGGCTCGCGATCACCGTCGCCATCGTGGCGAGCGCGACCATCGGGATCAGCGCCCAGTCCGGGAACATCAGGAAGAACGGGTTCTCGATCGCCTTCGCGTCTGCGATGACCAGCGCCCCCTGCCCCAGATAGTTCAGCGCCAGCGACGGCAGCACGATGAACAGCCAGGCGGTCTGGATCGGACGTTTGCCGAAATGGCCGAGGTCGGCATACAGCGCCTCGGCGCCGGTGACGGCCAGAAACACCGCGCCCAGCGTGATGAAGCCGATGATACCGTGATGCAGCATGAAGGTGAAGGCCTTCATCGGATTGATCGCCCACAGCACCTCGGGATGACGCAGGATCGGCGGCAGCGCCGCGATCCCGATCACCAGGAACCAGATCAGCATGATCGGGCCGAAGAACGCTGCCACCTTGGCCGTGCCGCGCACCTGGACCGCGAACAGCATGACCAGGATGATGACCGTGAGCGGCACGACGTAGGGATCGAACGCCGCCGTCACCAGCTTGATGCCCTCGATCGCCGACAGCACGGACAGGGCCGGCGTGATCACCGCATCGCCATAGAACAGCGCGCCCGAGATGATGCCGAGCAGAACGATGACGCTGGCGCCGCGCGTGACCGCGCGCTGGGCGAGCGCCATCAGCGCCAGCGTTCCGCCCTCGCCGTGGTTGTCGGCGCGCAGCAGGATCACGACGTATTTGAGGGTTACGACGACGATGAGAGCCCACAGGATGAGCGAGATCACCCCCATCACGGCGTGAGGCGCAGGTTCGCCGCCGCTGCTCGCAGCCATGACCGCTTCACGCAACGCGTAGAGCGGGCTGGTGCCGATGTCGCCATAGACGACACCGATGCTTCCCAGTGTCAGCGCCGCGAAGCTGGCCGTGGAATGGGCGTTGCCATGCCCGTTGGTCGCCGGCGCTTCCGCGGGCGTAGCTGCGACGTCGACTGTCATGGGGTAGCCCCCTCGAGGACTCGTTAATGCTTCACTGCACAACGCGGCAGAGCGCGCGGCTTATAGCGGCAGAGCGCTGCTATGGACCTGAAGAGAATGCGCTTCAGCCATGCAATTAAGCATGCATGAGCCACCAGGGAAGATCAATCGATTAAATCGTTACCTGGGTACCCACTTCGACGACCCGGCCCGTCGGAATCTGGAAGTAGTCCGTGGCGTCATTGGCCGACCGGCTCAGGCCAATGAAGAGATGGTCCTGCCAGGTCGGCATGCCCGATTGGGATGACGGCTTCAACGAGCGGCGCGAGACGAAGAACGACGTCGACATGATGTCGAACTGCCAGCCGAGCTTGCGCGCCACCGCCAGCGCGCGCGGCACGTTCGGGGATTCCATGAACCCGAAGCGCAGCCGCACCTTGGAAAACTTCTCGCTGATCTTCTCCATGCGCACGCGCTCCGACACATCGACCCGCGGCGTCTGCGCGGTCTCGATGGTCAGGATCACATTGTGCTCGTGCAGCACCTTGTTGTGCTTGAGATTGTGCAACAGGGCCGTCGGCACGGAGGTCGGATCGCTGGTGAGAAACACCGCCGTGCCCTTGACGATGTGAGGAGGCCTCTTCTCCAGGCTGGTGATCAGGTCGTCCAGCGGAACCTCGATCTTGCGCGTCTTGAGCACCAAAATCGCCGAGCCACGCCGCCAAGTCCAGATCGTCACGACCATCGCGGCACCGAACAGCAGCGGAACCCAGGCTCCTTCGAGGAGCTTCAGCAGATTGGCGCTGAAGAAGGTCATGTCGACGATGACGAAGGGAGCGATCACGGCCGCCGCCACGGCCGCACGCAAGTTCCACAGCTTCCAGATCACCACGAAGCCCATAATGCCGTCGGCCACCATGGTGGTGGACACCGCGATGCCGTAGGCGGAGGCCAGATTGCTCGAGGTCCGGAACAGCAGAACCAGTAGCAGCACGCCGATCAGCAGCAACCGGTTGACGCGCGGCAGATAGATCTGGCCGGCATGGCTCTCGGACGTATAGCGGACCTCGAAACGCGGCAGCAGGCCGAGCTGGACCGCCTGGCCGACCAGCGAATAGGCACCGGTGATCACGGCCTGGCTCGCGATGACGGTCGCGGCGGTCGCCAGCACCACCAGCGGCAGCAGCAACAGTTCAGGCACCATCCGGTAGAACGAATTCTCGATCGCGGCGGGATCGGACAGCACCAGGGCGCCCTGCCCGAAATAGTTGATCAGCAGCGCCGGTAGCACGAAGAACAGCCAAGCCGACTGGATCGGCCTGCGGCCGAAATGACCGAGATCCGCATAGAGCGCCTCGCCGCCGGTGACCGCGAGGAACACCGCGCCCAGGGTGATCAGGCCGATCGTGCCATGCGAGAGCAGGAACTGCACCGCGTAATAGGGATTGATGGCCGCAAGCACGGAGGGGTCGTCGCTGATGTGGACGATTCCCATCACGGCGAGGCTGGTGAACCATGTGATCATGACCGGGCCGAACGCGGAGGCGACGCGCGCCGTCCCCTTGCTCTGGACCGCGAACAGCACGACCAGGATGAACACGGTCAGCGGCACGACGTAGTGCTCGAGCGCGGGCGCCGCGAGCTTGAGGCCCTCGACCGCCGACAACACCGAGATCGCGGGCGTGATCATCGAATCGCCGATGAACATCGACGCGCCGATCACGCCCAGCGACATCAGGAACAGGCTGCGCCGGCCCAGGGCGCGCTGTCCCAGCGCCATCAGCGACAGCGTTCCGCCCTCGCCATTGTTATCGGCACGGAGCAGCAGCAGCACGTATTTGGCCGTCACCACGATGAACAGCGACCAGAGGATCAGGGAAAGCACGCCGAGCACGATGATCCGCGACACCGGCTGCCCCTGAGCAGCGCCGTGCGCAGCCTCGCGAAAGGCGTAGAGGGGCGAGGTGCCGATGTCGCCGAACACCACGCCGATGCTGCCTAGCGTCAGCCCCCAGAACCCCGACGTGCTCGCGGTGTCCTGTCCTTCGGTCGATGTCGCGCTGGCCGTCATGTTGCTTGGAACGCATCTTCCTGTCTGGCCCGGCGCGTGTGAACGCAGACCGTTCGCAGGTCAAGCCTCTACCGTAAGCAGACCGATGTTCCCAGGCCGCAACCAAACGGCACGGCTGACGCGGATATCGCATGCCGCATCGCGGAAAGTGCCTTCAGCCCAAGCATCCTGAGGCAGATGTCGGATCTGCCTCGGGCGAATCAAGTGCCTGCCGATGCTCTTCGTTGCCGTTCGCAAGCCGCGATGCGGCAATATGATGCGGGAAGCGAAGCGTCCCGGCTAGGGCTTCAAATCGGGCGGCAATGGCGGGTCTTCCCGCATCAGGGTGATCGTCACGCGGCGGTTGGCGGCCAGCGAGGGGTCGTCCGGGAACAGTGGCTGGGTGTCCGCCTTGCCGGAGACCGCGTAGATGTGGCTCGCCGGCAGCCCTTCCCGCTCCAGGATCTGCCGCACCGCGTTGGCGCGATCCGCCGACAGGTCGAAACCGCCATAATCGCTGCGGGCGGGAACGAAGCCGGCGGCCGTGTGCCCGGTGATCTGGACCCGAAGCGGCGTCGCCTTCAGCGGCGCGGCCAGCTTCTCGATCAGTCGTCGCGTGCGGTCGAAGGGCACCTTCGAGCCATCCGCGAACATCGAACGCCCGTCCTGGTCGACGATCTCCAAGTTGAGCCCCTGCTTGGTCTCTTCGAACATGATGTGCTTGGAGATCTCGGTCATCTCCGGCATGTCCTGCAGCGCCTGACGCAGCGAGGCGGACGCCAGCGCGAACTGGCGATCGATCTTCAGCTTGGCGCCATTGGTATGCTGGCGCTCCTCCTGCTCGGGGCTCGGCTCGCGCGCGGTCTCCTCCGGCGAGATGTGGGCGGCGTTCTTGAGCTTCGGCCGGGTCGGCAGGCCGTCGGATTCCACGATGCCCGAATAGCGCGACTCGGACTGCACGCCGAAGGCGTCGCGCATCGAGCCTGCGACGACTTTCAGCTTGTTGTTGTCCATGGTGGAGAACGCGACCAGCATCACGAAGAAGCTGACCAGAAGTCCCATCAGGTCGGCAAAGGTCACGAACCAGCCGTGACCGCCGCCATGCGCATCGCCCCTCTTCTTCTTTGCCATTGCCTACCCCACCCCGGATCGCCCCACCGCAGCCGATCAGGCCGGCACGGGCTCGCCTTCGGCGTGGCGATGCTTCTCGGGCAGATAGGCCAGGAGCATTTCGCGGACCAGGGCCGGGCTCTTGGAGTCACGGATCATCAGGATTCCGTCGATGATCAGCGTCCGGTTGGTTTCCTCGTCCAGCAGCTTGCCATGCAGCTTGTCGGCGATCGGCAGACAGATCAGGTTCGACACCAACGCGCCGTACAGAGTCGCGAGCAGCGCGGTCGCCATGAACGGGCCGAGCTTCGAGGGGTCGGTCATGTTGGCGAACATCTGCACCATGCCGATCAGCGTGCCGACCATGCCGAACGCCGGGGCGCAGTCGCCGATGGCGCGATAGATCTTGCTGCCTTCGTCCAGGTGCATCAGGAAATTGTCGCGGTCGCGCTCGAGATTGTCGCGGATGAATTCGAGATCGTAGCCGTCGGCCACGTAGCGGATTCCCTTGGCGAGGAACGGCTCGTCGGTCTCGACCTTTTCCAGGCCGACCGGGCCCTGCTTGCGCGCGATCTCGGCAATGCGGGCGAGCTCGTCGACGAGCTCGCGGGCCGACAGGCGGCTCATGGTGAAAGCGTACTTCATTCCAAGCGGAACGCCGTGCAGCATGACGCCCAGCGGGAAGCGAATCATGGTGGCTGCGATCGAACCGCCGAAGATGATGATTGCGGCGTGCTCGCTGACGAACATCTCGAGATCGCCGCCCAGCAGCATCATCGTCGCGATGACGATCACGCCAGCCACGAGCCCCGCACTCGTCATAATATCCATGAGTCAACTCCACCCGCGTACGCAAACCACGGACCCTGCCGGACCGACGCGGTGCTTCTGGACCGCGTGTCACGACCCTAAATGTCCGCCATTAAGGACGAGTTACTGAATTCGGTAGGCATAATGAAAGGTAAACAGCAGCGCCGCAGACCACGCCGACCTCGCTCAAGCGGCTGACGCTCCGGACTTGAGCAGGTTAGCCGCGGCGAAGACGGCTGACTGATCGAATGATCGCTGCATCTTGTGGATCATCTCCAGCATCTGCGCCGGCTCCATCGTCGACGATCCGACCTCGAGTTCGCGCGACAGGCGCGACAGCGCCGAAAAACCGAACGTCGCCGACGAACTCTTGATCGAATGCGCCTCGCGCCTCAGTTCGAGGCGATCCTCGAACTTGGCGGCAAGCGTGCCGAACTTTCCCGAGGTATCGTCGAGGAACGTGCGCAGGACTTCCAGCGCATCCTCCTCGCCGAGCTCGGAGACCAGGGTCTGATAGACGGATTCGTCGAATTGCACCAAGTCGGTCATGCGAAGAGCCTTTCCTTGTGTGTAGCAGCGACCGCGCGAAGCAGAGCGGCATTCAGTCGATCGCGCGTGACCGGCTTGGTCACGAAGTCGTTCATGCCGGCCTCCGTGCACGCCAGATGATCCTGGCTGGTGGCGTTGGCCGTCAGGGCAATAACGTAGATGTCCTGGGCAGGCGGCGGCAGCGAGCGGATCATCCGCGTCGCCGTGAGCCCGTCCATCTCGGGCATCATCATGTCCATCAGCACGAGATCGTAGCTCTGCCTCTGCACGGCCGCGATCGCCTGCGTTCCGTTCTCGACGATGTCGTAGCGGTGACCGAGCTTGTCCAGGAGCTTCTTGACGACGAACTGATTGGTCAGATTGTCCTCGGCAACGAGAATCTTCAGCGGCTCGAGGCTGGCCGGACGTTCCTCGGCGATCGTCTCGCCGACCGGCGCGATGGTCGCTTCGTGCGCGCTGACCTGCTCGACGTCCGGCTGCGGCTGAACCTGGATCGAGAAGGTGAAGGTGCTGCCCTCGCCCACCTTGCTCTGCACCTTGATGTCGCCGCCCATGCAGGTGACGAGGCGCTTGCAGATCGCGAGCCCCAGACCGGTGCCGCCGAAGCGGCGCGAGATGGAATTGTCGACCTGCGAGAACTGCTTGAACAGCCGGCTGACGGCGTCTGCGGGAATGCCGACGCCGGTATCGGCCACCGAGAACACCAGCGTCAGGTTCGGCCCGGCAAGGTTCTCGGCACGGACATCGACATGGACGCCGCCCGATTCGGTGAATTTGAGCGCATTGCCGACCAAGTTGAACAGCACCTGGCGCAATCGCGCGGGATCGCCGACCACGTAGCTCGGCACTTCCGGCGCGATCGAGGTGGTCAGCTGCAGACCCTTTTCCTTGGCGCGGGACACCAGCAGTTCGGCGGTCGCCGTCACCGACCGGTGCAGGTCGAACTCGATGTGCTCGATCTCCAGACGATCGGCATCGAGCTTGGAGAAATCGAGGACGTCGTTGAGCAGCTGTAACAGGTAGTCGGCCGACTCGCGCAAGGTCGTCGCGATCTTGCGCTGCTCCGGCCCGAGGTCCGCCGACAGCAAGAGATCGGCAAGGCCGATGACGCCGTTCATCGGCGTGCGGATCTCATGGCTCATCATCGCCAGGAATTCGGAGCGCGCCCGCGTACCTGCCTCGGCGGCATCACGTGAGGCGGCAAGCCCCGCCTGATAGCGCGCGATCAGGATCGTGATGATGCCGATGACCACCGTCAGCAACGCCCCGACCAGCAGATCACGATCGCGGTTGAGCTTGAAGGCGCTGAAGATCTCCTCGGAGGCCTGACCGACAATGACCACCAGCGGCAGATCCTTGATGCGCTGGAACGAGTAGATGCGCGTGACGCCGTCGATCAGACTCTTGAAGGTGTAGAAGCCGTTGCTTCTGTGCTGAATGGCGCTCATCACCGGGCTGCCGGCGAGCGAGGATCCCACGCCTCCCGGGCCGGCCGAGGCCCGTGCGCGCACGATGCCGTCGAGACCGAGGAGCGTGACATTGCCCTTCTTGCCGAGATCGACCGAATTATAGAAGCTCGACAGATATTCGGGATCGAGCGAGACCACGACGACGCCGCCGAACGAACCGTCCGGCATGATGATGCGGCGGGTCAGCTGGATCGACCATTTGTTGGAGACGCGGCCGAAGATCGGCTTGCTGATGAAGAGAAAATCATCCTTTCCGCCGGCATGAACGCGGAAGTGCTCGCGGTCGCGCAGGTCGAGGCCGCGCATGTTCGGATCGATGTTGCTGGACAGCATGATGCCGTCCTTTCCGATCACGACGACCTGAAACGAGAAGTCGGACAGGAACTGGCTGTTCTTCGACCATAGCGACATGTCGAAGTTGTGCGGGTCCCTGGCATAGGAGTCGCGGACGTAGAGCAAGGTCTGATCTGCCGCGCGGATCGAGCGGATGATCTGCTCCTCGAACGCGCGGGCCAGGTTGGCGCCGTTCTTCAGCGCCGACTGCTCGGTGCGAGTATGCTCTTCGGAGATCGTGTAGAAGATGCCGGCCCACACCAGGGCGATCGCCGAGAGGCCGATCGCGGCGCTGCCGAAATGTCCGATCAGCCGAACCATCTTGTCGACGGTCCGGTCGAGCCGCCCGAACAACGGCCTCGATTTCGATATCAGCCTGCGCATGTCCTTCGCCCTCGGGCGACATGCCTATCGGGACAGGCTGGCCATCAGGTAAAGCTTGATGGATAAAATCTTCTCAACGAGCGACGGCCGCTTAACCTTCGGCGGATCCCGGCCTGTTTGCGGGTCATTCGCCACCACGCTGGACATTTTCCGCGGAAGCTCGGCCGTCACCCCGTAGTCATCCGGATGCGGTTGCAGCGTCGCAGTTCGGCGAGCGGCCCTGCGCAGGGCCCGAACCAGCCGGGCCGCACCGCCGAGCGGTACGGCTCTCGCTCATTGGGACCGGAGCGAAGCGAGGCTCAATGAATCTCCGCCGACCGCTTCAAGGCGGCCTTGAGCTTCTCGAGCGAGAAATCCGCCGACCGCGCGATCTCCAGGATCGGCGTTTCGCGGCGCGCGCACAGTTCGGCCGCCTCGGGAAGCTTCGCCGCGATGTCGGCCGGGATGACGATCGCACCATGGCGATCGGAGTGGATCAGATCGTCCGAGCGCACGGTCATGCCGGCGACGCGGACCTCGCCGCCGAAGCTCTCGGCATGCACCCATGCATGCGACGGACCGATCGAGCCCGCCAGAGCCTGGAAGCCGGCAGCCCATTGCGGAATGTCGCGGATCGATCCATCCGTGATCACGCCGAGGCAGCCGAGCGCCTTGTGGACATTGCTCTGCACCTCGCCCCAGAACGCGCCGTAGCCGATGTCGGGACCATCGATGTCCTGGATCACGACGATGCGGGGACCATGACCGGTGCCGACATATTCGTAGTAGTCTGTGCGCCGCCTCGCCTGCTCGTCCGCCGGCAGACCCGATTTGACGACGGACCGGATCGTCGCCGTCCGCGCGTAGCCGACCATGGGCGGCAGATCGGGGAACGGACACACCAGCGGCTTGGTCGTGTAGCCGACCAGGCGGCGTTCGGGCGCCACGATCTCCATCGCGTTGCAGATGGTCGGCGTATCGTAGCGCGCGAGCGCCTCGAGAACGGAAGCAGCGAGGGGCGCGGCGGCAGTGCTTGTCACGGGCGTTTTCTCCGGATGATGCGGACGGCATTCGCGGCCGTCCTTGGCCATCCGGTATAACTGAGGCGCCGAAGCCGGCAAAGCGCGCGCTGGGTCTTGGGGCCCTGCGCTCAGTGCAGCCGTTCCGGCGGCCGCTGCCCCTGCTCCGCCGCTGGCGCGCCGGTCGGCGCAAAAGCCGTCGCGGATGAAGACGAGGCGTGCGGCGCTGCAGCCGCGGCACCAAGAACCGCGGAGTGCCGCGCCGCCTGCTGCCGATACAGCCGCCAGCCGAACGGAAGGCTCAGGATGTAGAGGATCGATCCTGCCGACAGGATGTGCCAGGGATAGACCACCAGCAGCGCCACGAAGAACACCACCGAGGCGAACACTGGCAGCACGAGTTCGGGCGAGACGCGCATCCGCGTGGTCTTGCCGGAGAACACCGGCAGCCGCGACACCATCAGGAAGGCGATCAGCAGCGTGTAGAAAGCCGTCACCAGCGCCGGCGGCCTCGGCAGATCCAGGAACGCCAGATAGACCGGCAGCAGCACCGTGATGGCGCCGAGCGGGGCCGGCACGCCGGTGAAGAAATTGGCGGCGAAGGGCGGCTTGTTGGGATCGTCAATGCTGGCATTGAAGCGCGCCAGCCGCAGGCCGCCGCTGATGGCGTACATCATGGCGGCGATCCAGCCGCCGTCGCGCAGCTCATGGAGCTGCCAGAAATACAGGATCAGGCCGGGCGCCACGCCGAAATTGACGAAATCGGCCAGGCTGTCGAGCTCGGCGCCGAACTTCGACTGGCCCTTGATCATGCGGGCGATGCGGCCGTCGATGCCGTCCAGGAAGGCAGCGAAGACGATGGCGCCGACGGCGAGCTCCATCCGCCCCTCGGTCGACAGCCGGATTGCGGTCAGGCCGGCGCAGATCGCCAACAAGGTGATCATGTTCGGCACCAGCAGCCGCACCGGGATCGGGCGGAAACGGCGCCGGCGCAGTTCGGGAGAGTTCGGATCGAAGCTCATGATCACACCACGTGTGGGTTGGTCGAAACCTTGTGTCGGAAGGTGCCTCAAGGACCTTTAATGAGTCATCATCGGCCGGCGACGGTTCACTGGCTCCGGAAGGTCAGGCCGGGCACGGGCACGTCGAAATCGGCCAGGATCGTCTCGCCGGCAATGGCCGTCTGCCCCTCCGAGACCAGAACTTCCGTGCCGTCAGGCAGATAGACGTCGAGCCGCGAGCCGAAGCGGATCAGGCCGAAGCGCTCGCCAGCCCCGATGGTCTGCCCCTCGCGCACGAACGACACGATCCGGCGCGCCACGAGGCCGGCGATCTGGACCACGCCGATGCGGCCATGCGGCGTCGAGATCGCGAGCGAGTTGCGCTCGTTGTCCTCGCTCGCCTTGTCGAGCTCGGCGTTGATGAAGGCGCCCGGACGGTAGGAGATCTTCTCGATCCGGCCGGCCACCGGGCTGCGGTTCACATGCACGTTGAACACGCTCATGAAGATCGAGACCCGCAGCAGCGGCCGGTCGCCGAGGCCGAGCTCGGCCGGCGGCAGGGCGCGCGTGATCATGGAGATGCGCCCGTCGGCCGGCGCCACCACCAGCCCTTCCCGCTGCGGCGTGACCCGGATCGGGTCGCGGAAGAACAGCGCGCACCAGACGGTGAGCAGCGTGCCGATCCAGCCGAGCGGGGTGAATATCCAGAACAGGATCAGGCTGACGAGGGCAAATCCCCCGATGAAGGGATAGCCTTCCGGGTGGATCGGCGGGATCTGAGCGCGGATGGAATTGCTGATCGACATGGCCTGCTTCGTTGAGTGTTGTCGCTCTGACCTCAGAGCGGACCGTCGCCTTGACTAGGTCTATGGCCGGCGAAGGTCAAAATGAATCCTTAATGCATTCTTGAGTTCAGATCAGGGCGGTCCGCGGCATCATTCGGCGGCACTCGCCACCTGGCCGGTCCGATCGGGCCCGACCGCGTCCGGCTCGCTCCGATCCGGCGGATTGCGGTTCGGCGCCGCCGCATCGTCGCCGATCTGCGCCAGTTTTTCGCGCGCCTCCTCGGCCTCGCGCTGCCGGCTCCACATCCCGGCATACAGCCCGCCTTTGCCCAGCAGCTCGGCATGGGTGCCGCGCTCGGCAATGCGCCCCCGGTCGAGCACGATGATCTCATCGGCCGCCACGATGGTCGAAAGCCGGTGCGCGATCACGAGCGAGGTGCGATTGCGCGACACGCCATCGAGCGCCTCCTGGATCTCGTGCTCGGTATGACTGTCCAGCGCCGAGGTCGCCTCGTCCAGCACGAGGATCGGTGGCCCCTTCAGGATGGTGCGGGCAATCGCAACGCGCTGCTTCTCCCCACCGGAGAGCTTGAGGCCGCGCTCGCCCACCTGCGTCTCGTACCCCTTCGGCGCCATCCGGATCAGACCGTCGATCTGCGCGAGGCGGGCCGCCTCCTCGACGGCGGCGTCGTCGGCATCCCAGCGTCCGTAGCGGATGTTGTAGCGGATGGTGTCGTTGAACAGCACGGTGTCCTGCGGCACCATGCCGATCTGGGCGCGCAGCGACACCTGGGTGACGTCACGGATGTCCTGCCCGTCGATCAGGATGCGGCCGCCGGAGACGTCGTAGAGGCGAAACAGCAGCCGCGAGATGGTCGACTTGCCGGCACCTGACGGACCCACGATCGCGACCGTCTTGCCGGCCGGCACCTCGAAGCTCAGGCCCTGCAGGATCGGCCGCTCCGGCTCATAGGCGAAGCGGACGTCCTCGAAGCGGACATGGCCGGAGGTCACCACCAAAGGCGTCGCCCCGGGTGAATCCTTCACCTCGGCATCGCGCGTGAGCACGCCGAACATCTTCTCGATGTCGATGATCGCCTGCTTGATCTCGCGGTAGACCATGCCCATGAAGTTCAGCGGCTGGTAGAGCTGGATCATCATACTGTTGATCATGACGAAGTCGCCGACGGTGTTGCGACCCTGGCGCACGCCCTGGGCGCACATCAGCATCGCCACCGTCAGCCCGATCGTGAAAATCACGGCCTGCCCGGCGTTGAGCACTGCGAGCGAGGTATAGGTCTTCACGCTGGCGCGCTCGTAGCGCTCCATGGAACGGTCATAGCGCTCGGCCTCGCGTGCCTCGGCGCCGAAATACTTCACTGTCTCGTAGTTGAGCAGCGAGTCGATCGCCTTGGTGTTGGCGTCGGTGTCCGAGTCGTTCATACGGCGCCGGATCTCGATGCGCCATTCGGTCGCGATGTAGGTGTAATAGAGATAGGCTGCGACCATGGTGAGCGTGACCAGCACGTAGCGCCAATCGAACTGCCAGAGCAGCACCGCCGTCAGCAGCGAGACCTCGACGATGGTCGGGATCAGCTGCAGGATCACCATGCGCACGATGGTCTCGATCGCGTTGCGGCCGCGCTCGAGCACGCGGGTCAGGCCGCCGGTCTTGCGCTCCAGGTGAAAGCGCAGCGACAATTCGTGCATGTGGACGAAGGTGATGGTCGCGAGCTTGCGCACCGCATGCATGGCGACGCGGGCAAAAATACCATCTCGCCACTGCGTCAGCACCGCCATCAGGACGCGCATCCCGCCGTAGCTTGCCGTCATGACGAGCGGCGAGGCCACCAGCCAGAACGCCCAGTTGGCGGGCGCAATCGGCGCGGTGTTGGCGCCGGTCAGCGCGTCGGTCGCCCATTTGAAGGTGAAGGGCAGGACCAGCGTCGCGACCTTCGCCACAATCAGCAGCACCACCGACCATAGCACGCGCATCTTCAGGTCGGCGCGATCGCTCGGCCAGATGAAGGGCCACAAATGGCGCAGCGTGCCGGCCAGCGTTCCCTGCTCGAGGGACGATGGCTGGCTGGCGGCTGGTTCGGAGGAGGAATCGGGCGGCATCTAACGTTCTGGAACAGCGAGTGTCTCGGCATGTTGTGATGCCGGCGTTGCTGGTCATATAGAGTGTCCGGGCGCCGGATGCACCCGTGCGTCGGCGGATTCCGTTGCCGCGGCGCAGTATTTGCATACTCCATTCCCAGGCAAATGGATCCATCCAGTCCGCATCATTCCGTGAAAGCCCGCGAATCCACGCCCTCCGCCCTCGTCTTGACGCCTTTCAACTGCAGTGTCACATCCGTCCAATGACTGAAATCCGCACCGTCTGTGTCTATTGCGGCTCCGGCCCCGGGACCAATCCCAGCTTCATCGAATCAGCGAAAGCGCTCGGCAAGGCGCTCGCCGAGAACGGCGTCAGGCTCGTCTATGGCGGCGGCTCCATCGGCATGATGGGCGCGGTTGCCAAGGCGGTGCTCGACCATGGCGGCGACGTCACCGGCATCATTCCGGACTTCCTTGTGAAGAAGGAAGTCATGATGCCGCTGAAGGATCTCATCGTCACGCCCGACATGCACGAGCGCAAGCGGCTGATGTTCGAGCATTCCGATGCGTTCGTGGCGCTGCCCGGCGGCATCGGCACGCTCGAGGAGCTGGTCGAGCAGTTGACCTGGAAACAGCTCGGACGCCACGCCAAGCCGGTGCTGATGGCCAACATCGACGGCTTCTGGGAGCCGCTGTTCTCGCTGCTCGCCCATATGCGCGAGACCGAGTTCATCCGCCCCGGCTTCTCGATCGAGCTCTTGAAGGCCGAGCGCGTCGAGGACATCCTGCCGCGCCTGCGCGCGGCTGCCGCCGGCATCGCCAGGGAAGAGACCGAAATGGCACCGGAGATCGCCAAGCGGCTCTGATCCCTACTCCGCGGGAAATGTGACGGCTTCGATCCGGTTGCCGTCGGGATCGAGCACGAAGGCGGCGTAGTAGCGCACGCGATCATGCGGTCGCAGCCCGGGCAAGCCGTCTGAAACACCGCCCGCCTCCAGCGCCGCCGCATGGAATGCATCGACCTCGGCGGTGCTCCTGGCGCGGAAGCACAGATGCGAGCCGGTGTCGGACGATACCCGCGCCATCGCGGGACGCAGATTGATCCAGAATTCCGGATAGGCCTTGCCGAAGCCGATGGTCGCCGGGCGCGCGACCAGGCGCGTCATCCCGAGCGGCGCCAGCGCGAGCTCATAGAAGCGGGCGCTGCGGGCGAGATCGCTGACGCCGACGGAGACGTGGTCGATCATGCGTTACCTCCTGCCCTCTC
Organism: Bradyrhizobium sp. SZCCHNPS1003; assembly: GCF_032381555.1. Taxonomy (NCBI): domain Bacteria; kingdom Pseudomonadati; phylum Pseudomonadota; class Alphaproteobacteria; order Hyphomicrobiales; family Nitrobacteraceae; genus Bradyrhizobium; species Bradyrhizobium sp. SZCCHNPS1003. Next base: position 118,285 of record NZ_JAUHIU010000006.1, read on the forward strand.
CTCCGTCATTGCGAGGAGCAGAGCGACGAAGCAATCCAGACTCGATCCGCGGAAAGACTCTGGATTGCTTCGCTTCGCTCGCAATGACGGATACACCATCTCACCCCGGCGCGCCTGACTTCACCAGCTTGTAGAATACCGAATCCATCAGCGCCTGGAACGAGGCATCGATGATGTTCGGCGACACGCCGACCGTGGTCCAGCGCTCGCCCTTTTCGTCCTCGCTCTCGATCAGCACGCGCGTGACCGCCTCGGTGCCGCCATTGAGGATGCGGACGCGATAGTCGATCAGCTTCAGACCATCGATATAGCCCTGGTACTTGCCGAGATCCTTGCGCAGCGCGACGTCGAGCGCATTGACCGGACCGTTGCCCTCGGCCGCCGAGATCAGCCGCTCGCCAGCGACGTCGACCTTGACCACGGCCAGCGCCACCGTGACGCGCTCGCCGAGCGCGTTGTAGCGCTGCTCGACATTGACGTCGAACTGCTCGACCCGGAAGTACTCGGGCACCGAGCCCAGCGTGCGCCGCGCCAACAGCTCGAACGACGCGTTGGCGGACTCGTAGGCATAGCCCGCGGCCTCGCGCTCCTTCAGCTCCTCGACCAGCCGCGTCAGCTTCGGATCGCTCTTGGTGAAGGGAATGCCACCACGCTCCAGCGCCGCGATCACGTTGGAACGGCCCGCCTGGTCCGATACCAGCACCTTGCGACGATTGCCGACGCTCTCGGGCAGAATGTGCTCATAGGTTTGTGGATCCTTGAGCACGGCCGAGGCATGAATGCCGGTCTTGGTCACGAAGGCGCTCTCGCCCACATAGGGCGCGTGGCGGTTCGGCGCGCGGTTCAGCATGTCGTCGAGCGTCCGCGAGACCTTCATCAGCCCGGCGAGTTGCTGGTCGGAGACGCCAATCTCGAAGCGATCCGAGAACTCCGTCTTCAGCTTCAAGGTCGGGATCAGCGAGCACAGATTGGCGTTGCCGCAGCGCTCGCCGAGCCCGTTCAGCGTGCCCTGGATCTGGCGCACGCCGGCGCGCACCGCGGCAAGCGAATTCGCCACCGCCTGTTCGGTGTCGTTGTGGGCGTGGATGCCGAGGTGATCGCCCGGCACGTGCTTGACGACCTCGCCGACGATCGCCTCGATCTCGTGCGGCATGGTGCCGCCATTGGTGTCGCACAACACGACCCAGCGCGCGCCGGCCTCATGTGCCGCGCGTGCGCAGGCCAGCGCGAACTCCGCATTCTCCTTGTAGCCGTCGAAGAAATGCTCGCAGTCGAGCATCACCTCGCGCCCCGCAGCCTTTGCAGCCGTCACGCTGTCGCGGATCGAGGCGAGATTCTCTTCGTTGGTGGTCTCCAGCGCGACGCGCACCTGATAGGCGGATGACTTCGCGACGAAGCAGATCGCGTCCGCCTTGGCCTCCAGCAACGCTGCTACGCCCGGATCGTTGGACACCGAGCGTCCCGCCCGGCGCGTCATCCCGAAGGCGGTGAAGCGGGCGTGGCCGAGCTTGGGCTTGGCGGCGAAGAACTCCGTGTCGAGCGGATTGGCGCCGGGATAGCCGCCCTCGACATAGTCGATGCCGAGATCGTCGAGCAAGCGCGCGATGGCCTGCTTGTCGGCCAGCGTGAAATCGACACCGTTGGTCTGCGCGCCATCGCGCAGGGTGGTGTCGAACAGATAAAGTCGTTCCCTGCTTGTGCCTGCCGTGCTCATGCCTGTGCTCCCCCGGAGCCGAGCGTCTTCTTCATCGTGGTGTTGGCGAGCCACTCGCCATTGATGGAGACGCTATTGCGCTGCTGCGCGACGTAGCCGCGCTTGCGGAAGAATTCGACCGCCGTGTCGCTGGCGTCGACCGACAGACCGGTCGTGCCGCGCGCGCCCGCCAGCTTTTCCAGCGCGTCGCATAGCAGGGCCCCGACGCCCTGCCCCGCCGCGTTCGGATGGACATAGAGCATGTCGATGTGATCGTTTCCCTTCAGCGCGGCGAAGCCGACCGGCGAGCCCTGCAGGGTCGCAATCAAGGTGAGCTCGGACGCCAACCTCTTGCCGAAACCCGTCTCATCCTCAGCAGCGGACGCCCAGGCCTCCTGCTGCTCCTCGCTGTAATCGTCACCGGTCAATTCCTGGATGCTGGCGACGAAGATCGCGGCCAGAACCGGCGCATCAGCGGGAAGAAACGGCCGCAGCGCGGGCCTCGGGAGAGCCTGTCCCATGCGTCACCACATCCCGTAGAGTTTCGTGACCAGCGCCACTGCGCCCGCGATCAGAACCAGCTTGAGCAGGATGTAGTACAGCCAGTGCCGCGGAAACGGCGTGTCGGGCTTGCTCATCGCGCGATCTCCCAGGTCGTGACCGGCTTGCCGTCGGCGCCCTTGCCATCCTTCAACACGACACCCATCGCCGCGAGCTCGTCGCGGAGGCGATCGGATTCCTTGAAGTCCTTGCGCGCGCGAGCCGCGGTGCGCTCGGCGATCAGGCTTTCGACCTTGGCGGCGTCGACGCCTTTGGCCTGCTGCTTTCGCGCCTCCCATTGCGCGACGGTTTCTGATAGGAAGCCCGCAAAACGAAGCGAGCCTGCAAAGGCAGCGCGATCCATCTCGCCGCCGGACGCCGCACGGCTCCGCAACGCGTGCAGCTCTGCGATCATCAGCGGCGTGTTGAGGTCGTCGACGAGGGCGGCGATGATCTCAGGCTCCGGCTGCTCGCCCGGCGCATCGGCCGCGACGCGATACCAGTCGTCGAGTGTCTTGGCACTCTCCTCCAGGCCCTTGACCGTCCAATCCGCCGGCGAGCGATAATGCATCTTGAGCATGTTGAGGCGCAACACCTCTCCGGGCCAGTCCGCCAGCAGGTCTCGGATGGTGACGAAGTTGCCGAGACTCTTCGACATCTTCGCGCCCTCGACCTGGACGAACTCATTGTGCAGCCAGTAGTTCGCCATCACGGACGTGCCGTGCGCGCAGCGCGATTGCGCGATCTCGTTCTCATGATGCGGGAAGATCAGATCGAGTCCGCCGCCATGGATGTCGAAGACCTCACCGAGAAAGGCGGCGCTCATCGCCGAGCACTCGATGTGCCAGCCCGGCCGGCCGCGGCCCCACGGGCTGTCCCAGCCCGGCTCGTCCTCCGACGATTGCTTCCACAGCACGAAGTCGGCAGGATTCTTCTTGTGCGCATCGACGGCCACGCGCGCGCCGGCGAGCTGCTCGTCGAGCCTGCGGCCCGATAGCGCGCCATAGTCCGGCATTGACCGGGTGTCGAACAACACCTCGCCGCCCGCCTCATAGGCGTGGCCACGCGCGATCAGTTGCTTGATCAGGGTCACCATATCCGCCTTGCCATCAGGGCGCGGCAGCACGAACTCGGTGGCCCGCGGCTCGAAGGTGGGTCGGAGACTGCCGAGCGCAGCCGCGTCGCTGTGGAACTGATTGGCCGTCACCTCCGTGACCTTGCGGATCGCCTCGTTCAGCGGCAGTCCGGGAAAGTCGCGCGCAGCGCGCGCGTTGATCTTGTCGTCGACGTCCGTGATGTTGCGGACGTAGGTGACGTGATCCTTGCCATAGAGATGCCGCAGCAGCCGGAACAGCACGTCGAAGACGATCACGGGCCGCGCATTGCCGATATGGGCGAAGTCGTAGACCGTCGGTCCGCAGACATACATGCGGACATTGTTCGGATCGAGCGGCACGAAGGAGCGCTTCTCCCGCGACGCGGTGTCGTACAAACGCAAGTCCATGGTCCGTCCCCGAATGCCCTGTGCTCACCGCCCCGCCGGACCGACAGTCCATGACGAAGCGCAACGGGTGTCCTACGCCGCACGACCGCCCGCGAGCGGGCCGCCACGGCACGAATCACGCTTCCGACCTGCCGGCCGGGCGTCCTGATCATCTCTGTTGAGAAAAGACGGCCTCAGCCAGCGAATCGCTAGCGCGTAATCTCGCGGCAAATGCAGCAGATGGCGAGGAAACCGTTCATGAAACTCACCATGCTGCAGCAGGCTGTCTCCGTCAAGAGCCGCAAAACGGCCGTTTTCACTGCCCAAATGCTCGCGCCCCGCCTCATGGTTAATCATTTTTAACCTTTTGGGCCTAACCATGAGTTGTCTCCTACACCCACCGGTGCACCATGCGAATCTCCTCGGCGCTGCTCGCCTGCTGTGTTCTCCTCGCCGCCGCGACCACCGCCACGGCGGAGAGCCGCATCTTCATCATCGCCAACGAAGCCGACGGCTACGGCGTCGACCAGTGCCTCGCCAAGGGCGACCGATGCGGCGCCTCGGCCGCGCGGTCGTACTGCCAATCACGGGATTTTGCACAGGCCTCCTCCTATCGCCGCGTCGACCCCGATGAAATCACCGGATCGGTGCCGAAAGCTGGCGCAAACTGCGCCCATGGCGGCTGCAGCGACTTCGTCGCGATCACCTGCCAGCGCTGAGACGGCCGGGAACGGCTGTTCCCGCCACCCCGGCGCCCCGGAAACGACGTGACGATGCCCGACAAAGCGGCTATGGGATGCCCGCCGCTGCCGCGATTTTTCCGAATTCTGAGCTAGTCCCGCGGCTGCACCCATGGACCGGAATACCGCATCTTGATCGCATCCCTGTCTCCGCGCCTGTTGGCCGTCTCTGCGTTGCTCGGACTGACCCTGACCGGCTCGCACGCCCTGGCGCAATCCAGCTCCGAGTCCTATGCGCAGATGCCGCCGGGCCAGCCCGGGCCGCAGGCCGGCGTCAATCCGATCTGCCCGCGCCTGGAAGCGCAGCTCGCCTCGATCGATCGCGGCGGTGGCGGCGATCCCGCGCGTGAGGACCAGATCCGGCGTTATCAGGATGCAGCCGCCAAGCAGCAAGGCGAGCTCGACCGCGTCAGCATGCAGGCCAAGCGCATGGGCTGCGACAGCACCGGCTTCTTCTCGCTGTTCAATGGCCGTTCCGCGGAATGCGCTCCGGTCAACAACCAGATCCAGCAGATGCGCACCAATCTCGACCAGATCACCAACAGCCTGGAGCGGCTGCGCGGCGGCGGGTTTGGCGGTGAGCGCGACAATCAGCGCCGCTCGGTGCTGGCAGCGCTCGGCCAGAACAATTGCGGCCCGCAGTACCAGCAATATGCCAACGCCAATCGCGGCGGCGGCAACTTCCTGACCAGCCTGTTCGGCGGCGGCGCCGACAGCAATCCGGCCGCATCGCTGCCCCCGCCGAGCGCCGATCTCGCGGCGCCGCAGGGCACCTACCGGACCGTGTGCGTGCGTAGCTGCGACGGCGCCTATTTCCCGATCTCGTTCGCCACCGTTCCCGGCCGCTTCGCCGACGACGAGCGCGCCTGCAAGGCGCAATGCCCCGCCGCCGACGCGACGCTGTTCACCTATCGCAATCCCGGCGAGGACATGAACCAGGCGGTCTCGGTCAACGGCCAGCCCTACACCGCGCTGCCGAACGCCTTCAAGTATCGCACCGAGTTCAATCCGAGCTGTTCCTGCAAGGCAGCGGGACAGACCTGGGCCGACGCGCTGAAATCGATCGATGACAAGGCCGCAGCCGAGCAGCAGGGCGACATCATCGTCACCGAGGAGAGCGCCAAGCGGATGCAGCAGCGCCAGACCGGTAAGCCGCCTGCGAACGCCGCCCGGAAGGGTGCCGCGCCGGCCGAGGCCGCAGCGCCCGCGACCGCGGACACCACGGGCGCCGGTGGCGACAAGCAGATCCGCACGGTCGGACCGACCTTCATCCCGGCGCGCTGAGCGAAATCGCCGGACCATCGGGTCATCCTTCGAACGCATCTGAGAACGCGCGGCCAGCGAGATCGGGCGATATGACTTCGCCCGACGGTCCCAGCGCGTTCGCAGGCTTCCAACGATTGCGAAGCGCTGCGAGACGAACGATCTCGGCCTGGGACATGTCGTCGAATAGAGTGACACCGCCGGTCGCGTCACCGATCTCACAGCCATATCGGTCCGACCTCTTGAGCGGCACGACGGCGAGCGCACCGGAGAGGCTCGCCAACGCCAGCAGCAGCGTGCCGCGCACGCGCGCCAGGAGATCGTGACGGGCCCCGCCCGCCAGCGGACCGGACAGAACCGTTTCGAAGCCGGCCACTGCGGCCGCGATCGGCAACACCTCGGCGGCGACACCGAGCCGCGCCGCGATTGCAATAGCCCGCGCCTCCTGCGGCATGTCGGGCCCGGACAGCACCACACCGCGAACCCTCGTAGCTCCCAGCGCATCGACGGCCATCGCCAATGACAGCGCGGATTCGATGCCTCCGGTCAGAGCCAGCACGATCCCGGTGAAGCCATGCTTCTCGACGTGGTCGCGCAGGCCGAGCACGCGGGCCGCGTAGTCCGCCTCGTCGCCCTCGATCAGCGTGGTGACCGGTCCCTGGCACTGCCAGCCATCGTCTCCCCTGCTCCACGCCAAGGTCGTGACTTCAGCGACGAAGCCCGGGAGCTGTGCCGCCACCGAGAGATCGGCGTTCAGCGCGAAGGACGCGCCGTCGCACACCTCGTCATCCTGTCCGCCGACCTGATTGAGCCAGACGAGCGGCAGATCGCTTTCGGTGACGCGCGCCACGGCGGCCGACAGGCGCCGGTCGCCGCCGCCGCGCATGTAGCATGAGCGGCTCGGCACGACGATGAGCTCCGCCCCGGTTTCCGCCAGCGTCTCGATGACGTTTTCGTAGTTCGAGGATTCTTCGAGCGAGATGTCTTCGCCGATCGCGACGCCGATGCGAACGCCCCGCACGCTGAGCGGGCCGGCAGCCGGGCCGCGCGTGAACAGGCGCTTCTGATCACCATCGGGCAGGTTGGCCTTGAAGCGCGTCGCGGCGATACGGCCGGCGTCGAGCAGCGCGCAGGCGTTGTAGAGCTTGCCGTCCTCGATCCAGGGCGTACCGATCAGCACCGCCGGCCCGCCATCGGCGGTCTCGCGCGCGAGAGCCTCGATCGCGGCCTGGCACGCGGCCTGAAATGCCGGCTGCAGGACGAGGTCCTGCGGCGGATCGCCCGCAATGAACAGCTCCGGCAGCACCACGAGATCGGCGCCGTCGGCCGAAGCCTTCGCGCGCGCCTCGCGCGCCTTGGCGACGTTACCGGCGATGTCGCCGACCGTCGGGTTGAGCTGGGCCAGCGTGATCCTGAAGATGTCAGCGGCCATCGCTCAACTCATTCAAAGCAGCCCGAGCCGCTCGGCGATCGCGAACAGCCAGAAGCTGCCGGACATCAACAGCGCGACGCCGACCGCGGCCGAGCCGAGGTCCTTGACCCGGCCGATCTGCAGATCATGCTCCGTGGTGAGCCGGTCCGCGAGCTTCTCGATCGCGGTGTTGAGCAGCTCGACCACCAGCACCAGCACCACCGCGCAGACCAGCTCGACGCTGCGCATCGGCGTCGCGCCGACGACATAGGCCAGCGGCAGCGCCAGCAGGAACGCAACCACCTCCTCGCGCACCGCCTGCTCGGAGCGCAGCGCGAAGGCCAGGCCGTTGCGCGAGTTGACCGTCGCGCGCCACAGACGCAGCATCAGAAGCCCGCGACGGCCGGCATCGGTGCGGACTTGCCGCCGCGCTGCTGCTTCAGCAACTCGGCGATCAGGAACGCCATGTCGATCGACTGCTCGGCGTTCAGCCTGGGATCGCACACCGTGTGATAGCGGTCGTTGAGATCCTCATCGGTGATCGCCCGCGCGCCGCCGATGCATTCGGTGACGTCCTTGCCAGTCATCTCGAGATGGATGCCGCCGGCATGGGTGCCCTCCGCGGCATGCACCGCGAAGAACGCCCGCACCTCGGATACAATGCGATCGAACGGCCGCGTCTTGTAGCCCGAGGTCGAGGTGATGGTGTTGCCGTGCATCGGATCGCACGACCACACCACCTTGCGCCCTTCCCGCTGCACCGCGCGGATCAGTCCCGGCAGATGATCGCCGACCTTGTCGGCGCCGAAGCGGTTGATCAGGGTCAGCCGGCCCGGCTCGTTGTCGGGATTGAGGATGTCGATCAGCTTCAGCAGCTCGTCCGGCTTCAGCGACGGGCCGCATTTCAGGCCGATCGGGTTCTTGATGCCGCGGAAATACTCGACATGGCCGTGATCGAGCTGCCGGGTGCGGTCGCCGATCCAGATGAAATGGCCCGAGGTCGCGTACCAGTCGCCGGTGGTGGAATCGACGCGGGTGAAGGCCTGCTCATAGCCGAGCAGCAACGCCTCGTGGCTGGTGTAGAAGTCGGTGGCACGCAGCTCCGGATGGCTCTCGAGGTCGAGGCCGCAGGCGCGCATGAAGTTGAGCGCCTCGGAGATGCGGTCGGCGAGCTCCTTGTAGCGGCGCGACTGCGGGCTATCCTTGACGAAGCCGAGCATCCATTGATGCACGCTGCCGAGATTGGCGAAGCCGCCGGTGGCGAAGGCGCGCAGCAGGTTCAGGGTCGCCGCCGACTGCCGGTAGGCGTCGAGCTGGCGGCGCGGATCGGGAATGCGCGCCTCGGGCGTGAAGGCGGTGTCGTTGACGATGTCGCCGCGATAGCTCGGCAGCTCGACGCCATTGATCTTCTCGGTCGGCGACGAGCGCGGCTTGGCGAACTGGCCGGCGATGCGGCCGACCTTCACCACCGGCACCGCGCCGGCATAGGTCATGACCACGGCCATCTGCAGCAGCACGCGGAAGAAGTCGCGGATGTTGTTGGCGCCGTGCTCGGCGAAGCTCTCGGCGCAGTCGCCGCCCTGCAGCAGGAAGGCCTGGCCGGCCGAAACCCGCGCCAGCGCCTTCTTCAGGTTGCGCGCCTCGCCGGCGAACACCAGCGGCGGGAAGGTCGCAAGCTGCGCCTCGACCTCGGCCAGCGCCTTCTGGTCGGGATAGTCAGGCACCTGCTGCACCGGCTTGGAACGCCAGCTCTCCGGGCTCCAGCGCTCGGTCATGGCTTCAACTCCCTTGCGAATACCGCGCGTTCATCCCCTACTGCGGCGCGCGCCTTATACACAGCCTGCCTCCGCGCCGCCACTTGGAATTTAAGGCGCAGACACAAGGGCTTGCACCGCAAGCCGAATTTGACTTTGCTGCGGTCCGGCGCGGGATGGGAGGACGAGGCGTGGGCGAGACGGGATCCAATGGCGTTTCGAGTGAGGATCTGACCATTGCGGCCATCGACGGCTTTGAGCTCGCGGGCACCCTGTTCGCGCCGCGCGGTACACCCGCGCATGCCGTGCTGATCAATTCCGGGGCGGCGATCCCGCGCCGGATCTATCGCGGCTTCGCTGCTCATCTTGCCCAGCAGGGTTGCGCGGTTCTGACCTACGACTATCGCGGGATCGGCGGCAGCCGTCCCCTCTCCCTGAAGGGCTTTGCGGCCTCGATGACCGACTGGGCCGCACTCGACATCACCGGCGCGGTCGGTTGGATGCGTGCGCGCTACGGTGCGCTGCCGCTGCGCTATGTCGGCCACTCCTTCGGCGGCCAGACGCTCGGCCTGCTCGCCAACAACACCGAGGTGTCGCGCGCCCTCTTCATCGCCTCGCAGGCCGGCTATTGGAAGCTCATGGCCCCGGGCGAACGCTGGCGCGTGGCGACGATGCTCAACGGCGTTGGCGTCCCGCTGACTCATGCGCTGGGTTACACGCCGGGCTGGAGTGGCGTCGGCGAGGACCTGCCGAAGGGTGTCTTCCTGCAATGGGTGCGCTGGATCATGAGCCCGCGCTATCTGTTCGATGACGCATCGCTGCCGCTTGCCAACTACGCCAACTTCAAGAGTCCCGTCCGGGCGCTGTGCCTCGCCGACGATCCCTGGGCGACCCGGCCGGCGGTCGAGCTGCTGTGCGCCGGCTATACGGGCACCACGCCGGAACTGCTCAGCATCGCGCCGCAGGACGTCGGCGCGTCCGCAATCGGCCATATGGGCTTCTTCCGCGCGGCGCATCGCGACACGCTGTGGCGCAGCGCGGCAGAGTGGCTGCTCGAAAGCTGACGCAGCGAACGGTTCGTCATGGCCCACGAGCGAGCGCTCCCGCGGCAGGTGCTGCCCGAGCTGTGCTGATGTCGTTCACCCTCATCAAGTCGGAGGGCGCAGGGAATGCCGGGTGAAGGCCTCACCCATGGCCCGCCTGCGGAAGAAAGTGCAGGCGGCAGGTACCACAGGTGCAGCCGATCAACCGGCATTCCCCGCGCGACAGTCTTAACGCTTATACGCAGTCTGCCTGGTGCGCCGGGCTTGTTGGCCACCATGCACGCAACGCGCTTACGCGCCTTGCGTGGGACACCAGCATCGGGGTGTCAGCACGCTGCGACTTCACGTCCGCGCAAGCCGTTCGTCCGCGTGTCCGAAGACACGCTGCGGCTTACTCGCGGCCATCGCTCCCCGCCCCGCGTGTCGTGACGATCGCGCGCAACGCCCCTCCGAGTGAGGCGGGATGCGCACAATAGAGCACGATTTCTGATATTCGTAAAGAGGAATCTTCGTCGGAACGACCGCTTTTGCCGTCGACAGAACCGCGAGCGTAGCGACATCCGGCCTCGGCCCACTGATTGTCGTCCTCATCCGCAGCGTGCTACTGATCGTGCCAAGCGCCGATTTGACCATCAGCTTGCGGGCGCGTCTCAAAGTGCAGCTAAAGCGAACGGTTCATTGCATGGCAACGCCCTGCCCGCCGTTCCCTGAACGGAGGCTCTCATGCGGTTTGCGGCCATCGCCGACATCCACGGAAATTGCGACGCGCTGGCGGCCGTGCTGGCCGACATCGCTTCGCTTGGCATTGATGACGTCGTCAATCTCGGCGACCATCTCAGCGGCCCGCTCGCGCCGATACAGACGGCCGAGATGCTGATGGCACGCGATTTCCCGTCGGTCAGGGGCGATCAGGACCGGCATATGATCGATCGGCATCGTGCCGGAGATTTGTCCCGCGGGGACGTACGTGCGCTCCGGCAGGAGCAAGTCGCGTGGCTGGCGGCACAGCCGGCGACGTTGCTGTATCGCGATGAGGTGTTCCTGTGTCACGCCGCCCCGGACGACGATGCGGCGTTCTGGCTCGAAGGGATCACGGAGGGCGACACACCGCGTCCAAGCAATCTTGCCAGCATCGAAGCGCGGGCCGCCGGCATCGATGCCTCGCTGATTTTGTGCGAGCACAGCCACATTCCGCGCATCGTCCGGCTCGGCGATGGCCGGCTGATCGTCAATCCCGGCAGCGTCGGGCTGCCGGGCTATCGGATCTCCACGCCCAAGCGCTATCACGTGCAGACTGGCACGCCGGACGCCTGCTATGCGATCGCAGAGCGCCGAGATGGATGCTGGTCATTGACGTTTCGCTACGTGCCTTATGACGGCACAGCGATGGCCGCCCTTGCCCGACGCGGCGGCCGGCCGGACTGGGCCAACGCCATCGCGACGGGATGGGTGGAGTGATCGGCCATCACCCGCAATGCTCAGCAAGCAACGACGTCCCTCCCGTCAGACGGCCAGCAGCAGCCCTGACGCCAGCAGAATGCTCAGGATGATCTTCCTGAACAGCGCGTCGTTGATCTCACGGAAGACAAGGACGCCCAGCGAGCCGGAAGAAGCGGGGTTGGTCGGCCTTTCTCCGCTCGTCATCCCGAACCGCCACTATGGCCGCCGACGATCGGAGAGCGCAGGCGAAAGGGCCGTGCGGAAGCGCAGCAACTCCAGCTTGCACCCGCTGTTCCGACACGCCGCGCAGAGAACATGCATCGATCCGTCATCAGGCCGACACGCGACAGATGATATCGCGCGCCCCGTTATCCGGCATCATCGAGGGGATTCGACCAATGACACTTCGCCTATGGGCGGGCGCAATCGCGCTTGGATGCGCCAGTCTGCTCGGCAGCGCGCTACACGCAGCCGACGGAACGTTCAGCACGCTGACCTACAACGTGGCGGAAACGCCGACCGCCTATAACGGCGGCAGCGACGCACATTCGCGCGTGATCAGCTGCTACCTGCGCCAGTTCGGCATCGTCAACGTGCAGGAGGATTTTCTCTGGCACGCCGCGCTCTATGACACCTGCGACAACCATCCGTATCGCACGCCGACCTCGGGCACGGCCGGAATCGGCGACGGCATGAACACGCTCAGCACCTACGCGTTCGACGATCTCGATCGCGTCACCTGGACCAAGCGGGCCGATTCCGACGCGCTGACGCCGAAGGGATTCTCCCTGGTCCGCACCCGCCTCGCCGAGGGCGTCTATCTCGACTTCTACAACCTGCACGCCCAGTCCGGCACGTCCTCCACCGATCTCGCCTATAGCGAGTCCGACGTGGTGCAGATCCTGAGCTACATCGAGGCGAATTCCGCCGGCAATGCCGTCATGGTGATGGGCGACACCAACACGCGCTACACGCGGGCCGGCCAGAACATGTGGGAATTCCTGCATCACGGCTTCAGCGATGCCTGGATCGAGACGATGCGCGGCGGCAGCGTGCCTCCGATCGGCGCTGCATTGGTCTGCGGCGATCCCCAGACGGCACGGCCGGATTGCGAGATCGTCGACAAGGTGCTGTGGCGCAACAACGGCGTCCTCAACCTGCAGGCCACGTCCTATGTCGACCGGCAGGACGCGCTCGATTCGAGCGGCGCGCAGCTCTCCGACCATCACCCGATCGAGGTGAAGTGGAGCTTCTCGACGGCCGCGAACCGCAGGCTGAGCGATCAGTTCGGCGGCCCGCATGGCACGAGCTACAATGATTCATCGGCGCTGCCCGCCGATCCCGCGGTCAGCAAGCTGACCATCCGCACCGGAAGCCGGGTCGACCAGGTCGAACTGACGCTCTCCAACGGCTATGTCTACAGCCATGGCGGCACCGGCGGCACGGCGCAGAGCCTGACGCTCGGCAGCGGCGAATATCTCACCTCGGTCGGTCTGTGCAGCGATCAGTACCAGGGCCATACGCGCATCTTCCGGATTGCGTTCACCACCAGCACGGGCCGCACGCTGGCGGGCGGCGCGACCACCGCGACCTGCACCAGCTACGCCGCGCCGAGCGGCTGGCAGATCACCGGCTTCCATGGCCGGTCCGGTGACGGGATCGACAAGCTCGGCGTCGTCTACGCGCCGGTCTCCAGCGCCGCGCCACCATCGCGCCAGCCGGTCCGCATCGTCAACCGCACGTCCGCGCTGTGCATGGACGTCAATGGCGGCGCGATGGCCGACGGCACGGCCGTGATCCAGTGGTACTGCACCGGCGCCGCCAACCAGACCTGGAGCTACGACGACGCCAGCGGCATGATCCGCAGCATGCAGGATCCGCACTACTGCCTGGACAACAACGGCACCTATGGCGATGGTGCACAACTGATCATCTGGACCTGCACCGGCAACAACAACCAGCGCTTCCGCTATGATGCTGCGACCGGCACGATCGCGCTGCGCAGCTATGCCATCGAGGTCGTCAGCCAGAACGGCACCTCGGTCGGCAACCAGCTGCTGACCACCGCCGCCACGGCGGTGGGATCGCAGCTGTGGACGCTGACGCCCTGATCGCATCGAGCAGGAGCAGTGATCCGGGCGGCCACGCCGTCCGGATCACATCATCAATCTCCCCCCGACAAAGCCTGCGCTTGACATATCCATAACCGAACGGTTATGGGAATATCCATAACCAACGAGTTATGGATTGAATGGCGCGCTCCCCCGACCTCCTGTTCCGGTCCCTCGCCGATCCGACGCGGCGGGCCATCTTCGAAGGCCTGTGCCGCCACGGCGAGCAGACCGTCGGGGCGCTGACGGCCAAGGCCGGCGTGTCGCAGCCGGCGGTGTCGAAGCATCTCGGCCTGCTCAAGCAGGCGGGCCTCGTGCGGGAGCGTCACGAAGGCCGCCAGACGCATTACCGTGCGCAGCCGAAGGCGCTGGCGCCCCTGCTCGACTGGACCAGCCGGATGGCTGCGTTCTGGGAGAGCCGGTTCGACGAACTCGACACTCTGCTCAACAGGATGGATCAATGAGCTCACCTGCGCCAGAAACCCGCACCGTCGTCGTCGAGCGCGAATTCGCGCATCCGCCCGAAAAACTCTGGCGCGCGCTGACGCAGCCGCATCTGATCGCAGAGTGGCTGATGACGAATGATTTCGCGCCGGCGATCGATCATCGCTTCAAGCTGAAGGCCGACTGGGGCGTCGTCGACTGCCAGGTCGTGACCATCGAGCCGCACAAGACGTTGTCCTACACCTGGGCGGCGGCTGGCCTCGACAGCGTCGTGACCTGGACGCTGACGCCGACCGCCTTGGGCACGCACCTGCGCATGGAGCAGACCGGCTTCGCAGCCGACCAGACCCGCGCCTATCAGGGCGCACGCTATGGCTGGCCGAAATTCTTCGATGCGCTCGAACAGAGCGTCGCGCGCCTCGGCTGAGGCGTGCGCATCACGACGTCATCAGGGGAGAAGCACTTGAACTGGAACAACACCGTCCGGCAGGTCCATCGCTGGGTATCGATCGCCTTCACGGTCGCCGTCATCGTCAACATCGCCGCGATGACGCAGACGCAGGCCCCGCTGTGGGTCGGCCTGCTGGCGCTGATTCCGCTCATCGTGCTGCTCGGCACGGGGCTGTATCTGTTCGCGCTGCCCTACGTCGCGACGAAGTTGACCGCCTCGCGGGTGGAGCGCTGAACGGGCAATCGCGCCCAGCGGTGTTTTCCGGGAGGGAGTCAAGCCTCTTGGCGATCCGGCAGGTCGAGCGTGCGTCAGCGAAGACGATCGCTGACCGCCTCCAAGGAACGTCTTGCGTTCGCGGGCGAACCGCCCCCTACTGGCGCGTCTTCCGCCAACGAGGCTATTCTGACGTGAACGCTCTTACGCTCTTCAGCTTCGCCATCGTCGCCTTCATCGGGATCGCGACCCCCGGTCCGACGGTGCTGCTGGCCCTCACCAACGGCTCGCGTGTCGGTGTACGCCGCGCCTGGGCCGGCATCGCCGGCGCGGTGGCTTCGGACTTCATCCTCATCGGCGCCGTCGCGGTCGGCCTGGGCGCGCTGCTGGCCGCTTCCGAATTCTGGTTCTCGGTCGTGAAGTGGATCGGCGTGGCCTACCTCGCCTATCTCGGGCTCATGCTGCTGCGGTCCAGCGGGTCGATCGACCTTGCGGCGTCCGCAGACGGCAAGGACGGGTCACGACAGCCGCACGCGCTGTTTCTGAAAAGCTTCCTCGTCGCGATCACCAATCCAAAGGGCTATCTGTTCTTCTCGGCATTCCTGCCGCAGTTCGTGGTGCCGTCCGCGCCGCAGCTGCCGCAATATCTCACGCTGGCCCTCACCTTCGCGATGCTCGATGTCCTGATCATGCTCGCCTACGCGAGCGCGGGCTCGCAAGCGATGCGTTTCCTCAAGCGCTCCGGTGCCCTCTGGCTCGATCGCATCTGCGGCGGCGCGCTGCTGAGCCTTGCCGGCGCCCTTGCGCTTTACCGGCGAGCCGGCCCCTGACCCGGCCGCGCGTCGCGGTCGTCCACCTACTCCGCCGCCTGCCGCACGTGGCGCTCGGTCACCGTGCGCATCGTCACAGCTCCTCCGCGGCCGAGAGATGCCTGGCGCCAACCTCAATCGCACGAGCCTATACGTCCGTCGCGGAGAGAGAAACGCACGGCATCACGAAGGCCGGTCTCGTGAGGCCCTGCCGGCGGTTCAAGGCCGCAGCAACCAGCAGAATGCCTCGCGCAGGATCTCGGTGCCGTTCGTCCGGTGCCAGGCGCCATGGGCGATCACGATCCGCTCGGGGTGCCACCCAAGCATGGTCTCCACGGCCGCCCGCAACTCGCGTCGGTGCCGCCAGGTAAATGTCAGCCGGAGATCGCGCGGCAGGCCGCCATGCGGCGGACCGACACCCCCGATCCAGCTCAGGTAGCGCGCCAAGCCGGCACCGATCTTGGCCGGCTCGAAATTCTCCATCAGATCGGTCAGGATCAGCGTGCGCGAAGGGCGATGGAAGAATACGACCTCCGTCATATAGCTGCCGACGACGGGCAAGGTCGCGATCTCATCATCCCAGGGATAGCCACCGCTGCGATCCAGCGGCCTGCCCTCGAATTCGATGCGGCCCTTCGCCTTCGCGCGAATGCCCGGCGCCAGATAGATCGCCGCGTCGGGAAAGGCCGCCTGCCAGTCGGGGATCCACCAATAGTGGATGCGATTCGGACCGATGATGTCGCGGACGCGGCCTTCCCGGTCGATCTCGGCCCGCAGTGCCGGCGTCAACGGCGTGGGCGAGTGGATGAACAGATCTCCGGAGGCGCATCGCACCACGGTCATGCGGGTGGGAAACGGAAATTTCAGCCCGGGAATGCCGAAGCGGATCACGGGCCCGTCGACGATCCAGATGTTCTCGGCAACGAGCTTCAGGGTGTTCAGCGGCGGATAGGTCGCAAGGCAATCATCTTGGGACATGCTGGTCGCTCTCCAACCGCTGAGCGGTTCCAACGGCAGCAAGCCCGATCGGCCACGGTGTGGACCGTCGTCAGACCGTGAGCACCGGCCCACCGCAGTCGCTACGGGCGCCGGCCGCGCACGAGCCCCAAAAGCAGTTGGCGCCCTACTCCGCCGCCTGCCGCACGTGGCGCTCGGTCACCGTGCGCATCGTCACCAGCTCCTCGGCGGCGGAGGGATGCAACGCGATAGTGGCGTCGAAATCGGCCTTGGTCGCCTTCATCTTGATGGCAATCGCCACGGCCTGGGTGATTTCGGCGGCCATGTCGCCGACGATGTGGCAGCCAAGCACGCGATCGCTGGCGCCGTCGACGACGAGCTTCATCAGCACGCGGGTGTCGCGGCCGGACATCGTCGCCTTGATCGGGCGGAAGTTCGTCTTGTAGATGTCGACGCGGTCGTACAGCTCGCGCGCCTGCGTCTCGGTGAGACCGACGGTGCCCACTTCAGGCTGGCAGAACACGGCCGTCGGAATGTCCGCGTGATCAACGCGAACGGTCTTGCCGCCGAACACGGTGTCGGCGAAGGCGTGGCCCTCGCGGATCGCGACCGGCGTCAGGTTGAAGCGATGGGTGACGTCGCCGATCGCGTAGATGCTCGGCACCGAGCTCTGCGAGAACGCATCCACCGCAATGCCGCCGTTCCTTGGATTGATGGCGACGCCGGCCTTCTCCAGGCCGAGATTGGCCACGGCAGGATGGCGGCCGATCGCGAACATCACCTTGTCGGAGGCGATGCTGGAGCCGTTCGACAGATGCGTGGTGTAGTCCTGGCCGTGCTTGTCGACGCTCGTCACCGTGCAGCCGGTCAGGATGGTGATGCCTTCCTTCTCCATCTCGGAGCGGACGTGGCGGCGAACGTCTTCGTCGAAACCGCGCAGGATGTTGTCGCCGCGATAGACGACGGTCACGTCGGCGCCGAAATTGGCGAAGATGCAGGCGAATTCGAGCGCGATGTAGCCGCCGCCCTGGATCAAGATCCGGCGCGGCAGCTCGTCGAGATGAAACGCCTCGTTGGAGGAGATGACGTGCTCGATGCCGGGAATCGGCGTGCCGTGGTTGGGCGCTCCGCCGGTCGCGATGAGAATGTACTTGGCGCGGACGGTCTCGCCGGTCGTCAGCCGCACGGTGTGGGCGTCCTCGAGCACGGCGCGGGTCTTGACGATCTTGGCGCCAGACTTCTCGACGTTGCTGGTGTAGGCCGCCTCGAGCCGCGCGATCTCCTTGTCCTTGTTCCTGATCAGCGTCGGCCAGTCGAAGGTCGCGGTCGGGATCATCCAGCCGAAGCCGGCGGCATCGGCGATCTCCTGGCGGACATGCGAGCCGATCACGAACAGCTTCTTGGGCACGCAGCCGCGGATCACGCAGGTGCCGCCCATGCGGTATTCTTCGGCGACCATCACGCGGGCGCCATAGCCGGCGGCGATACGGGCGGCGCGTACGCCCCCCGAGCCGCCACCGATCACGAACAGGTCGACGTCGAACTCAGCCATCTCTCCCCCGACCTGGCCTTTCGGCCGCAAGCCTCAGATCGGCTTGTTGCGCTTGCGCATCTCGGCGCGGAACTGCGCGGTGACGGTGTCGGAAAACTCCGCCGCCCACAGGTTCATCGCCTGCATGCTCATCTGGATCGCCTTCGGCTCCGCCGCAAGCAGCTTCTGGCCGATGGCTGACTTGTAGAAGGCGACGAGGTTGGCGATCTCCTGGTCGGAGAACTCGTTGCAGTAGATCTGCGCCATCTTCTCGCCGATCTCCTTCTCCTTGCCGGCATAGGTCTGCGCGACCGAGACGGCGACCTCGTCGAGGTCCTTCTGGTAGTTGAGATTGGACTGCAGCAGCGCCTGCTTGGTCTGCTGCACGATGCCCGGGACGGCATTGGCGTACATCGCAGCCGCGTTCTTCATCCCCAGAATCTCGCGCGCGCCGGCCATGCAGGCGGGCGAGGCCGGCTTCAGCGCCGGTGCCTGCCCCTGCGCCGCAACCGGGCTTGCCGAGGCCAAGGCCAGCACGATTCCGGCGGCCGGCAAGATTCTGAACACGCTCTTCATTCCAAGTCTCCTGTGAGTTGCCGCCCTGAGCGCAGCCTCGTGCCGCGCTCAGGGCCGCTGGATAACGCGAATTCCCTGTGCGCCTGCCAGGATCGCCGTGCTGCCGAGGCCGATGAACAGCCCGTGCTCGACCACGCCCGGAATTGCGCTCAAAAGACCCGCCAGACGCGGGGGATCCACGATCTCCCCAAGGCGGACGTCGATAATCCAGTGGCCGCCATCGGTGACGAAAACGTGGCCGTCTGCGGACTTGCGCAGGCTCATCGGCCCGGACACGCCGGCCGTGGCGAAGGCGTCACTCATCTCGCGCTGGGTCGCGGCGAGGCCGAACGGAACCACCTCGACCGGCAGCGGGTAGCGGCCGAGCTGCGCCACCCATTTGCTGTCGTCGGCGATCACGATCATGCGATCCGAGGCGCTGGCGACGATCTTCTCGCGCAGCAGCGCGCCGCCGCCGCCCTTGATCAGGTCGAGCGCCGGATTGATCTCGTCGGCGCCGTCGATGGTGATGTCGAGCCGGTCGATCTCATCGAGCGTGGTCAGCGGCACGCCGCACGCTTGCGCCTGCGCCCTTGTCGCCTCCGAGGTCGGCACGCCCACGATCTTGAGGCCGGCGCGCACCTTTTCCCCGAGCAGATCGACGAAATGCTTGGCCGTCGAGCCGGTGCCGAGACCGAGCTTCATGCCGCTCTCGACCTCCTCCAGCGCACGCGCCGCTGCCTGCCGCTTCAATGCATCCATGTCGACCAAGGAACCCGCCCTTCGCACCCCGAGACCCCCACGGACGGGGGCCGAAAGCCGGCGCATATCTAGCGATGTTTTGACGCGGGGCCTAGCTCTCGCCGGCCACGAAATCGGACAAAAAGCCATTGCGGGCCTCTTGCAAGGACATGAGCCGGCCGCTAGCGGATACCGATGCCCATCTCCAGCACCATCGTCTTCGATCTCGACGGCACCCTGGTCGACACGGCGCCGGATCTGATCAGCGCGCTCAACCACATCCTGCAGCGCGAAGGTCTGCGGCCGGTGCCGCTGGCCTCGGCCCGCAAGATGATCGGCCACGGCGCCCGCAAGCTGATCGAGCGCGGGCTGGAGGCGGAGGGTCGCCTGGCCAGCACCGATGACATCGGCCGCCTCACCACCGATTTCATCGATTTCTACGCCGACAACATCGCGGTCGAATCGCGTCCCTTCGAGGGTCTGGAGTCGGCGCTGGACGACCTCGCCGGGCGCGGCTGCCAGTTCGCGGTGTGCACCAACAAGCTGGAATGGCTGTCGAAGCGGCTGCTCGACCAGCTCGGCCTGTCCTCCCGCTTCGCCGCGATCTGCGGTGCCGACACGTTCGGGGTCGCCAAGCCGGATCCGGCGATCCTGCGCCAGACCATCGCGCAGGCCGGCGGTGAGATCGGGGCAGCGATCATGGTCGGCGATGCCGGCACCGACGTCGGCGCCGCCCGCCGCGCCGGCGTGCCGGTGATCGGCTGCACCTTCGGCTATACCGACGTACCGATCGCGGAGCTCAATCCGGACCACCTGATCGACCACATGCGCGAGCTGCCGGCGGCCGTCACGGCCCTCAGCCCATCGCTCAGGATCGCCTGAGCGGACTTGCGATTCCACTGCCGCATCGCACCCTAACCCACTGCCCTGTCGACCTGAATCCGCACCTTGCGGTGCATTAACGTTCTGTTGAGAATAGGGTTGACCGCAGTTGCGCCGCTGTTCTGACGCTCCTATGGTCGCCCTGGGATTGCGGCCGATGGCCGCAGGGTTGTGGGGCGGACATCATGATGCGGCGTGTCATCGCAATTGCGGTTGCGGGAGCCGGCTTGGCCGGGTGCTCATCCTTCTCCATGGACAGCTTCAAGATGGCAGCGCCCGAGGTGCCGGTGCAGCTCGACTCGGTGCCGCCGGGCGCCGACGCCAAGACCTCGCTCGGACCGGGCTGCAAGACGCCGTGCTCGGTCTCGGTGCCGGCGCCCGATGCCGGCTTCAGCGTCACCTTCACGATGGACAGGTACCAGCCCGCGACCATCCCGGTGCAGGTGATCCGCAACACCGGGGATTTCAACAGCTCGCCGCCCGTCGTGATGGATCCGAGCCCGGTGGTCGCCGAGCTGCAGCCGATGCCGGGCGCGCCGCCGAAGGCCGTCAAGCACATGCGGCCGAAGAAGCCGAAGCCGCAGAAATCGGCCGCCGCGCCGGCGGCGCCCGCAACCACCGGTTCAGCCTTCCCCGCCCCCGCGCCGGGACGCCAGTAGCGGACCATCGTCCCGCGCGCCACCTGCCAGGGCGAAGCTGCATTGCAGCATCGACGGATCCACGTCGATGATTGTGAGGCGCGCCGATCATGATTAGATTGTCATGAGACCGACAACCGGCCGCGCTTGCGCGGCCGCCGCGTGGCATCGCCGCCACCTGGGCCGCCACCAGCCAAGGCTTTCCATGACCGCAGAGACGTTGAGTGACACCGCCCTGACGCGCCCGATGACCGACCCGTTCGGTCGCCGCATCAGCTATCTGCGCGTCTCGGTGACCGACCGCTGCGACCTGCGCTGCTTCTACTGCATGTCCGAGGACATGACCTTCCTGCCGAAGGCCGACCTGCTGACGCTTGAGGAGCTCGACCGGCTGTGCTCGGCGTTCATCCATAAGGGCGTCAAGAAGCTCCGGCTCACCGGCGGTGAGCCGCTGGTTCGGCGCAACGTGATGGGCCTGGTCCGCTCGCTGTCGCGGCATCTGAAGAGCGGCGCGCTCAACGAGCTGACGATGACGACCAACGCGACGCAGCTCGCCAAATATGCCGCCGAGCTCGCCGATTGCGGCGTCCGCCGCATCAACGTCTCGCTCGACACGCTCGATCCTGACAAGTTCCGCGCCATCACCCGCTGGGGCGATCTCGACCGCGTGCTGGCCGGCATCGAGGCGGCGCGCGCCGCAGGTCTCGCCGTGAAGATCAACGCGGTCGCGCTGAAGAACATGAACGAGGACGAGATCCCCTCGCTGATCGACTGGGCGCACGGCAAGGGCATGGCGCTGACCTTGATCGAGGTGATGCCGATGGGCGAGATCGGCGAAGGCCGCATCGACCAGTATCTGCCGCTGTCGCTGCTGCGCGCACGCCTGGCGCAGACCTACACCATGACCGATCTCGACGAGACCACCGGGGGCCCTGCCCGCTACGTCCGCGTCGCCGAGACCGGCGGCACAATCGGCTTCATCACGCCGATGACGCATAATTTCTGCGAGAGCTGCAACCGCGTGCGCGTCACCTGCACCGGCACCTTGCACACCTGCCTTGGCCACGAGGACGCCTCCGACCTGCGCAAGCCGCTCCGTGCGTCGGCGAGCGACGAGGAGCTCAGCGCCGCGATCGACCGCGCCATCGGCCTGAAGCCGAAGGGCCATGACTTCATCATCGACCGCCGCCACAACCGTCCGAGCGTCAGCCGGCACATGAGCGTGACGGGCGGGTAATCGGCGTCCATAACCATCGGGCCCTGCGATCAATCGCAGTCGGAACCTCATCGTTTCTAGGCTTGCGGCACGTCCCCGTGCGGCGTAGCTTTCAACTGCAGATCGCGCATTCGAAAGCAATTTGTCGGTTCGGCCTAGCGGGAGACAGCGATGGCAGACCCAGTCGCATGGCACCTGTCCGGTGACTATTTCGAGAATTGCAGTTGCAGCCTGCTGTGTCCGTGCCTCATGTCGGCCGCCCCTCCCCTGACCGCGCAACCGACCGAGGGCTTTTGCAACGTACCATTGCTGTTCCACATCGAAACCGGCCGCTATGGCGATGTCGCGCTCGATGGCCTCAACGCTGCGGTGATGCTCCATGCGCCCGGCGTGATGGCGGAGGGAGACTGGTCGATCGCCGCCTATATCGATCAGCGCGCCGACGACCCGCAGACCGAGGCGATGGCCGCGATCTTCACCGGGGCTGCCGGCGGCCCGATGGCAGCGTTCACGCCGCTGATCAGCACCAATCTCGGCGTGCGCAAGGCCGCCATCACCTTCCGGATCGACGGCAAGACGCGGTCCGCCGACATCGCCGACATTCTGCACATGTCCGTCGATCCGCTGCCGACCATGCATCCGAGCGGTGAGATGTGGGTGAATATCGGCCATCCCGTCAGCCCCGACCGGATGGCGCTGGCCGTCGGCGCTGCGGGCAACACCTACAACGATCACGGCATGCGCTGGGACAATTCCGGCAAGAACGGCCTGTACGCGTCGATCAGTTGGTCCAACCAGGCCTGATGCGACGTGCGGCAAGGCCGCCAACCCACCTTGCAGATGACGGGCAGCGCCCTGGAAGCCGTGCTGCGGCGTGATCGCTGGATCGTGGGCGGCGCGATCGCGATCATGGTCGCCCTGGCATGGGCCTATGTGCTCTGGCTCGCCAACGACATGGACATGGGCGGCATGGACATGACCGGCTTTCGCATGATCCCGGCCGGCATCGGAATCATGTTGCCGGCCAGCGAGCCCTGGCACGCGATCGAATTCGCCTATGTGTTCCTGATGTGGGCGGTGATGATGGTCGGGATGATGGCGCCTTCGGCCGCGCCCATGGTCCTGATGTACGCCCGTGTGGGTCGACACGGTCGCGCGCGGGGCCAGCCGTTCGCTGCGACCGGCTGGTTTGCGGCCGGCTATCTGCTCGCCTGGAGCGGCTTTTCGCTGGTGGCGACCTGCCTGCAATGGGTTGTGGAGCGGACTGCGCTGCTGGATTCGCGGATGGCGATCGACAACCATCTGCTCGGCGCCATCGTGCTGATCGCGGCAGGCGTTTATCAGTGGATGCCGCTGAAGAGCGCCTGCCTTGCCCAATGCCAGTCGCCGCTAATGTTCCTGATGCGCCACGGCGGCTTTCGCGGCGACCTGCAGGGCTGCCTGCTGCTGGGCCTTCGACACGGCGGCTATTGCGTCGGCTGCTGCTGGGCTCTGATGGCGCTGCTGTTCGTCGGCGGGGTGATGAGCGTGATGTGGATTGCCATTCTGACCCTGCTCGTGCTGTTTGAGAAACTGACTCCGGTCGGACGATGGATCGCGCGCGCGGCCGGCATTGCTTGCAGTGCCGCGGGCGCCTGGATGCTGGTGTCCCCACCGCAATGACGCGCAACGACGCGATGCAGGTCGTCGCGAGAGTGGCGACTGCCCCTTGGCACGGGATGCGGGCAACATGGTAAGCAGGCTCCAGCGTGGCGACTCTGTCGCCTGGAATGCCGCAACCGAATTGACGCGAGACGCCCGTGATTCCCTGGAAGCTGATCGACACCGCAGACGTGCCCGGCGGCGGTGAGCCGCTGCGGCTGATGCAGCGTGGCAAGGAGTTCTCGATCAAGCTCGGTTCGAACGAGCTGATGAACAGCCGGCTGCACGGATCCGAAGAGGCGCTGGCGACCCTGAGCTGCGCCCGCATCAAGGCCGAGCCCGCTCCACGGCTGTTGATCGGGGGCCTCGGCATGGGCTTCACGTTGCGGGCGGCACTGAAAGTGCTGGGTCCGCAGGCCCGCGTCACCGTCGCCGAGCTGGTGCCGGCAGTGATCGCCTGGGCGCGCGGGCCGATGGCCGAATTGTCCGGCGCCAGCCTTGCCGATCCGCGCGTCGACATCCGCGAGGCCGACGTCGTGAAGCTGATCGCCGCAGGGCGCAGCGCCTACGATGCGATCCTGCTCGACGTCGACAACGGCCCGCAGGGACTGACACGGCAATCCAACGACGCGCTCTATGATCCCTCGGGTTTGCGCACCGCGTTCGCCGCCTTGCGTCCCGGCGGCGTGCTGGCGGTGTGGTCGTCACATCCCGACGACCGTTTCGCCCCGCGCCTGCGCAAGGCCGGCTTCGCGGCCGAGGAGATCAACATCCGCGCCACCGGCCGCGGTGGCGGCGGCGCCCGCCACGTGATCTGGATTGCCACCCGTCCAGCGTGACAGCGTCGTTGCCGCGCGTAGCTCAGCGCGGTGCTACTGGCCCGGAGAACTCTCTCCAGCGACTGGGTCACCTCGCTCACATCTCCCGTTCGGATCGGAGTGGTGACACGTCGGCCATCGTCCTATGATGCGTCAGCGGCTGCGAGGCCTGCGGATGCCCGCATCCACGCGCGAAAGCCTCGAGGATGCTCCATTCTCCGGCCTGCAGCCTGTAGCTCTGCAACGAGAGCGCGCAGCTGAATGGGAGATTGCCATGGATGACCGCGCCACGCGCGCTGCCCTGCAGCACCATTGGGATGCATCGGACGCAAATGATTTTGAGGCCGAGCACGCCATCTATCGCGACGATGCCATGCTGGATTATCCGCAATCCGGCGAGCGGATCCACGGCCGGCGCAACATTCAGGAAAGCCGCTTCGTGCAGCCCAACCACAAGCGCTTCTCAGTGCGGCGGATCCTGGGCAGCGGCGATCTTTGGGTGACCGAACTGGTCCTGACCTATGATGGCGCACCCTCCTACGTGGTGAGCATCATGGAGTTCCGCGACGGCGGAGTGGCGCACGAGACGCAATATTTCAGTGATCCCTTCGACGCAGCGCCCTCGCGCGCGCATCTCGTCGAGCACGTCGGAGCATTTCGGTGACAGTGCATTTTTTACCCGCCCGCCGCGTCGCTCCAGCGGCGCACCCGAGCCCCCCGCCACGCAGCAGAAGGCGCCATACCATCTCAGGTTGATTTCTCCCCCGCGCGGTTTACGCTTCCGCTCCTCGGCTCTGAATGTCGAGCGGGGTCCTTTGCATGGCGAGTCCCAAGATCATCATCCTGTCCGACGGGACAGGCAACGCCGCCTCGAGCGTGTGGCGAACCAACGTCTGGCGCATATTCCAGGCGCTCGACCTGCAGGGCAATGCCCAGGCGGCCAAGTATGATGACGGCGTCGGCACATCGTCGTTCGTTCCGCTCGCCCTGCTCGGCGGCGCGTTCGGCTTCGGCCTCAAGCGCAACATCCTGGATGCCTATAAGTTCGTCTGCCGCAACTACGACCACGCGGACGGCTCGAAGAGCTATTTGTTCGGCTTCAGCCGCGGCGCCTTCACCGTCCGGGTGCTCGCCGCGCTGATGCTCGATCAGGGGCTGATCGTTGCCGACACCGAGGCTGAGCTGCACGACGGCGCCGTGAAGGCCTATCGCGCCTATCGCGCCAAGGGATACCATTCGATCTGGCGGATCGAGGTGCCGCTCCGCTGGCTTCGCGATCATGTGCTGGTGCCGGTGATCGACCGCATCATGGGCCGCAAATCGCTCGACCTCATCGTGCGAAAAAGCCTCCCGGCGATCGAGTTCATCGGGCTGTGGGATACCGTCGCGGCCTATGGGCTACCGATCGACGAGATGACGCGGGGCATCTCCAACTGGGTGTGGCCGCTCGAGCTTCCCAACCGCGTGCTCAGCCCGCGGGTGACATGCGCGCGCCACGCGCTCGCGCTCGACGACGAGAGGACGACCTTCCATCCGGTGCTCTGGACCGAGGCGGGTGAGACCAAGCCGCAGGATGCCAAAACGATCGATGACGAAAGACTGGTGCAGGTCTGGTTCGTCGGCATGCACGCCAATGTCGGCGGTGGCTATCCGGACGATTCCCTCTCCTACGTCCCCCTGACCTGGCTCGTGGACGAGGCCGTCAAACGCGGCTTGGTCTTCAAGACCGCGCCCGAGGCCGATCCGGATGCGATCAAGTCGATCGTCACGTCACAGGACAAGGACGGCCGACTCTACAACTCGCGCTCCGGGCTCGGCTCCTATTATCGATACGGCCCGCGCAAGGTGTCGGAGCTGTGCAACGACCCGGCGGCGGGCGTCCAGGTGTCGATGCCGAAGATTCACGAAAGCGTCTTCGACCGCATCGACAGCGGCTGCAATGCCTATGCGCCCATCGGCTTGCCGGACAACTACGTCATCGTCCGCTACGACGGCACGCTGGCGCCTCTCGGGCCGACCACGTTCGAAACGCCGGCCGGAGCGGCCGCCCGGTTCGCGGCCCAGGAAAAGCTGTGGAATCTGGTGTGGTTCAGACGTCTCGCTTATTTCGCGACGCTGGCGGCCTCCCTCCACCTCGCGGCCTTCTGGCTGTTCCACGACCTCGATCGCACGCACGAATACGACTCGCGCATCAGGATGGTCTCCGAGGCGGTCCGGCTGGTCGAATCGTTCCTGCCGACATCGCTGCACTGGTGGACGGACTGGTATGCCGCCAATCCCGAATGGTTCGCCGGCGGGATCATCATCCTCGTCGCGCTGACTGCGGCCGGGACATTCCTCAGCGACCGCATCAGCGACCTGATGCGCGTGATCTGGCGCGAACGAGCAGCGCCCCCGATGCTGTCCGGCCCGATGCATCAAGCCATCTACGCCCTCCGGACCAATCGCGCCTATCAGTTCGCCATCAGGAACGGCAAGCGGCATGTCGGCCCGTTGCTGCTCGCGCTCGGCACCGTCTGGCTCGCGGCCACGCTGATCAGCCATGTCCTGTTCAACGCCGCGGACTCGATGGGCGCCTTCTGCCATGGCACCCCTGCCCACGAGCTCGTCGCGGTCGACAAAGGCATTCCGCAGGATGCCAGGGATTTCTCGACCGATGCGGTTTGCGCTCCCACCGGGTTGAGAGTCCGTCCCGGCTTCTCCTACGAGATCGTCGTCACCATGACCGACCCGTGGGAGGACGCCGGGCATCCGGTCACGCCCGCCGGCTATCGCACCTCGACGGTCCGGGGCTACGCCCGCGGGACGTTCTACGCAGGCATCCTGCTGCGCCGCGTTCTCTTCCGGCCCTGGTATCGGCTGATCGCCAGGGTCGGCGAGACGGGAGTCGACGAATATTTCCTCGACCCCGTTCCCGCCCCCAACACCACGCCTCAGGCCTACAAGGCGAGGTTCAAGGCCGAGCGCGGCGGTGAGCTGTTCCTCTATGTCAACGACGCCGTGATCGGGCTGCCCTGGGTGTACGATGCATTCTATCCGAACAATACCGGCAAGGCGAAGGTGACCGTCAGGCTGCTCTGAATCGCTACCGCCGCCAGTGCGCCGGCTCGTCGATATCGCGACGTCCGTCGATGCACGGACGAGGTCGTGATCGATGTTCGCCTGCCAACCGCGGCGCGACGCGCTTGGGACACTGGCAAGCGCGCCACGGCGGGCGTGCGCGCGTGTCGCTGGATCCTGACGGGATCTCGCGTCCATCGCTGCCGACACTGCATCGCATCACACAGGCTGCGCGTGGCGTACCGGAACCCCGACCAGCCGGCCGAGTTGCAAAGGCGGAGCATCGAACGATGAGGCAGAAAACTCCTCATCGAATCCCGCTCCCCTTTTGGCTGTTCTTGGAAAGAGAGGCGACAATGAAAGCACCCCTTCTTCTTGCCGGCGCAGTGATCATCGGATCGGTCGCGCCAGTGCTCGCGGACGAATACTACATCGTGCAGGGACCGAGCCATCGCTGCACCATCACCACCACTCGCCCCGCCGACCGCGAGGTCGTCACGCAAATCGGACCGATGGCGTTCACCAGCCGCGTGGAAGCCGAGGACCGCATCCGCCAGACCAAGGTCTGCGAGGACGAAGGCACGGTCGGCAGCTCCACCAGCACCACCACGGTCATCAAAGAGAAGTAGTCGGCGGCGTCATTGCTATCGGCGCTTGCCGCGACAAGGCCGCGTCCATGTCCGTGGGCGCGGCCGTTCTGTTTTCCACAGATCATATTGCGCTCGCGGCAACGCCGCGCCCGGCGCATTCGCAACGGCGATGAACCGAGGATATCAGCTTTTCCGATAGCGAGCGGCCGGCAGCGGAGGTTGCGTTCCGCCGCAGCGTTGAGTACCCCAGCGCGGGATCGGATCAGGACATCATGGCCTCGCAATCGCTCAAGCTCGCCATCGGCAGCCTCGTGGTCGGAACGATCGTGCTCGGCCTGAAGTATCTTGCCTATTGGATCACCGGCTCGGTCGCGCTGTACTCGGACGCCCTCGAGAGCATCGTCAACGTCGTCACCGCCGCCGTCGCGCTCGTCGCGGTGCGCATCGCAGCCAAGCCCGCCGACGCCAACCATCCGTTCGGCCACCACAAGGTGGAGTATTTCAGCGCGGTGATCGAGGGCGTCATGATCGTCGTGGCGGCGCTGCTCATCATCCATGAGGCTTACGGGAATTTCTTCAATCCGCGGCCGTTTTCGGCGCCCGTCGAAGGGCTCGCCGTGAATGGGCTGGCGAGCGCGATCAATGCGGTCTGGTGCTGGCTGTTGATCACGCGAGGAAAGCGGCTGCGGTCGCCGGCGCTGGTGGCCGACGGACGCCATCTGCTGACGGACGTCGTGTCCTCGGGCGGCGTCGTGGTCGGCCTCGGCCTCGCGGTGATGTTGCAGCTGCCGATCCTCGATCCGGCGCTGGCCGTGCTGGTCGCCGTGAACATCCTGTGGTCGGGATGGCAGGTGCTGAAGGAATCCACCAGCGGGCTGATGGATGAAGCGGTCCCGGACGCCACGCTGGCGCGCATTCGCCTGATCATCAGTCAGCATGCCGGCGGCGCGCTGGAGGCGCATGATGTCCGGACCCGCCATGCCGGCAAGCTGACCTTCATCGAGTTCCACCTCGTGGTGCCCGGCGAGATGTCGGTCAACCAGGCGCACGAAATCTGCGACCGGATCGAGGCCGCCTTGCGCGAGCACGACGAGCACAGCTGGATCACCATCCACGTCGAACCAGAGAACAAGGCCAAGCATTCCGGCGTGGTGGTGCTGTAGCGCCGCACATCAGGCGGCGCGGCCGGTTTTTTTGATTTTTGAAGAGGCTCGCCGCGTCGGGTCAGGCCCCTGGCATCCCCAGATGCCTGCGGGTTCGACGGTGTCGGAGTGCCCGCCGCCAGCGGTCACGAAGCCATTTCACTTCTCCTGGAGCGCGTACTGCTTCGACAGATGGTCTCCAATCTGGACCAACATGGCGACGCATTCGGGATAGCCGGGCCTGCCGATCGTCTCCTGATCGGCACTGGCGCGAAACTCCCAGGAATTTCCGTCCCGCACGACCGCGATGAGAATGCCCTCAGCGTACTCGGTATGAGCCTTCAGCTCGGCCACCGCCATCGCGATCAGTTCGGCTTCGGTCTTGCTCGGCTTGCTCATCCGGTTGGTCCCTGCATCAAACGTCCACGACGACGCTTTTATCCAGCTTGTGGCCCCACGCCAACATTCCCTTGGCGGGGATCAGACGCCTCGCCGGATCACCACACCACATTCTGATCCCGCGCTCCGCCCCAGACAGCCCACGCGACCATCCTCCACGGCCGCCCCCATCGGAGCGATGGACGGCCGGCAGCGAACTGCCCGCTCTTTCGGCAGGCCGGACGCCGCCCCCCGAACCCGGGTTTAGCCAGCGCCGCCAGACTGTTGCCGGCGCGTCAATGTGTCCATTTTCCGATTGACGGCAGGACGGCGCACTGAAATGGTGCCCCCGCTTTCAGGCCCAGCGCGGCCGATGGGCGCTCGCCCTTCATACAAGCGCCGAACAAGAGCTGAAGGCATCGAGGGGGAGGACGTTTCGTTGGATTCGCTTCAAGCGCGCCGTCATGACGACATGCACGTTCTGCGTGATCGCGAAGCCGTGCCTCCTGAGAGCTCAGGCGCGCTCGTCTGACAGCGCCCGCAGCGGAGACAATGATGCGCCCCTTGTTGGCAATCAGTAACGCCATCGATCAGCTCAACGAAAAGATCGGTTACGTCTGCAATATCATGGTGCTGCTGGCCTGCCTGGTCAGCGCGATCAACGCCATGATCCGCTATGCCTTCAGCTACTCGTCGAACGGCTGGCTGGAATTGCAGTGGTACATGTTCGCGCTGCTGGTCATGTTCGGCGCCTCCTACACCTTCCGGCGCAACGAGCATGTTCGGGTGGAGCTGCTCTATCTCTATCTGTCCGAGCGCGGCCAACTCTGGCTCGATCTGATCGGCACGCTGTTCTTCCTGATCCCGACCTGCCTGCTGCTGGCCTACCTGTCCTGGCCGTTCTTCATGCAGTCCTATTCGGTCAACGAGATGTCGGCCAATGCCGGCGGCCTGCTTCGCTGGCCGGTGAAGTTCGCCATCCCCGCGGGCTTCGTGATGCTGGCGCTGCAGGGCCTCTCCGAGGTGATCAAGCGCGCCGCCGCGCTGCGCGGTGAAGTGACGATCGACGCCAAATACGAGAGGCCGACGCAATGATTACGCTGGAGATGATGCCGCCGCTGATGTTCGGCGGCCTGGTCCTGGCGATGCTGATCGGCTTCCCGGTGGCGTTCACGCTCGCCGCCGTCGGCCTGTCGTTCGGCTTCCTCGCCATCGACTTAGGGTTCTTCGACCTCAACTTCCTGCAGGCGATTCCGGGCCGCATCTTCGGCAGCGTGCTCGCCAACGACCTGCTGCTCGCGATCCCGTTCTTCACCTTCATGGGTGCGATCCTGGAGAGATGCGGGCTCGCCGAGGACATGCTGGATTCGATGGGCCAGCTATTCGGGCCGATCCGCGGCGGCCTCGGCTATTCCGTCATCATCGTCGGCTTCATCCTCGGCGCCATCACCGGCACGGTGGCGGCACAGGTGATCGCGATGGCGATGATCTCGATGCCCGTGATGATGCGCTACGGCTACAACATGCGCTACATCACCGGCGTGCTCGCGGCGTCCGGCACCATCACCCAGCTGGTGCCGCCGTCGCTGGTGCTGATCGTTCTGGCCGACCAGCTCGGCAAATCGGTCGGCGACATGTATCTCGGCGCCTGGGGCCCCTCGATCTTCCAGGTCGTGCTGTTCGCCGGCTACACCTTCGTGCTCGGCCTGGTCAAGCCGGGCCACCTGCCGCCGGTGCCGAAGGAGGCGCGTACGCTGACCGGCTGGGCGCTGTGGAAGAAGTGCCTGATGGGCATCATTCCCTCGGCGGTGCTGATCTTCGTCGTGCTCGGCACCATGATGATGGGCCTGGCCACGCCGACGGAAGCCGGCGCCATGGGCGCGGTCGGCGCGATCGTGCTGGCGGTGATCCACCACAAGGAGTTCACCAAGAGCGATCGCAGCATCCTGATCGTCGGCGTCGTCGCCGCCGGCATCGGCACCATCATCGCGATGCTGTTCACCGAGAACCTCGCGTTCAAGCTCTCTTTCGCGGTCACCTATCTCGCGGTTGCCTGGCTCTGCATCCGCGCCGTCGCCCTCCCCGACCTGCGCGACCTGATCAAGCAGGGCTACGAGACAACCATGCGCATCACCTGCATGGTCACTTTCATCCTGATCGGCTCGACCTGCTTCTCGGTGGTGTTCCAGGGCGTCTCCGGCGGCGAATGGCTGGAGCACCTGCTCACCTCCCTGCCCGGCGGCGTCTGGGGCTTCCTGATCTTCATCAACATCTTCATCTTCTTCCTGGCCTTCTTCCTCGACTTCTTCGAGATCGCCTTCATCATCCTGCCGATGATCGCACCGATCGCGCAGAAGATCCTGGCGCCGGTGGTCGGCCCGGAGGCCGCCCTGATCTGGTTCGGCGTCATGCTGTGCGTGAACATGCAGACCTCGTTCCTGCATCCGCCGTTCGGCTTCGCGCTGTTCTACCTGCGCGGCGTCGCGCCGAAGGAAGTGAAGAGCTCCGACATCTATTGGGGCGCGATGCCATGGATCGGCCTGCAGGCGATCATGGTGCTGCTCGTAATCGCGTTCCCGGTCACGGTGACCGGCCTGCTCGACAAGCCGGTCCAGGTCGACCTCGACAAGGTCAAGATCGAGGTGCCGCAGATCGATCTGCCGCCACTGGATTTCGGCGCGCCGAAGCAGTAGACGGCGGCTCCGACCGAATGAAGAAAACCCCGGAAGCTCCGCTTCCGGGGTTTTTGTTTGGGGCCGCCTCTTTTGTTTGGGACCTGTTTGGGACCGTCTCTATCAGCGCGTCATTGCGAGGCGCCCTTGCGCCGAAGCAATCCAGGGGCACGCGCGCAGCCCTGGATTGCCTCGCTGCGCTCGCAACGACGGAATCTCGCTCAGCTCTGCGACCGCCGGGCCATGAAGTTGTCGTAGCCGACCTCGGCGACCTGGAACCAGGAATAGCCCGCACCCGAATAGGCCGTGAGCGAGTCCAGCGCCTTCTTGAAGTTTGGATTGCCGGCGGCGACCTCGGCATGCAGCTCCTTGGCGGCCTTGAACGAGGCTTCCATGACCGGGGCCGGGAACGGATGCAGCTTGGCGCCGCTGGCGATCAGCTTGCGCAGCGCCAGCGGGTTGGCGGAATCGTACTTGGCCATCATCCAGTTGTTGGAGTAGTGGCCGGCCTGCTCGATCAGCTTCTGATAGTGCTTGGGCAGCGCGTTCCACTTGTCGAGGTTGATCATGGCGAGCAGCATCGGCCCGCCCTCCCACCAGCCGGGGAAGTAGTAGTGCGGCGCGACCTTGTAGAGGCCGAGCTTCTCGTCGTCATAGGGACCGACCCATTCGGCGGCGTCGATGGTGCCCTTCTCAAGCGCCGGATAGATGTCGCCGCCGGCGATCTGCTGCGGCACCGCGCCGAGCTTCTGCAGCACCCGCCCGGCAAAACCGCCGATGCGGAATTTCATGCCGTTGAGATCGTCGACGGAGTTGACCTCCTTGCGGAACCAGCCACCCATCTGGCAGCCGGTGTTGCCGGCCAGCAGCGAGGTGACGTTGTAGCTCTTGTAGAACTCGTTGAGGATCTCCTTGCCCCCGCCCATCAGGTACCAGGCCTGGTTGATGCGCATGTTCGGGCCGAACGGCACCGACGAGCCGAAGGTGAAGGTCGGGTCCTTGCCGAAATAATAGTAGGACGCGGTGTGGCCCATCTCGACGGTGCCATTCTGCACGGCGTCGAGCACCTGCAGGCCGGGCACGATCTCGCCGGCGGCGAAGGTCTGGATCTGGAATTTGTTGTCGGTGGCCTCACCAATCATCTTGGCCATGATCTCGGCGCCGCCATGCAGCGTGTCGAGCGATTTCGGCCAGCTCGTGGTCATGCGCCATTTGATCTCCGGCATCGATTGCGCGATCGCGGGCGATGCGATCGCGGCGGCGCCGGCAGCGCCGAGCCCGGTGACCTTGATGAAGTCTCTCCGCTTCATGCTCTTTCCTCCCTTGGGGTGATTGTGTTCGTTTCCTGGGCAGCCTTCTTGCGAGGCTTAGTTCCAGTGTGGATCAAAGTGCGTCGGAGTGCCATTGCAAAACGATGTCGCAATGCAACGCAAAAGCCCGGCCTCTTGCGAGGCCGGGCTCAATGTCTATCCGCCGATCGAAATGCTGAAGATCAGCCGCGGGTGCGCGAGCGGATCATGAAGCTGTCGTAGGTGTATTCAGCGACCTGCCACCACAGATATTCGTCCGAGCGGTAGGCCTGCATGGCATCGATCGACTTCTTGAAGTCAGGATTCTTGGCCGAGATCTCGCCCCAAAGCTCGTTGGTCGCCTTGAGACAGGCTTCGAGCACCTCGTTCGTGAAAGGACGCAACTGGGTGCCGCCGGCGACCAGGCGCTTCAGCGCCGACGGGTTCTGCATGTCGTAGCGCGCCGCCATCCAAGTGTTCGCGGCCATGGTCGCGTTGGTCAGGATCGCCTGGTAGCTCTTGGGCAGCGAATTCCACTTGTCCAAGTTGGTGTAGGCATGGACGGTCGGACCGCCTTCCCACCAACCCGGATAGTAGTAGTACTTGGCCACCTTCTGGAAGCCGAGCTTCTCGTCGTCATAGGGGCCGACCCACTCGGCCGCGTCGATGGTGCCCTTCTCCAGCGCCGGGTAGATGTCGCCACCGGCGAGCTGCTGCGGCACGACGCCGAGCTTCTGCAGCACCTGGCCGGCGATGCCGCCGATGCGGAATTTCAGGCCCGAGAGGTCGGCGGCGGTCTTGATCTCCTTGCGGAACCAACCGCCCATCTGGGTGCCGGTGTTGCCGCAGGGAAAGCCGATCACGCCGAACTTCTTGTAGAACTCGTTGGCGAGCTCGTTGCCGCCGCCCTGATACAGCCAGGAGTTCTGCTGCCGGGCATTGAGGCCGAACGGCACCGAAGCGAAGATCGCGAAGGTCGGGTCCTTGCCGACGTAGTAATACGACACCGTGTGGCACATCTCGACGGTGCCGTTGGCGGTCGCGTCCAGCGCCTGCAGGCCGGGAACGATTTCGCCGGCCGCGAACACCTGGATCTGGAACTTGTTGTCGGTCATTTCGGCGACGTACTTGGCCAGCTCGGTGGCGCCGCCATAGATCGTGTCGAGCGACTTCGGGAAGCTCGAGGTCAACCGCCACTTGATCTCGGGCGACGACTGCGCGATCGCCGGCGAGGCGATGGCCCCCGTCGCCGCGGCACCGGCGGCCGAAACCTTCAGAAAATCACGACGCTTCATATTAGGGCATCTCCTTGTTGGGGGCGTTTCCCGTTGAAAAAGCATTTATCCGCCGATGCGATTGGCCGCACACGGTCGAAGGCGATCCGGGCCGGGCTTTAGCACGGAACCGGTTAAGCGAAAACGCGACGTTGGAATGACAAACGGTCCAATAGTCGCACGCGCTTCGCTGCAGTGCATCAAGCAGCGGCGATGGCGTCCTTGAGCTGATCCCGCACCGACGCGGCGATGCTCCGGTAGATCGCCGCGTGCGGACCGTTCGGCTCGCTCTCGACCAACGGGTTGCCGGCGTCCGACGTCGAGCGGATGTCCATGTGCAACGGGATCTCGCCGAGGAACGGCACGCCGAGCCGCTCGGCCTCGTGGCGCGCGCCGCCATGACCGAAGATGTCGGACCGGGTGCCGCATTGCGGGCACTGGAAGTAGCTCATGTTCTCGATGATGCCGAGCACGGGCACGTTGACCTTGCGGAACATCGCAAGCCCGCGGCGGGCGTCGATCAGCGACAGGTCCTGCGGCGTCGACACGATCACGGCGCCCTTCAGGGGCACGTTCTGCGCCAGAGTCAGCTGGGCATCGCCGGTGCCCGGCGGCATGTCGACGACGAGCACGTCGAGCGTACCCCAGGCGACGTCGCGCAGCATCTGGTTGATGGCCGACATCACCATCGGGCCGCGCCAGATCATCGGGCTGTCCTCGTCGACGAGAAAGCCGATCGACATGATCGACAGGCCGAACCGCGACAGCGGAATCATCTTCTTGTCGTCGGTGAGCTTGGGCTTTTCCTGCAGGCCGGTCAGTCGCGGCACCGAGGGGCCGTAGATGTCGGCGTCGAGCAGCCCGACCTTGAGGTCGAGATCGCGCAGGCCCAGCGCGAGATTGATCGCGGTGGTCGACTTGCCGACACCGCCCTTGCCCGAGGCTACCGCGATGACGGCAGCGATACCCGGGATCGGAGCCTGCCGGGACATCGGCGAGTCGGCCGGATGCTGGTGCTGATGCGGACGATGCGCCGCGACCGGCTGCACGCCGCTCTGCCGCGGCGGCGGGGCGGCAGCGCCCGCCTTGCGCTCGGCGGTCAGCGCGATCATCGCCATGGTCACGCCGGGAATGGCGCGCACGGCGGCTTCGGCTTTCGCGCGGGTGTCTTCCCAGGCGCGGGCCTCGCTGGCCTCGACATTGATCGAGAAGAACACCTTGCCGTCATTGGCCGTGATCGGCGAGAGCACGCCGGCGTCCGGCAGCGCCACGCCGCGCGGCGAGCGGACCCGCTTGAGTGCCTCGATAACCTGCTGCTGCGTCACGCTCACGGCGCGTCTCCTGAAGAAGTTCAGAACGCGCCACATCGTCGCGCCCTATCCTGTTGACCGGACATGATCTTCCGTCGTCCGCGACGGGACCGCCCCGGCCCTGCGTTGCGCTGCTTCATAAGGCCGGCCGGCTCAAAACGCCACCTTGGTTCCGATGTCGCCGGCGGTCTCCACCGGCGCGTCGTCGGCCTGCTCCTTGGCCGCCTCGTAATTGAGCTCGATCGTTACGCCGTTGGGGTCGCGCACGAAGATCTGCCACAGGTCCCCACCCGGCACCTGCCGCGCGTCGAACGGCATGCCCTTGGCGACGAGCCGCGCCTTCATGCCGGCAAAGCCGCGGCTGACAAAGGCGACATGGTGGACGACGCCAGAGTCCGGCTTCTGTGCCTCCGAGGTCGGCGAGATGTCGACCAGGTGCACCACCGGGCGGCCCTCGCTGTACATCCAGGCGCCGGGAAAGGCGAAGTTCGGCCGGGCGCCGTTCTCGAGCCCAAGCACGTCCTCGTAGAAGCGCACGGTCTCGGCGAGGTTGCGGGTCCGGATGTTGAAATGATCGAGCACGCCGACGCTGACGCCCATGCGAGATACTCCCTGGCTGGTTCGTTGGTTGACTGGATTTCGTTGCCGGATGACGGCTTTGCAAGCCGTCATGATGATGCCTCTTTAGCACGGGCGGACGTTTTCGCATCCGTCACGAAGCCGTTGCCCCTGTTTCGCAAGCGGCTATGGTGCGGCGTCCAGCGCCGCCGCCGGAACCCGGCCGGCCGCTGATGTTTTCCGTCAAGAATGGCCCGGCCCTCTCAAGGCTGTCGGCAGAACCCCAAGGTCAAGGTAGCTCATATGGCTAAAGTCGCTTTCATCGGTCTCGGCGTCATGGGTTTCCCCATGGCAGGACATCTCGTGAAGAAGGGCGGTCACGAGGTCACGGTCTACAACCGTACCGCGGCCAAGGCGAAGGAATGGGCTGACAAGTTCGGCGGCAAGACCGCCGCGACGCCGAAGCAGGCCGCCGAGGGCCAGGACTTCGTGATGTGCTGCGTCGGCAACGACAACGATCTGCGCGCGGTGACCATCGGCCCGGACGGCGCTTTCGCCGGCATGACCAAGGGCGCAACCTTCGTTGACCACACCACGGCCTCGGCTGAAGTGGCACGTGAGCTCGATGCCGCAGCCACCAAGGCCGGCTTCAAATTCATCGACGCGCCGGTGTCCGGCGGCCAGGCCGGCGCGGAGAACGGCGTGCTGACGGTGATGTGCGGCGGCACCGCGGACGCCTATGCGGGCGCCGAGCCGGTAATCGCGGCCTATGCCCGGATGTGCAAGCTGCTGGGACCGGCGGGCTCCGGCCAGCTGACTAAGATGGTCAACCAGATCTGCATCGCCGGCCTCGTGCAGGGCCTGTCCGAGGGCATCCATTTCGCGAAGAAGTCGGGCTTGGACGTGCCCGCCGTGATCGAGACCATCTCCAAGGGCGCCGCCCAGTCCTGGCAGATGGAGAACCGCTACAAGACCATGAACGATGGCAAGTATGACTTTGGTTTTGCGGTGGAATGGATGCGCAAGGACCTGTCGATCTGCCTCAGCGAGGCACGTCGCAACGGCGCGCATCTGCCGGTGACCGCGCTGGTCGACCAGTTCTATTCCGAGGTCGAGAAGCTCGGCGGCAAGCGCTGGGACACGTCGAGCCTGCTGGCCCGCCTGGAGAAGTAATCCGCGATCGCGATCCGATGAACGTGCCGCCGCGCGCTTCGAGCGGCGGCACGTTTATTTCTGCCCCGTGACGACCAACTGGCTCGTCACCGCCGTCGGCCGGGACCTCGCGCGCCCTGTCTGACCCGTATCAGCCGGCGCCATTGCGCACCCTCCGACTCGCTGATACCCGTTGCAATCGCCAATCGTTCGCATGTGTTGCCGAACAGAGACAGGCTTGACCAGAAGAGAAGATATGTAATGTTATAACATTACATATTTAGCGTTCTGCGTTAGCTCTCGTCCCGGTCACAAGAGCGCTGGAGGGGGCGCGGACACCGGCATGGCCGGACCGCGTGGGGGAATCGGAATGAGCATGCGGGACGTCCAGGGTTTGATTGCGTTGGCGGGACTCGTTGCGGCGGTCTTCTGCGCAGCTGTTCCGCTGGCCCGTGCGCAGCAGGCAGCAAATCCTGGCGTGAGGCCGGCGGCCGACACGCTGCTGCCAAACGTCACCGTCGATGCGCCGCGCCAGCGACAGGCTGCCGGCCGTTCGCCGTCACCGGTCAGAACAGCCAGCGGGACGGTGCACCCCATGCCCCGAGGCACAGCGACGCCATCGCCGGCAGCCGCGCCATCGCCCCACGCGTCCGCCTCCCCAGCGGCGACGCCGCTCAACGGCAATGCGGCTCCGGCGGTCGGCGGCCGGCTGGGCCTGATCGCGCGCGAGGCGCCGGCATCGATCGAGGTCGTGGGTGCAGCGACGCTGCGCGAGCAGGGCTATCACACCACCGTCGATGCGGTGAAAGGCGCCACCGGCGTCAGCGCCGGCGATGCCCCGAACGACGTCGGCTTTGCCATGCGCGGCTTCCAGGGCAACCAGGTCAACGTCCTCTACAATGGCATCAACATCGGGCCGACCGGCTTCACCGCGCTGACGATGGAGACCTTCAACCTCGACCGTGTCGAGTTTCTCAAAGGCCCCTCCTCGCTGATCTCCGGCCAGGGCGCGGTCGGCGGCACCATCAACTTCGCGACCAAGGCGCCGCACAACGGACCGGTCCAGAACGAGGCTTTCATAGGCTTCGACCAGCGCGGCACGTTCCGCAGCGGCTTTGGCTCCGGCGGCGGCACCGCGATCGAGGGCCTGGACTATCGCTTCGATATCAGCCGAACGAAAGAGGTCGGCTTCATCGACGACACCGAGTTCAAGAACGTCCATGTCTCGGGCCAGCTCGACTACCGACTGTCCGACAGTTTCAAGACCTTCTTTGCCGCCGAGTTCAAGGACTACAAGGCCAAGCCCTACGAAGGCACGCCGTTGGTGCCGGTCACCTACAGCGGCGCCAACGCGACCAGCGGCATCGTGTCGGGCACCAAGATATCCGCCTACAACGGCAGCGATCTCGGCGCCGTCACGATAGACGGCCGCACGCTGTCGACCAACTACAACGTCGTCGACGGCCACAAGACGATCAAGGAATCCTGGGTGCGCAGCGGGTTCGAATGGAACCTCAGCAACGACGTCAGGCTGCGGAGCCAGATCTACAACTACAATGCCAGCCGCGACTGGTACAACAACGAGGTCTCGGCCTTCAACGCCGACACCGGCCGAGTCGATCGCGAGCGCTTCTTCGTCCACCACAACCATAACATGGTCGGCAACACCACCGACATGACCTGGAACGGCAGCATCTTCGGTCTCGCCAACCGCTTGGTCACCTCGGTCGAGAGCTCGCATACCGACTTCACGCGGCCGGGCGCTGCGAATTTCTTTCACGACACCGTGCCGCTGGTCGGGTTCGACAGGAGCGTCTTTGGAACTCTGACGACACAGCTGCAGACCGCCACGATCGACAGCGTCGCCCTGAACCTCGAGGACCGGCTGAAGCTCACCGATACGTTCGCCCTGGTCGGCGGCCTGCGCTACAATCCGTTCTCGCTCGACCGCAACTCGGTCGACAGGAATGGCGCGGTGAAAAGTGGCTTCCCCTATTCGAAGAGCTGGCAGCCGGTCACCGGCCGCATCGGCTACACGTGGGAGGCGCTACCCGGCACCACCTTCTACAGCCAATATGCGACGGCCACCGACATCTCGGCCGACAGCATCTTTATCTTGAGTCCGACGCAGAACCTCGCGCTGTCCGACTCCCGCAGCTACGAGACCGGCGTCAAGCAGCTGCTGTGGAACGGGCGCGCGGAGTGGACCTTCTCGGCCTTCGACATCGCGCGCAACAACGTCTACAGCGCCCAGGCCGGCCAGCAGCTCAACCTCGCCGGCAAGGTGAAATCGCAGGGCATCGAGGTCGCGGCCGCCGTGCGGCCGACGCCGGAGAGCAAGCTATGGGGCAACGTCGCCTATGTCCGCGCCCGCTATGCCGACTATGATCTCGCGGGCGGCGGCTCGTTCTCGGGCAACACGCCGCCCAACATTCCCGCCATCATCGTCAATGGTGGCGGCTCCTACCGCTTCCTCAATCCCGGCTGGTGGCCGGTCGAGCTCGGCTTCTCGGTGCGCCATGTCGGCGATCGATGGAGCACCGATGCCAACACGGTGAAGCTAAACGCCTACACCACCGCCGACCTGTTCGCCTTCGTCGATCTGCCGAAGGTGCCGATGTTCGCCACCGCGACCAGCACGCGCCTCGCCTTGCGCATCCGCAACGTCACCGACAGGCGCTACGCGGCCTGGAGCGATCCGTTCTATCCCGACCAGATCTTCCTCGGCGCGCCGCGTACCTACGAGGTCGAGGCCTCGTTCAAGTTCTGATGACAGCATGATCCAGGCGCTGATCCTCATGCACCGCTGGTTGAGCATCCCGCTCGGTCCGCTGTTCGTGCTGTGGTTCGCGACCGGGATCGTGATGCACTACGTGCCATTCCCGGCGCAGACCGAGAGCGATCGCTTCGCCGCGCTGCCGGTGCTCGACATCGCCGTGTCGCTGCGCAGTCCCGCGGAGGCCCTCGCCGCTGGTGGCATCGATCATCCCGCCCGCATCCGGCTGTTTCAGCGCGTGGATGGTCCGGTCTATGTCATCTCGGCCGCCGGCCTCAGCGCGGCCTTTCATGCCGACACGCTGGCCGCAGCCGACGTGAACGATCCCGGTCTCGCACTGTCGGTGGCACGCGCAGCAGCCCAGCGACGCGGGCTCGAGGCCGATCGCGCCGCCATCGCAGCGCTGGACAGCTACGATCAATGGACGGTGCCGAACCGGTTCGATGTGCATCGTCCGCTGCACCGGATCGCGCTCCACGATCCCGACGGGACCGAGCTATACGTGTCGTCGAAGACCGGCGAGGTCGTGCTCGACACGACACGCTTCGAACGCGCCTGGAACTACGTCGGCAGCGTTGTCCATTGGATCTATCCAACCGTCCTGCGCAAGGACTGGGCGGCCTGGAACGTCGTCGTGTGGTGGCTATCGCTCGCGGCCGTCATCGCCGCCGTGACCGGCGCCCTGCTCGGTCCGATGAGGCTGCGACCTCGCGAGGCGCGGCTATGCTCGCGCTACCGCGGCTGGCACCTGTGGCATCATTGGGCTGGTCTGCTCTGCATGCAGTTCGTGCTGACCTGGATGGTCAGCGGTTGGCTGTCGATGGACCATGGCAGGCTGTTCGCGACCGGCCATCTGACGCCGTCCGAGGAAGCCATCCTGGTCGGCACACCCGATTGGAGCCGCCTGACCGCGGTTGCACTCGCGGCGGTGCATGGCGAGGTTCGCGAGATCGAGTGGTTCGCCTTCGGCGGCCGCCTCCATCAGCGCACCCGGCGAGCGCCGGGCCAGCAGCAGATTTCGGTGCTGGACGGCGCTTCGGCAAGGATCATCGGACGCTTCCTGCAGCCGGCCGACGTCAATGCCGCAACGTCCCGCCTGGGCCACGATTGCGCGCGCTCGACCGAAGTCGAGCCGGGCGACGACTATCCGTTCGCCTCCGATGTGCCGGGCGCGCCGGTCCATCGCGTGATCTGCGGCGACACCTGGTATCATGTCGACGCCGCCTCCGGCGCGGTGCTCGAGAAGCTCGATCCGTCCCGACGCGCCTATCGGTGGCTCTATCAGGCGCTGCACACGCTCGACTTTCCGGCCCTGCTCGCCCATGCGGCGCTGCGCACGGTTCTCGTCGTCGGCCTTTGCGCGATCGGCCTCGTCTTCAGCATCACCGGCGTGGTGATCGGCTGGCGGCGCCTGCGAATGAAGCTCCGCTGAGCCTCGCACAATGGTTAATTTAACGCGCGGTTAACGCAAATTTTTCGTTGTCTATAATCCGTCTTAAGGATTTGGGCCCAGTTATAGACAATGCAGAAAGCAGCCCGTACCTCGCGGGCAGGATTTGTGTTGTTTGATGAGTAAACCCGCTGAAAAGCCTGAGGTCGTCGAGCTTCCGGCAGATCCGCCGGCGCTTGCACCGGCAAGCCAGCGCCGGGCCGCGCAGCAGCGGGTGCGCGAAGCGCGCGACCGGTTAACGTCGACATCGGGAACGCGTCCGGCCTTCGATCGCGAGCTGCTGCGCCAATACGCGCAGACCCGCATCTCCGCCTCCTACATCGTCGTGCTGCTGGTGGTCGCAACCGGCCTGATGCTGAGCGCCTGGCTCCATACGCTGGCGGCCGGCGCCTGGACGGCCGGCGTGCTTTGCATCCACGCTGCGATCGTCCGCAACTGCTCGAACTTTCTCGCCGACCAGCCGTCGATGGCGGCGACGCGGCGTTGGCGCACGCGCTTCGTGCTGCTCGACCTGCTCTACGGCGTGTGCTGGATGGCGATCCTGATCCACCCCGCACTCGCGGCGGTGTCAGGCACGCTGATGATGTTCCTGATGCTGCTGGTGATCGCCGTCTCCAGCATGCTCGCTGCCAACCTGCCCGTCGCAGCCGTCGCGGTCACCGCACCGGTCACGGTCGCGATCACCCTCAGCCTCGTGCTGTCGGGCACGTTCGACAATTACCTGCTGGCCGGATTCGCGGTCGCAGCCGAAGGCTATTTCGTGCTGCTCGCCCATCAGCTGCATTCGACCACGCTCGCCACGCTCGAAGCACGCGCCGAGAAGGACGCCCTGATCGGCGAGCTCGAGCAGGCCAAGGCGATCTCCGACGAGGCGCGCTACCGGGCAGAAGCGGCCAACGTTGCCAAGTCGCGCTTCCTCGCGCAGATGAGTCACGAGCTGCGAACGCCGCTGAACGCCATCCTCGGCTTTTCCGAGGTGATGAAGAGCGAGATCTTCGGAACGCACGCGGTGCCGGTCTACAAGGAATATTCGGCCGACATCCACAATTCCGGCGTCCACCTGCTCAACCTGATCAACGAGATCCTCGATCTCTCGCGCATCGAGGCCGGCCGCTACGAGCTCAACGAGGAAGCCGTGGCGCTCGTGCACGTGATCGCCGACTGCCATCATCTCCTGAAGCTGCGCGCCACGAGCCGCGGCATCAC
Source organism: Bradyrhizobium sp. SZCCHNPS1003 (assembly GCF_032381555.1). Lineage (NCBI taxonomy): Bacteria > Pseudomonadati > Pseudomonadota > Alphaproteobacteria > Hyphomicrobiales > Nitrobacteraceae > Bradyrhizobium > Bradyrhizobium sp. SZCCHNPS1003. The sequence continues at coordinate 161,516 of NZ_JAUHIU010000006.1, forward strand.
CATTCACGAGGTGTTCGAGCGGAAGATGCCGCGGCTGTGGGCGGACGAGCGCGCGATCCGCCAGGTCGTGCTCAACCTGCTCTCCAACGCCATCAAGTTCACGCCGCAGGGCGGCGACATCTGGCTCAAGGCCGGCTGGACGGCCTCGGGCGGGCAATATCTCAGCGTCAAGGACACCGGCTCGGGCATCCCCGAGAACGAGATTCCGATCGTGCTCGCCTCGTTCGGCCAGGGCTCCAACTCGATCAAGTCGGCCGAACAGGGGGCCGGGCTCGGCCTGCCGATCGCCAAGAACCTGATCGAGATGCATGGCGGCACGTTCACGCTGAAATCGAAGGTCCGCATCGGCACCGAGGTGATCGTCACCTTCCCGCCGGAGCGGGTGATGTCGGCGCTCGCTCCGCTGTCGGACGAGGCCCCGCCATTGCAGCCGGAGCATGCGATCGCCCCCGCTAAGGAGAAGCGCCGGGTGCGCAAGCCGATCATGAATGCCGGAACGGGACTGTGAGATGATTGCACTTGCACGACAGTGGCAGAACCTTTCAAACTCGCTCCATGAGCCAGGATACGCCCTGCATCGCCGTCTGCATGATCGACCCGAAGACGAAGCTCTGCTTCGGTTGCGGACGCACGCTGCCGGAGATCGCCCGCTGGGGCCGCATGTCGCGCGACGAGCGGCTGGCGCTGATGGACGGGCTGCCGTCCCGCATGCACGACGCCGGCCTGCCCGCGCTGGCGCGTCGGCGCGACTGAGCGCCTCCGTGCCGACGGGAGGCGCGGCATGAACAAGATCGCGCTCGTTCTCGTCACCATGGTGCTCACCGCGGGCGCCGTGATCGTCTACAAGGATCCCGAGCAGGCGGCGCTCGCAAGCGACACCGTGTCGGAGGTTCTGCGCAGCCGCGTGCTCAGAGCCAAGGCGAGCCCTCCGACCAACGCGGTCGAGATCGAGCGCACCAGAGGCGGTGAGTTCGCGTTGCGCGCCAAGATCAACGGCGTCACCGCGCCGATGGTGGTCGACACCGGCGCCACATCGGTAGTTCTGACCTACGAGACCGCCAAGGCCGCAGGCCTGCCGCTCGAACTGCTCGCCTACGACGTCGACGTCGAGACCGCCGGCGGTCACACCAAGGCGGCGCGCCTGACCTTGGACCGGCTTGCGATCGGCAAACTGGTGGAACGCTCGGTTCCGGCCTTGGTAGTGCCGCACGGCCAGATGAAGACCAATTTGCTCGGCATGAGCTTCCTCGACCGGCTGGAGCGCTGGGAAGTGCGCTCCGACCGGCTGATGCTGCACGGCTTTCCCGACCGCAGCTGAGGGGCAGCGCCTCGTTGCAGCCCTGCCGGAGGAGAATGCGCTCGCGCGACAGACCGTCACCGAGTTGCTGCCGCCGGCCTGATCCGCTCAGGCGAGCGCCGCAACCGCCGGACGATCCTCGACCATTGCCACCGCCTCGCGCAGCACCTCGATGCCGGCGTCCGGCTTGACTCCACGTTCGGCAAGATGGCGGCGGAAGGCGCGCGCCCCCGGCACCGCATGATAGGCCCCGACGAGATGCCGCGTCATCGCGTGCAGCCGCGTGCCCTGCCCGAGCTGATGTTCGATATAAGGCTCCAGCGCCGCCAGCGCCTCTTGCATCGACAGATGCGGCGCGGCCTCACCGAACAGCATGGGATCGACATCGAGCAGCCGCCACGGCTCCTGATAGGCAGCTCGCCCGAGCATCACGCCATCGACATGCGCGAGATGACCTTGCGCAGCCTCGATGCTGCCGATGCCGCCATTGATGATGACCGGCACGTGCGGCAGCCCCGCCTTCAGCCGGTACACCCTGTCGTAGTCGAGCGGCGGGATGTCACGGTTCTCCTTCGGCGACAAGCCGTCCAGCCACGCCTTGCGCGCGTGCACGATCAGCGCGTCTGCGCCGCTGTCGACGACCGCATCCGCCAGCACATCAAGTGCGATTTCCGGATCCTGATCGTCGATGCCGATGCGGCACTTCACCGTGACAGGAATGCGAACGGCGCGCTTCATCGCGGCGACGCAGGCGGCGACGAGCGCAGGCTCGGCCATCAAACAGGCCCCGAAGCGGCCGTCCTTCACCCGGTCCGACGGGCAGCCGACGTTGAGATTGATCTCATCGTAGCCGAACTCCTCGCCGATCTTGGCTGACGTCGCGAGATCGCCGGGATCGGAGCCGCCGAGCTGCAGCGCCACCGGATGCTCGCTTCGATCGAAGCCGAGCAGCCGCTGGCGGTCGCCATGAATCACCGCGCCGGTGGTGACCATCTCGGTATAGAGCAACGCCCGGCGCGACAGCAGCCGATGGAACACGCGGCAGTGCCGGTCGGTCCAATCCATCATGGGCGCCACGGCAAGTCTATGTGATTGATATTGCTTCATTTTTCGAGCATATTCAACTCGTTAGGTCGCCTCGTATGCACGCTATTCTACGCCACAGCGCGATGTTTTTTTGGGCTTTTTGCCGCCTCAGTGCACACGGAGCGCACACGCGTGGCAACTATCACCAGACTGAAATCCGGCTCTTGGAGAGCCCAAGTCCGACGAAAGGGGGAATATGTCAACGGGACGTTTCTCCGCCGAAAGGATGCCGAGGAATGGGCCATCGATATCGAGCGGCGGATCGATCGCCAAGAACCGACAACGACGCAAAAGTCCCGCGACGTCCAACTCTTCGGCGATCTCGTCACGCTTCATTGTCAAGATTTGGCCGAGGTGGGAAAGGACATTGGTCGCTCCAAAACTGCGAGCCTCATCTTCCTGAACGAAAGACTTGGGCATCTTCGTCTTCCAGAGCTTGATCGAGAGCGGTTCATCAAATTTGGAAAAGAGCGCGCGATGGAGGGGGCCGGCCCGGTGACCGTCGGTATCGATCTTGGATACATCAAAACGATTCTGTCTCACGCCGCCGCAGTACACGGCATCGTTGTTTCAACCGAACCACTCGACCACGCCCGGATCGCTCTTCGACGTCTCGGGCTCGTCGGAAAAGGGCGATGAGCGCAACCGCCGTCCCACGCAAGACGAACTCGATCGTATTATCTCAGCGTTCGAATTAAACAGTCGGCAACAGATCCCAGTCGGTCGTGTGATCCGATTCGCGATCGCAACGGCTATGCGGCAAGATGAAATTGCAAGAGTCGAATGCGCGACTTCGACGCCGGCAACCGAATGCTCCTCATTCGCAATCGGAAAGATCCCCGAAAGAAGAAGGGCAACGATCCGCGAATTCCCCTGCTGGACGATCCGTTGGAACGGCATTTCGCCGTCAGTGCCAACAATTGAAGATCGATGACCTACATTTCCACGATCTGCGCCACGAAGGCACGAGTCGTCTTTTCGAGGCAGGATTTTCCATTGAACAGGTTGCACTTGTCACCGGACACAAGGATTGGAAAATGCTGCGTCGCTACACGCATCTAAAGCCAGAGACTCTCCATTCCATCCGTTCGGTGCGGGTTGCCTGACAGGCGCCGAAAACAAGAAGAAAGTGAAAACTTCATCTGGAGCGATGAAAGGTCGAACATCGTACTCAGCTTGGAAGGGTTTCGGCATTTGAATACTTTCAAGGTGCGTTCGGACAAAACGCAGCTCTAGGCGCGATTGAACTGACATAGCTTTTCTGGATTGTCCGATTGATTGAAGCGGGCCCAAAAATCGCCCCTCGCCTACGGACCAGAGATAGTCACTATGCCTGAAAACATGGTTGGCGCGCCCGCGATCCAACATGTAGGAGCCACCATCTTGAGGCATCGGTGGTTCGAGTCGGGGGTCCGCTACATCGCTAGACCCACTATTTCGGAAGCCCTGTTTTCTTGTCGGCGGGCAGCCCAAATGCCAATGAACAAGTCCCAATCCCGGGGCCCGCGACACCAATTCTTGCGATCGGTGAAACGGATTCCCGGGCTCGTCGTAGCGTCACGTTTGGTTAAGGCGAATGCATAAGGCCGCCGCCTCAATGCGTTCACATCGCCTTGGCGAGCGCGAACAACCGGAAATCCTCGAGCGCCGCGTGCCGATGCGGGGCGACTTCGCGCTGGTAGGTCTCGGTGTCGACGATCGAGCGGAAGGCGGCGAAATCGCCGTATTCATTGATCGCCGCTTCGTCCCAGCGTTTGCCTTGCGGGCCGACCAGGCTCGCCAGGACCGGCCCGGAAAACATCCGCACCAGCGGCTTACCGGCTGCGAGACGCCGGAAGGCCGGTCTATAGCGTTCGTTAAAGGCTTCGCGGCCCGAACAGGGCGCGGCGTCGAAGCCGTCCTCGTAACGCGCATACGCGCGGTAGCGCAGCAGATTGAGCATGTAGACCGGCTGGCCGGGGGGAATCGCGCGCTCGGCGTCGTCGAGGGCTTGCAGCGTGATTTCGATGGCGTTCATGGGACTTCTCTCGGTTTCTAGCGGCGCAGCATGCGCGCTAACGCTCCCCATTTGGCCCATCGGAACGGCCTCTTGTAGCGACCCCGTCGCCATGACTATGTGGACTGAATGTCCACAACAGCCTTGCCTCCCGACCTCTCGCGTCTCCTCGCCTTCGTCCGCGTCGTCGAGGCGGGCTCCTTCGCCGAAGCCGCGCGGCGGGCGGGGACAACCACCTCGGCGATGTCCAAGGCGGTCGCCCGCCTCGAACAGGCTCGCGGAATACGGCTTTTGCATCGCACCACCCATTCGCTGGCGCTGACCGAAGAGGGCGAGCGGCTGATGGCGGCGGGACGCGCGCTGGCCGAAAGTCTCGATCGCGTCCAATCCGCGCTCGGCGAAGCCGCGCGTAACGATGGCGGACGGGTGCGAGTGACCGCCCCCGCCTCGTTCGCGCGTGCCTGCATCCTGCCGCGACTGCCTGCGTTCCTGCGGGAGCGGCCGGAAATCGAGATCGAGATCAAATTTCGCAACGAGATTCTTGATCTCGCAGCGGAAGGCGTCGACATCGCCATCCGCTCAGGACCCCTCGATCGCGCGCCCGGTCATCTGGCGCGGCGGCTTTGCACGTTCTCCTGGATCGCTTGCGCCTCGCCCGCCTATCTGAACGCGCGCGGCGCGCCGGCGACTCCATACGAGCTGTCCGAACATGACCACGTCGGCTTCCGCAATCCCGCGAGCGGGCAGATCCTGACCTGGCGCTTCACCGACCCGCGCGGCAAAAAACTCGTTCGCGTCGCGCCCAAGCCCAAGCACATTTGCGACGACGCGCACGCTTCGGTCGCTTTGATCGCGAATGGGTTCGGCATTGGCTGGGGCCCGGCATGGCTCGTCCACGACGACTTGCGCACAGGTCGGCTCGTCGAAGTGCTCGAGCCGTGGCGCGCGCCAGCGGAGCCCCTATGGATGCTGCGCACCTCGGACCGCCGGCCGCCCCTGCGCACGCAGCGCGTCATGGCGTTCCTCGCTACGCTTCCCGCCGCGTTCAGCGACAAATCTGGATGAGGCATCAGCTGTCAGCTGGGCTCTGCGGTCGGCGCGTAGGACGCCAGCCGTTTGGAGGGGAAATCGGGGACAGACCACGATTTCCCCGGCTTCCTGGGCTTCCGCCTGGGCGCGGTCAGCAATCTGCAGCATGCCGGCACGAACGGGCTGCGCGCCGTCGCTCAACGTCGTCCATCCGTGGTCAGTCAATTTGAGATGGGTCAACATGCAGACTGAGCACATCTGAGTTCACCTCGACAGAAGGACACGGCAGTACCTACCCCGAGACGTAGGAGGCACCGGGGGCGCCGTGCAAGAAGCCGTTGGCGAATGGAACGTCCGGATAGATCTCGCGCAAGCGGTCCCTGGCTGCCTCAGCTTCCACGCGGCCCGCCAGGACCGCCTGGAATTGCTCGGACACCGCGACCATGTCGCAGGCCTGAGGTGACAGCCGCAGCGATCTCACGCCGCTCTGCGTCAGGCGATCGAGATCGCCGAGCAGGTTGCAGCAACCATGCGACAACGTCTGCACGCCATTCATGGTGAGGAACGCTTCATTGTCCAGCGTCGTCACGACGAGGCCGTCCGGATCCTGCTCGCACACGAAGCGGCAATTGTCCTTGGCGAGCTTGTGCAGGCGGGCGTGATAGCAGCGCGCGGAGATCGCGAGCGGCACACGGCCGAAGGCGAACACTTCGATCTCCACCTGCGGCACGGCGCCGGCGATCGCGGCAACCGAGGACAGTGGCAGCTCCGGCGGGAGGCAGATCCGGGTAGCGCCCTGGGCGGCATGAAACGCGGCGCTGGCCTCGTTGTAGATGTTGACGAATGGCCCGATCGCATGCGGCCTACCGGCGATCGATTTGAGGCAGGTGAGGTCGTTGACCTCCACCAGACCGTGGCCAAACTCGGCGAGGCTTGCCGTCTGCCGGCGCTCGCGTCGCAACGACACCAGGACCAGCGAACCCAGCAGCACCTGCTTGCCGGCAGCCATAAGCCGCTCGATGACTTCAGGCAAATGGGGTTCGAAGAACGGTGCGCGCTTAGAGCAGACGACCTCGCCGACCACGACGCGGTCGAGCGGGGCCTCGTCGGCCATGCGAAAGTAAAAATCACGCCAGCGCTCGGGCTGCCAATTGTAGAGCACGGGCCCCAGAGTAAGCTGCATTCGGCCTGCGCTTTGTTCCGCCATTGTCATGTCGTCCTAGCGCCAGGTCTTGCGGTAGGCGCCCTGCGTGGTGGCCTGCCCTTCGGTGAACGCCGTGAGGTCGGACGCGTCGGCGGACCGGCCGGCATCGAGCGCTGCCAGCACGCTGCGGAAATGCCGCACGACCCCGTCGACATAGGCGCGGCCGCGCTGGCGGCCCTCGATCTTGAGCGCGGTGACGCCGGCTTCGCGCAAGCCTGCGAGCAGGGTCGTGGCATCGAGGCTGACCGGATCCTCAAAGATGTAGCCAGAGCCCTGTGCGGTCGAGAAACGCCCCTTGCACAGCGTTGGATAGCCGGCAGGTTCGTTGCGTCCGAAGCGGTTGATTGTGAAAGCGCCAAGCCGCGAGGTCGTGCCCAATATCGTCTCCTGATAGACGACATGACTGGCCGGCGAGCATACCCCCTGCATGTTCGGCGACTTGCCGGTGGCGTAGGAGGACAGCGAGCAACGCCCCTCGGCCATAACGCATAGTCCGCCAAACACGAACACTTCGGTCTCGCATGCCGTCTCACGGGTGATCTCGGCGATCTCGGGCACGCTCAGCACGCGCGGCAGCACCACGCGGCGGGCGCCGAAATTCTCGACATAGAACGCAATCGCGTCGACATTCGCCGCCGCCGCCTGCACCGAGACATGCAGTCGCTGTTCGGGATGGCGCCGCGCGGCATAGTGCATCAGCCCGACATCGGCAAGGATCAGCGCGTCGGCTCCGGCCTCGACGGCATCGTCGACCGCGCGACGCCACAGCTCGACGGCGCCGGCGCGCGGGAAGGTGTTGATCGCAACCAGCACCTTGGCGCCGCGCCGATGCGCGAACGTTACTCCTTCGCGCATCTGCTCGCGGCTGAAATTCAGCCCGGGAAAGTTGCGGGCATTGGTCTCGTCGGCGAAGCCGCAATAGACGGCATCGGCACCGGCTTCGACCGCGCTCTTCAGCGCCGCCGGCGTCCCTGCCGGACAGATCAGCTCCATGGTCGCATCCCGCTTTCGTTCGTCGTTGATCTCAGCAGCGAGTCACGCGCGGCCGCGAGCAGGCGTTGCGCGGGCACGCCGAACGGCCCCGAAAGCGCTGCGATCTCGCCGACCAGATCCAGACCGGCATCGTCGATCGCATTGCGGAGCGCGAGCACCGCCTCGATATCGCCTTCGATGACGAGCTGACGCGAAAACATCAGCGCATCGCCGTCGAGCCGGCCCTCGACCAGCGCCAACAGGCTCACGATCGACGCGGAGATGGACGCATCGAGGCCGGTGGGCAACTCGCGCACCGCCGCGAGTTGCGGCTGCTGTGGGCCCGCCTGAATCACGAAAGCGAACGGCAGATCGGTCGGCTTGATGCCAAAGCGCTTTCCGCGATGCGACCCGAGCCGGTCGAGAAGATGCGGATGCCGGCGCAAAAGCCCACGCAGGAAAGCGCCGAGCGCGATCTGCAGGGGCAGCAATGGCAACGGACGCAGCATCTGCCTGAGCAGTGGCGGCAACAGGGGCAGTGAGGTCGAAGACGCGTCCTGAAGAGAGCTCATGGCACAAGCTCTGGCCGGATCGGCGGGGGAAGTATTTGACCCGGAACAAAGATCACACTGATTGTTCCAGCTACGAGGCGTTTTTTGAACGGAGCCTATCGTTGCGACGTGATGTCCCTCGCTTCCGCGAGCTGTCGGATTTCCTGCGCTTTCTCGACGAGCGGGGACAGCTGCGACGCATTCGCGACAGCGTCTCGGTCGTCCACGAGATCACCGAGATCCATCGCCGCGTCATCTCCGCCGAAGGGCCCGTGCTGCTGTTCGAACGACCGATCAAGGCATGCGGATCGCTCTCGGCAATGCCGCTCGTCACCAATCTGTTCGGCACCGTGGAGCGGGTGGCCTGGGGCATGGGCGTGCAGCCGGAACGATTGGCGGAGCTCGGCGAGATGATGGCGGAGTTGCGCGCCCCGCAGCCGCCGCGCGACATCAGGGAAGCGCTGCAGAAGCTGCCGCTGGCACGCGCAGCGCTGTCGACCCGGCCGAGGCTGCGATCAGCCGCGCCGGTGCATGAATGTGTCACGATGGGCGATGACATCGACCTGACCACCTTGCCGGCCCAGATCTGCTGGCCGGGCGAGCCGGCGCCGCTGTTGACGTGGCCGCTCGTCATCACCGTGCCGCCGGACGCGTCCGCCGGCGAGCAGGAAAATGTCGGCGTCTACCGCATGCAGGTGCTCGGCCGCGATCGCGCCATCATGCGCTGGCTCGCCCATCGCGGCGGCGCCCGCCACCACCAGCAGTGGCAGGCGCAGGGGCGCGACATGCCGATTGCGATCGTGATCGGGGCCGATCCCGCCACCATCCTCAGCGCCGTGTTGCCATTGCCCGAGACCATCTCCGAGCTGCGCTTCGCCGGCATCCTGCGCGGCGACCGTCCCGAGCTGGTCGAATGCCTCACCGTGCCCCTGACGGTGCCGGCGGCCGCCGAGATCGTGATCGAGGGCATCGTGTCGGCCACGGAGACCGCGCCGGAGGGGCCCTATGGCGATCACACCGGCTACTACAATGCCGTCGAGAGCTTTCCGGTGCTTCAGGTCACCGCGATCACCACGCGTCGCAGCCCGCTCTATCTGTCGACGTTCACGGGACGCGCGCCGGACGAGCCGTCTCGAATTGGCGAGGCGCTGAACACGCTGTTCGTCCCCTTGATCCGACGACAATTCCCGGAGGTCGTCGACTGCTATCTGCCGCCGGAGGCCTGCTCCTACAGGATCGCCGTAGTAGCGATCGAGAAGCGCTATCCGGGCCAGGCCCGCCGCATCATGCTCGGCCTGTGGTCGATGCTGCCGCAGTTCAGCTACACCAAGCTCCTCATCGTGGTCGACCACGACATCGACGTCCGCGACTGGCGCGCGGTGATGTGGGCCGTCGCAACGCGCTGCGACTCCTCGCGCGACCTGCTGCCGCTTGCCAACACGCCGATCGACTACCTCGACTTCGCCTCGCCAAAATCCGGCCTCGGCGGGAAGCTCGGCATCGACGCCACAACCAAGCTCGGGGTCGAGACCGAACGCGCCTGGGGCGAGGTGCTGGCGATGGACCCCGCTGTAGCCGCGCGCATCGACGCGATGTGGCCGAGCCTCGGCCTCGGCGATGCCATAGCCGACCGAACGGCCTCGGCATGAACGGGCGGCATCACGTCATCGTCGGCATCAGCGGCGCCTCGGGCGCCGCGATCGGTGCGCGCATCGTCGAACGGCTCGCGGAGCAGCCGCAATGCGCGGTCCATCTCGTGGTGTCTGACGCTGCCGTGCGCACCTTGCACGAGGAGCTCGGCCAGGGCGGCCTGGCGCGGCTGCGCGATCTGGCGGCGCATGCTCATGATGTCGCCGACATCGGCGCGAGCATCGCCAGCGGCTCGTTTTCTGCAGCCGGCATGATCGTGGCGCCCTGCTCGATCCGCACCCTCTCGGCGATCGCCTGGGGCCAGTTCGACAACCTGCTGGTCCGCGCCGCCGACGTTCAACTCAAGGAGCGCCGCCGGCTGATACTCCTGGTGCGGGAGAGCCCGCTGCATCTCGGTCATCTCCGAGCGATGACGCAGGCCACCGAGATCGGCGCGATCATCGCGCCGCCAATGCCGGCGTTCTACCTGAAGCCCCAGTCGCTCGATGACGTCATCGAGCAGATCGCCTGTCGCGCGATCAACCTGCTCGGCGTCCCCGGGCTCCACGCCAACGCGCGGGAGTGGCTTCCGGACCGGACGACCGAAGCAGGCAATCTTGTTGAGATGGCGAAGCAAGACAGACGATAGGATTTGAAGACAGAACACGACAGACGCACTCGGGCGATGGGCCGAAGGCGTCCACGACGGTTGACGTGTTCTTCGACGAGCGGGCGTAACGACGCCGCCTCTCCGGCCGAGCCGCTGCCAGCTTTTCGCTTTCGTTCGGTCAATTGACGTTGTCGAAACCCAGCGCAGCACGAACGGCCGGATCAATTCTGGATGGGGTCCAAGGCGGATCGAATGTCATCGTCACGTCCACGGCTTCGACGTCCGCAATCTCCGCAATGCTGCTTGCGACCCCTTCCTTGAGAAAACCTGTTGCGGGGCACCCGGGCGTTGTGGCCGTCATCGTGACATGCACGACACCATCCGTCGCCGTAATCTCATAGATGAAGCCGAGATCGACCACGTTTTCCCCCAGCTCCGGATCGATGACCACGCGCATTGCGTCGCGGATGCGGTCGATGACGTCGCGGCTCATAGCGGAGCCCTCACCGACAGTTCGTAGGTCGATCCATCCGGCGTAAACCCGCCGAGCCAGCGAAAGCCACGCTTCTCAAGTTCAGGGAACAGGAAGACCGGCTCGCGGCCCAGAAGTGCCGACAAGGTCTCTCCAGGGCCCAGCTCCTCCGCGGCCGCGAGGATGCGCACCATCGGCTCGGGTGGGTCGAGCTCTCGGTTGTCGAGGGTGACTACGGGATCTGGCCATTGCTCGAATGCGAGGCCGGCACCAGCGTCTTCCTGACCGGCGTCCTCGGCAGCCAGCGGCGAAAACAGCACTTCCCAGTCGCCACCGTCGAGCGGTCGATCGGTGTGGGCGAAGCCCTTTCCTGCCATGACGGAGAGCAGCGGAACCGGCCTGAAGCTCGCGATCAGCCGGACACCCTGGCCTGGCGCCAGCCGGTCGACCGCGTCCATGATGATGGAGAACGGTTCGCCTCCGGCCCTGAGAATCGGTCGGACGTCGACGTCAATGTACGCGGTCATGGCTCTCCTCCTAGTTTCTGGCGAACAACAGGCTTGGCGCGATGGCTCCGGCCGGAAGCCTCCGGGAGCCCGCAACATCGGAAAGACGTCGGACTCGCACAAGCTCGTGTATGATTCCAAGACTGCCCACGGCCATGACCGCCGCGGCGCCGCGAAACGCCTGGCCCTCGCCCATCATCAACATGATGGTCGCCGCCCATACGCCTAGAAAATAGATGATGAACCACTTCTCGGACCGACGTTCCACCGCCAGGTCCTGAACCCGTGGCGTCGGGGCGCGCCCCATCACGGGACCGTAGGTTTCGAGCCAGGTCAGAAAGGCGACAATCTTGTAGAGCTTCGCGAATATGAGACCAGACAGCCAGCCGAACACGGCCAAGAACGCGAACGCGCCGACATGAACGCCGACCTTTCCGGTGACGATGATGACGGTGCCGAGCGTCACCGTCGCCGCCAGATTGGCGAAAGACACGGTTGCCATCCGCATGTTCAGCTCGAGCTGGCGCCGTTTGCGGGAGCGATAGATCGTCGCGATGTCCCATCCATAGAGCGCAAGCGAGATCACCCCAAGAACGGCGGCGAGGATGAGCACGGCTCCGAGCTCGGCCCCGAGGCCAATTGCGAACAATCCGCCCACGACTGCTACCGATAGCGCGAGCGCACCGAATTTCAGCGCGGATGTGCTCTGTCGCTCGCCGAGGTCCGCCGAGAGCATGAACATGGCCAGCAGGCGATAGCTCACCCCCATGGCGGTCAGGGTCAGCCAGCCTCCCAGCCCGGCAATCGCATGGATCGGAATCGCCGCGGCCAGGAGCGCGTCGCCGAAGGCGCCCGCCGATCCGGCGAGAGCAAACGCGAACGCGGCGCCGAGCGCGACAGTTGCGCATAACGCGCCAAGTCCGACGATGACAAAGAGAGCAGATCCCTTCGGCTGGCTGACGAGAGTCAGGCCCAGATCGAGCGCGACCATCGCCAGACCCGCGCCGAGCACCACGCTGCCGGCCGGCAGAAGCCAAACGGCTGGAGCAATTCGTCCGGCCAGTGAGAGGAAACCCAATATCAAGCAGACCAGACCGACGTTGATGAGGAACAAGGCCGGCAAGGCCCATTTGTCGAAGGGGAGCGGCCTTGCGACGAGAACGGGAACGAACTGGAACAAGGCGCCGCATACCGAGAGACTGAGCCAACCGATACAGACCGCATGCACAACGACAAGCGTATCGGGAGCGCCGAGCTCTGCGGCGGGGTAACCGAGTCCGCCGACCAGCATTGCCAAGGCAACGAGCAGCCACCCCAGCGCTGCCGCGAAATAGCTCATCGTCCAGCGCGAGATTTTCGCCCCAATCATGAGCGGCTCCAGTTCTTGATCGCGGACGCAGCACTCGCGACGACGATGCGCCATTCGGCAGTTGCCGTCGCCCGGAGGAACGCAGCCAAGGGGACGCGAACGTTGAGCTTGCGCCATACGATCCCCGGCGATCGGAAAGATGCTAAACTGGCCCGACCGGCCATTCTTTGTCGGAGCGCAACATTCTGCGTCATCAGCGTCGTGATGACCACTCCAGCTCGACCCACGGACTCCCTGTCCCGTCGAGGAACATCCATGTCAGCCGGCAGACATCTTCGGGGGTCTGGCTTGGCAGTTCTGTGTCCCCCGCCCCCTCGATTGCTCGCAATCGCAATCAGCGCAGCTGGCTGGCTGAGTCTATAGTTCGATCCTGCCGAACACTTTCCAGCCACCGCTCCACGTCTCCGCGGGCTTCGAGCTCAACCCCCATATCTCCGGCGAAACCTCTCCAGGCATCGATATTGCTGCGCGGCACGCCGACAATCGTCGGTATCGCAAGGTCCAACGCGCGGGCAATCAGATCAAGCGTTCCGCCTCCCCCGCACTCTGCCTTGCCAAATTTGTTCAACACCAGGATGTTTGGACGCGCATCCAGGCTGGCGAGGACTCGAACTGTCACCTCTGCCAGCGCCGATTCATCCAGCCGGCAACCTGTCGCTCCCGATCCACGATCCTCGAAGATCGGGGTTTGATTTGCCGTGTCGAGCTCCTCAAGCAGGACGTCGCACCTGCGATTTTCGTCGAGGAACAGCCTTCGCTGCAGTGCGCCGGCGACCTTCAATCGCGCTCGACGCGAGCGATCCACGAGGTGATCGAACGTCTCGTAGGGATATTTCCCGTCGTCGTATACGAGCGCCACGAGCGGCGCGGCCGCAACGCCGACTTTCTCTACCGTCTCATCGTGCATGCGAATCCCAACATCAATTTGACGCTTCGACATTTTTAGCCCGCCCCTCCAGCACGGATAGCCTGCGGTGGATCCGTTCTAGGAGTGATCGATTTCATCCCTCTGCAGCGACCACTTGATCATGGAGGTCAGACAGACGATCGCGGGGTCGGCGGCGCGGTCGATAGCGCTCATCAACCCGAGCCAATCCTCGTTCTCTGCGAGATTTGCAAAGCGCCGGACAGCAGCCGACGCATACTCACCGACTTCCTCGCCGAGGCGATCCGCGACAGAGCTGATGCGCACCAGGAGCGTGAGGTCGCCGCACCCCTGCAACACCGCACTCGACTTCGCGTCGTCACTGAGATCGTGAATGAGATCCCCGAGCAGCATGATCGCCCCCCTACTGCGGCAGTACCGATTGCGGCGCCGGCAACGTCACGCCAACGATCTCGGCGCGGCCTGCCAGATTGGCTACATATTGCGCGAGCGCCTGATGCCGCACACGCTCGGTGAGATATTGCGAAATGCGCGCCCTTGCCATGTCGAACGGCAGGACTTGTCCAAGGGCCCGTCGGTCGAGGCGCACGACATGGATACCAAAGCGTGTCTCAATCAGACCGACCTCTCCAACCGACATCCGGGCCAGCGCGGCGTCGAACTCTGCGGTCGTCTGCCCACGCGACAGCTGCCCGAGCCTGCCACCATTCTCCGCCGAGACCCTGCAATCGGAGCGATCGCGCGCGATGGTCTCGAACAGCTCCGGGCTTCTCTGCACGGCCTCCACGATCGTCCGCCCCTCGTCTCGCGCAGCCGACCGAGCCAGCGAATCGCTGCTCGGCGCGATCAGCAGGATGTGAGACGCTTCGTAGAGTTCTCCGACCAGGAACCGCTGCCTGTTCTGATCGTAGAAGCGACGGCACGTCGATTCGTCCGGCTCGTGTATCAGAACCTCACGCGCGATCAGCGCCCGCATCGCCGCCTCTTCCTCGGTTTCGCGGCGACCTTCGGCATCGCGCAGAGGAGCGGCCGTTATGCCGAGCCGCCTGACCTCCTGTCGCAGCAATTCGCGTACCGCAAGCGCGCGCGCCGCCGCTTGCCAGGCGAGGATCGGCTTGTCCGACGGATGGTTCTGAACTTCCCGGGCAATGACGTCGCGTTCGATCACGACCCCGTTCACACTGACCAGCTTCGGCTTTGGAAGCGCCGCGCCCAATGAACAGTCCATCGGCTACTCCGCAGGCTGAATTGGTTGCACAAGATGACGGCGTCCGTCGCGGCTGCGCACCACCTGATAGCCGCGGCGGCCGAGATACCACACCGGCGCACTCCAGATGTGGACCAGGCGGGTGAAGGGGAAGAGCAGGAAGATGGTCATTCCCAGGACCAGATGCGCCTTGAAGATCGGATGGACGTCGACAATGTTGGCGGCGATTCCGGGCTGCAACGTGAGAATGCCCTGCGCCCAGGCCATGAACTTGACCATCTCATGACCATCGAGATGACCGAGCGACACGGGGATGGTCGCCAAGCCAAGCAGCAGCTGGACGAACAGCACCAGAAGGATACCCGTGTCAGCAAAAGACGACGTCGCGCGAAT
This sequence comes from Bradyrhizobium sp. SZCCHNPS1003, assembly GCF_032381555.1. Classification (NCBI taxonomy): domain Bacteria; kingdom Pseudomonadati; phylum Pseudomonadota; class Alphaproteobacteria; order Hyphomicrobiales; family Nitrobacteraceae; genus Bradyrhizobium; species Bradyrhizobium sp. SZCCHNPS1003. The sequence continues at coordinate 176,723 of NZ_JAUHIU010000006.1, forward strand.
CCTGGGATCGAAAAGCCTGCGATGCGCGAGGAGCGAAATACCGACCAGGCACATCAGTCCGGCGCCGCCACCGGCGACGATCGCGAGCATCTGCTTGAAGCCGTGGGACACGCCGAGCATGTCAAACACCCAGATCGGCGTCAGCAGCCCGACGAAATGACCCGCAAAAATGAAGAGGATCCCAACATGGAAAAGGTTCGAGCCCCAGATCAATTGGCGCCGCCGAAGCAGCTGACTTGAGCCTGAGCGCCACGTGTATTGCTCGCGGTCGAATCGAATCAGACTGCCGACCAGAAAGACTGTCAGACAGAGATAGGGATACCAGCCGAAGACGATGGCATTGAGCGTTTGCATGGCCAATCCCCTCATTGCAACTGTGACGGCGGCGCGTTGACCGCACGTTTGGCGTGGCGCAGTTTTGCGATCAGATTGTCGTGCCCACAGGCTGCCTGGTCGCCCCCTCCCGGGCCGAACCTGACCTCTTCATCCTCCCAGGCCGCGTCGAGCGCGTGCAGGTCCATCGGATCCACGTCCGCCGCCTTCAGCAGCTCATCGACGATCTCCACGCGGGGCTGCTCCGCGGCGATCTGGAGCAGCGCATCGAACACCGCCCTATAGCTCGACTGCCGACGCCCCAATCGTTCCGCGAGCGCGGCGATGATGTGACTGGTCTGGCCGAGCAACTCGCGCGCGTCCGCAAGCTCCCGGGTGGCGAGAAATTCGAGGAACAGCGGCAGATAATCCGGCAGCTCGTTGCCGGCGATGACGAGGTTCGCACGGTCATACATGGCCCGCAGGTCGACCATGGCCTGGCCGCGGTCGCGGCCTTCGCCATGGACGTGCTCGAACAGATGCAGCGCCAGGGTCTTGCTGCGATCGAACAGCAGGCCGTAGCGCTCCTGCAGGTCGTAGACGTCGCCCGTGGCGATCTCCTGCAGCAGCACATCGAGCTCCCGGCGAATGCCAGGCTGGACGAGGCCTTCCTGGTCGAGCACCCGCGCGAGCTCCGGGACAGCCGTGATCATTTCCCCGCTCGGATAGTTCAGCAATGCCGACAGCACCTTGAACGTCTTCATCAGGCGACCTCCATCGGGTTCTTGGCCTTACGCGGCGATCCGAACAGGTTGACTTCGCTTTCGCCCCCGGAGCAGCCGTTGCCGAACGAGAAGCCGCAGGAGCCGCGGATATCAAACGCGTCGGCACCGAGCTCGCGGTGCGCGGTCGGGATCACGAAGCGGTCCTCGTAGTTGGCGATCGCCATGATGTGGTACATGTCGTCGATCTGCGGGCCGCTCAGGCCGACGCGCCTCGCGATCGCCTCGTCGACCACGCCATCGATGGTCTTGGCCCGCATATAGGCACGCATGGCCAGCATTCGCTCGAGCGCCAGCGTCACCGGCTTCTCGTCGCCCGCAGTCAGCAGATTGGCGAGGTACCGCATCGGAATGCGCAAGGATTTGACGTCGGGCATCTCGCCATCGTGCCCGATTTTGCCAGACGAGGCCGCCGACGTGATCGGCGACAGCGGCGGCACATACCAGACCATCGGCAGGGTCCGATACTCCGGGTGCAAGGGGAAGGCGACCTTCCATTCCATCGCCATCTTCCAGATCGGCGACCGTATCGCCGCCTCCAGCCATGCATGAGGGATGCCCTGGCGCTCGGCTTCCGCAAGCACGTTCGGATCGCTCGGATCGAGAAAGATGTCGAGCTGGGCCTGGTAGAGATCGCTCTCGTCGGGCTTGGCCGCGGCCTCTGCGATGCGGTCCGCGTCATACAGCACGACACCGAGATAGCGAATGCGCCCGACGCAGGTCTCGGAGCACACGGTCGGCTGCCCCGCCTCGATCCGAGGATAGCAGAAGATGCACTTCTCCGATTTTCCCGAGGACCAGTTATAATAGATCTTCTTGTATGGACAGCCGGAGACGCACATTCTCCAGCCGCGGCACTTGTCCTGATCGATGAGGACGATGCCGTCCTCCTCGCGCTTGTAGATCGCGCCGGACGGGCAGGATGCGACGCATGCCGGATTGAGGCAATGCTCGCACAGCCGCGGCAGATACATCATGAAGGTGTTCTCGAACTGGCCGTAGATCTCCTTCTGCACGCCGTCGAAATTGACGTCCTGAGAGCGCTTGGCGAATTCGCCGCCCAGAATCTCTTCCCAGTTCGGTCCCCACTCGATCTTTTCCATCCGCTCTCCAGACACCAGCGAGCGCGGCCGTGCCGTCGGCATCGCAGATGCCTCGGGCGCACTTTGCAGGTGCTGATAGTCGAAGGTGAACGGCTCGTAGTAGTCATCGATCTCGGGGAGGTCGGGATTGGCGAAGATATTCGCCAGAACCCGCCACTTGCCGCCTATCCGCGGCTGGATCGACCCGTCGCGATTGCGCGACCAGCCTCCCTTCCAGCGGGACTGGTTCTCCCAATCCTTGGGATAGCCAACGCCTGGTTTGGTCTCGACGTTGTTGAACCACGCGTATTCCATCCCCTCGCGGCTGGTCCAGACGTTCTTGCAGGTCACGCTGCACGTGTGGCAGCCGATGCACTTGTCGAGATTGAGCACCATTGCGATCTGAGCACGGATCTTCATTCTGCAGCCTCCGAGGGAGTCGTGGCCGACCGGTCAGCAGTCGGCTGGTCCAGCCAATCAATCTTCGACATCTTCCGGACGATGACGAACTCGTCGCGGTTGGCGCCGACCGTGCCGTAGTAGTTGAAGCCATAGGCCTGCTGAGCGTAGCCCCCGATCATGTGCGTCGGCTTCGGAACGACACGCGTGACCGAATTGTGGATGCCGCCGCGCAGCCCCGTCTGCTCGGAGCCCGGCACGTTCACGATCTTTTCCTGAGCATGATACATCATGCACATGCCCTGCTTGACCCGCTGCGAGACCACGGCGCGCGCAACCAGCGCGCCATTGGTGTTGTAGGCCTCGATCCAGTCATTGTCGGCGATACCGGCAGCCTTTGCGTCGATCTCGCTGATCCACACGATGGGACCGCCGCGCGACAGGGTCAGCATCAGGAGATTGTCGGTATAGGTGGAGTGGATGCCCCACTTCTGATGGGGCGTAATGAAGTTCAGGATGACGGACGCATTGCCATTCGGCTTGCGATCGATCACCGGCTTGACGGTCTTGGTATCGATCGGCGGCCGATAGACGCAGAAGCCCTCGCCGAAGGCCCTCATCCATAGGTGATCCTGATAGAGCTGCTGCCTGCCGGTCAGCGTCCGCCACGGGATCAGCTCGTGGACATTGGTGTAGCCGGCGTTGTAGCAGACCTTCTCCGACTCGAGCCCCGACCAGATCGGCGACGAGATGATCTTGCGCGGCTGCGCGACGACGTCGCGGAACCGGATCTTCTCATCCTCCTTCGGAATGGCGAGATGAGCATGGTCGCGGCCGGTGAATTGCTCCAGGGACGACCACGCCTTGACTGCGACCTCGCCATTGGTTTCCGGCGCCAGGCTGAGGATCACCTCGCAAGCGTCGACCGCACTGTCGATGCGAGCCAGCCCCTGGGTCGGCCCGTCGTCAGCGACGACGCCGTTGAGACGCTTCAGGAGCTCGACCTCATGGTCGGTGTTCCAGGCCATCCCCTTGCCGCCATTGCCGAGCTTGTTCATCAACGGTCCAAGCGAGGTGAAGCGCTTGTAGAGATTCGGATAGTCACGTTCGACCACGGTGACCGCCGGCATGGTCTTGCCGGGGATCGGATCGATCTCGCCCTGCTTCCAGTCCTTGACGTCGAACGCCTGCGCGATTTCGCCCGGACTGTCATGCATGATCGGGGTCAGCACGACGTCCTTCTCGACCCCGAGCACTTCGGGCGCGACCCTGGAGAAGGCCTCCGCGATCCCCTTGTAGATGTCCCAATCGCTGCGCGATTCCCACACCGGATCGATCGCCGCCGAGAGCGGATGGATGAAGGGATGCATGTCGGACGTATTGAGGTCGTTCTTCTCGTACCAAGTGGCCGTCGGCAGCACGACGTCCGAATACATGCATGTGGTCGACATCCGGAAGTCGAGCGTGACCAGCAGATCGAGCTTTCCTTCCGGGGCCTCTTCGTGCCAAGTGACCTCGACCGGTCTATTGTGGCCCTGGTCGCCAAGATCCTTGCCGATCACGCCATGCTTGGTGCCGAGCAGATGCTTGAGGAAATATTCGTGGCCCTTGCCTGAGGCGCCGAGCAGGTTGGAGCGCCAGACGAACAGGTTGCGGGGCCAGTTCTTCGGATGATCGGGATCCTCGCAGGAGAGCTTCAGCTCGCCCGACTTCAAGGCCTTCGCGACGTAGTCCTTCGGCTCCAGGCCGGCGGCGGCGGAGCGCTTCGATACCTCGATCGGATTGGCCTGCAGTTGCGGCGCGGACGGCAGCCATCCCATGCGCTCCGCGCGGACATTGTAGTCGATCAGCGCTCCGTCCCAAGAACCGGCCGGTGCGGTCGGTGAGAGAATCTCGCTGACATTGACCGTCTCGTAGCGCCATTGGTCGGTGTGAGCGTAAAACGCCGAAGTCGAATTCATCTGCCTCGGCGGGCGCCCCCAATCGAGCGCAAAGGCGAGCGGCGTCCAGCCCGACTGCGGCCGCAGCTTTTCCTGACCCACATAATGCGACCAGCCACCGCCGGACTGGCCGACACAGCCGCACATCACCAGCATATTGATGATGCCGCGATAGTTCATGTCCATGTGGTACCAGTGGTTCAGACCGGCCCCGACGATGACCATCGAGCGCCCCCGGGTCTTAGACGCATTCGAGGCAAACTCGCGCGCAACCGCGATGATCTGGCCCCGCGGCACGCCACAGATCGCCTCGGCCCACGCCGGAGTGTACGGCTCCAGATCGTCGTAGCTCCTGCCGAGATGGTCGCCGCCGAAGCCGCGATCGACGCCATAATTGGCGGCGAACAAATCGAACACAGTGGCCACGACCGCCTCGCCATCGGCAAGACGAAGTCGCTTCACCGGCACGTTGCGGGTCAGCACATCCGGATGATTGGTGCCGCTGAAGTGATCGTGCTGACGGTTGCCGAAATAGGGGAATCCCACCGGCGCGATGTCGTCCTCGATGCCGGCCAGAGACAGCCGCAGCCGGGTGTCGTTGTTCGCCGAGCTCTTCTCTTCCAGGCTCCACTTGCCTTTTTCGCCCCAGCGGAAGCCGACCGATCCCTTGGGCACGACAATGGCCCCGCTGATCTCATCATAGGCGACGGTCTTCCATTCGGGATTGTTGGCCTCGTCGAGCGATGTGGCGAAATCCGAGGCGCGCACGAACCGCTCAGGAACGAGCCGTCCCTCGGATCTCACCAGCCGTACCAGAAATGGCATATCCGTATACTGGCGCACATAGTCGTTGAAGTATGGCGTCTGCCGGTCGATGTGAAACTCCTTGAGGATCACGTGACCCATCGCCATCGCGAGCGCCGCGTCGGTGCCCTGCTTCGGCGACAACCAGAGATCGGCGAATTTCGCGGCCTCGGAATAATCCGGGCAGACAACGACGCTCTTGGCCCCCTTGTAACGAACCTCAGTATAGAAATGCGCATCCGGCGTACGCGTCTGTGGCACGTTGGAGCCCCACAGCATCAGGAAGCCTGAATTGTACCAGTCCGCGCTTTCAGGTACGTCGGTCTGCTCGCCCCAGGTCTGTGGCGAGGCCGGCGGCAGGTCGCAATACCAATCGTAGAACGACATGCAGACGCCGCCGAGCAGCGACAGATAGCGCGCGCCGGCCGCGTAGCTCACCATGGACATCGCCGGGATCGGCGAGAATCCGAACACGCGGTCCGGACCATGGGCTCTGACCGTATAGGCATTGGCTGCCGCGATCAGCTCATTGACCTCGGCCCAACTCGCCCGCACGAAGCCGCCCAGTCCGCGCTTCTGCACATAGTCCGAGCGCTTGCCCGGATTCTCGACGATCGACCTCCAGGCTGCGACCGGCGTCATCCGCGCTCGCGCCTCGCGCCACAGCCTGAGCAGCCGCGAGCGCACCAGCGGATATTTCACCCGGTTTCCGGAATAGAGGTACCAGCTGTAGCTCGCGCCGCGGGCGCAGCCGCGCGGCTCATGATTGGGAAGATCAGGGCGCGTCCGGGGGTAGTCGGTCTGCTGGGTCTCCCAGGTGACGATGCCGCCCTTGACGTAGACCTTCCACGAGCAGGAGCCGGTGCAGTTCACACCATGCGTCGAGCGCACGATCTTGTCGTGCTGCCAGCGCTTGCGATAGCCCTCCTCCCAGGAACGGTCCTCGGTCGTCGTCACGCCGTGTCCGCCTGCGAACTCCTCCTTGGCCCGGGTGAAGAAGGTCAGCCTATCGAGAAAATGGCTCATCGTTTACGTCCTCATTCAGCGGGTTGGGCAGCGGCCGCGATCGCCCGGCGCCGTTCGACGTCGTGCAGGACGCCGCCCTTGCGGGTGTAGACGGCCCAGGTGATCAGCACGCAGGTGACGTAGAAGCCGAAGAAGCCCCATAGGGCGGCCTGCACGCCGCCGGTGAGGTCGATCGAGGTGCCGTAGGATTTGGGAATGAAGAATGCGCCGAAGGCGGCAATCGCGGAGGTGAAGCCGGTGATGGCGGCGGATTCCTTCTCGGCCTGGCGCAGCCGAGTCTCCGCGTCCGCGGTCGGCATGAGCCGGGTCATTTCCTGGCGCATGATGTTGGGGATCATCTGGAAGGTCGATGCATTGCCGACGCCGGTCGCGAAGAACAGCAGCAGGAACATCGCGAAGAAGCCCCAGAATGCACCGGGCTGATCCTTGATGCCGAGGAAGTAGAGCACCCCGAGCACGCCGGCCATCATCAGCAGGAACACCCCGACGGTCACGCGCCCGCCGCCCCATTTGTCGGCCATCCAGCCCGTCGCGGACCGCGACAAGGCACCCACCAGCGGCCCGAGGAATGCGAACTGCAACGCGTCGACGGCCGGGAACTGGGTCTTCGCCAGCAGCGGGAAGCCCGCGGAATAGCCGATGAACGAGCCGAACGTGCCGGTGTAGAGCCAGCACATGATCCAGTTGTGCCGCCGCTGGAAGATGACGGCCTGATCAGCGAAGGACGCTTTCGCGGAGGCGATGTCGTTCATCCCGAACCAGGCGGCGAAAGCACTGGCGACGATGAACGGCACCCAGACGAAGCCGGCGTTCTGAAGCCAGATCGGCATCGGCTGCGACCCGCTCGTCGCCATCGCCGGATCTCCGCCGAACCAGCCGAACACGCCGACCGTGATGACGATCGGCACCACGAACTGGACCACGCTGACGCCGAGATTGCCGAGGCCGGCATTGAGCGCGAGCGCGTTGCCCTTCTCGGCGCGGGGGAAGAAGAAGGAGATGTTGGCCATCGACGAGGCGAAATTGCCGCCGCCAAAGCCGCACAGCAGAGCCAATATCAGGAACACCGGATAGGGCGTTGCGGGATTCTGCACCGCATAGCCGATTCCGATCGCGGGTATCAGCAGCGACCACGTGGCCAGCGTGGTCCACAGCCGGCCGCCGAAGATCGGCACCATGAAGGAGTAGAAGATGCGCAGAACTGCACCGGAGATCCCAGGCAGCGAAGCCAGCCAGAACAGCTCATCGGTCGTGAACTTGAAGCCGACCGAAGGCAGCTTCGCAACCACGACAGACCAGACCTGCCAGACCGCGAAGGATAACAGCAGCGCCGGAATGGAGATCCAGAGATTGCGTCGCGCGATGGCTCGGCCCTGCTCCCTCCAGAACGTGTCGTCCTCAGGCCGCCAGTCGGTGAGAACCGCGCCGGACAGGGCTCCGATGTGCTCGGGCCGGTGGATCTCCTCCATTTCCGGCAGCTCCGGCAGCCTCTTCAGCGCCTCGCCGGCAACGCCGCGCTCCATCTGCCGGATCGAGAGATGCATCCAGACCAGCGCGCCCCCGACGAGCAGGAAGAGCAGCATGAAGCAGCTGGTTCGCAGACCGGTGAGATCGACCAGCGCGCCGAACGCGATCGGGAGCACGAATCCGCCGAGCCCGCCGATCATGCCGACCAGGCCGCCGACGGCTCCGACATTGTTCGGATAGTAGACGGGGATGTGCTTGTAGACGGCGGCCTTGCCGAGCGCCATGAAGAAGCCGAGCACGAAGACGATGACGACGAACGGGACGAGCCCCATCTCCAGATGAAAGCCGACCTTTCCGTTGACGGTCGTCACGACGTAGTCCGTCGGCGGGTAGGACAACAGGAAGGTCGCGGCGACACCGACCAGAAATGTCCAGTACATCACGCGACGGGCACCGAAGCGATCGGACAAGTGTCCGCCGTAGGCGCGAAACACGCTGGCCGGAAACGAGAACATGGCGGCCATCATGCCGGCCGACTGGATTCCGACACCGTAGACCTTGATCAGGTATTGCGGCAGCCACAGCGACAGCGCGACGAAGGCGCCGAAAACGAAGAAGTAATACAGCGCAAAGCGCCAGACCTGGATGTTCTTAAGCGGCGCGAGCTCGAGCCAAGCGCTGCCGGCCTTCTGCTTGCGCTGCCTTCGCGAGCGGACCACCGGGTCCTCCTCGGAGAACAGCCAGAAGACGATCGCCATGACGCCGATCGCGAGCGCCCATATCTGGGCCACGGTCTGCCAGCCATAGGCGACCAGCACGAACGGCGCGACGAACTTGGTGACGGCGGCGCCCACATTGCCGGCGCCGAAGATTCCAAGCGCAGTGCCCTGCTTGGCCGTCGGATAGAACCGCGACACATAGGCGACGCCGACCGCGAACGAACCACCGGCGATTCCGACGAAGAGCGCGGCGACGAGAAATTGCGGATAGGTATGCGCCCAGGTCAGGAGATAGGTCGCGACCGCCGCGGCGAGCATCACGACGGTGTAGACGCGGCGCCCGCCATACTGATCGGTCCAGATGCCCAGTATCAGCCGGATCAGCGAGCCGCTCAGGATCGGGGTGCCGATCAGGAGACCGAACTCGGTTTCGTTCAGATCCAGCTCTTGCTTGATCCGGATGCCGATGATCGAGAAGATCGTCCACACCGCAAAGCAGATCGTGAACGAGATTGTTGAGAGCCAGAGTGCTCGCGTTCGGTGCTCAGGGCTGAAATCTACGGCGTCCATGGTGGCCTCGACGTATGGCTTCGACGCCACAGCAGTTATTCGGGGCACCAGGGAAAGGTTTTGCGATGCATCAACCGGACGGTCCGGTCGGCCACAATCTGCCAAATGTCTCAGATCGGATTGTCAGACTGCACGTATGCAATTGACTTTTGTCACGGTTCGGCGCGATAGCGGGTGAGTGACTCCTGGAGCTTCGCTTGCGCCCCGACGAACTCGCCCAGTTGAAGACGCTGCCGCTGTTTGCGGACCTCAGCGAGGAGAACCTGAAGCGGTTGCTCGGCGCGGCTCTGCTGCAGCAATTTCCGGCCGGGGTGCGGTTGGCTCGCGAGGGAGATCAGGCCGACTTCCTGCATGTGCTGATTGGCGGGTTGGTGGAAATCTACACCGAGCAGGACGAGGCCGAGTGGGGCATCTCACTGCTTCGTCCCGTGTCGACCTTCATACTTGCTGCAGTCGTGGTCGATCAGGCGTATCTCAATTCAGCCCGCACGCTGACGGAGTCGCGGGTGCTGCTGATCCCCGCCCGCGATGTAAGGGCACTCTTCGACGAAGACATCGCATTCGCACGGATTGTTGCTCAGGAGCTGGCGTATGCCTATCGCGCTTCTGTCAAGAAACTGAAGGGCACCCTGGCCCGGTCGAGCATCGAGCGTCTCGCCAACTGGATCCTCGCCGAAGCCCAGCGCGAACCGGGGCATGCGAATATCGTCATCCCATTCGACCGCGGCACGCTGGCCTCCCACATCGGCACGACGCGCGAAAACCTGTCACGCAGTCTTGCCCAACTTACGAGCCATGGGATTCGCGTCCGCGGACGAGAGATCGTCATCGACCACAAGGAGCGGTTGGAGCTGTTTGCCCGGCCAAAGCCCCTGATCGACGATCCCGGCTCGTAGGCTTCTTTGGCGTTCGGTCCTGCCCCTCTGTTGGGAACGGCAAATCAGCAGAGTACGGAAACGGAGCGTCGATATAGTTCTTCTCCGCCGCACACCCACTCCGCGTGACAGACGCTGAGACGCCCCGAATCCGATCGGCCCTGGAAAGTGCGGCCGGCAAAGCCGTGATCGCGGGCGACGCTGAGCCTTGTCCACGAACTCGTCGATCTCGATCGTACGCGTGGACTCCAGGGCGATCTCCTCGAGCTCCTCCTTCGAGACCTCGATGTACTGGCCCTTCTCGAGCTCATAGCCCTTGACGATGTCTTCGTGGGGGACCTCTTCGCCCGTATCGGCGTCGACCTTGACGTACTCGATCCGGTGGCCAGTTGTCCGGTTCAGCTGATTGAAGCTGATCTTCTCGGACTCGGAGGTGGCCGGGTAGAGGGCCACCGGGCACGTAACGAGCGACAGGCGCAGGAAGCCTTTCCAATTGGCGGGGGGCCATGTACGCGGAACTCCGGTTGAAATGGTCCGGACTCAAGACGAATGGCGGCGCCGGGTTCCGACGGGCGGCTTTGGTACGCTTCTAAATGGCTGATATCTCAGATAAAATAATTAAATCAACGCTTTGGCGCTTCTCCGTGGTGCCGATGATGGGTCTGGTCATCGTTCCCTGACGGGCCTCATGCGATACAACCGTCTGCGCCGAACGGCTGCTCCCGCAGCTTCTGTCAAACCACCGTCACGTAACGCGAACACAAGGAAACGATCCCGACCTTGGCGGCCGGGGCAGCCGAGCTTGATCCAGTGCTCGGAGCTGCGCCCGCACGGCGCGCTGCATCCGAAGACCGATCGCAGGAATTGCGGGTACCGAATCTTGACCGAAGCAGGCCATGCAGGCCCGTGCGACAATGATCTGATCGCGGAGAAGCAAGGCGTCGGGTCTCTCGGCGTCGGTCCCGTCGCCTGCCGGAGCACGGCTCGGCTGAGGGCGCTGAGGCTGCTGATTGCTGCATCCGGCCTCGCCGGGCTGGGCTATGAGATCGTCTGGACGCGTCAGCTCGCCCTCGCCCTGGGCACGGAAATGATGGCCGTGCTCGGCGCCATCGCAGGATTTTTCGCCGGACTGGCGGTGGGCGCCTTCTTCCTCGATGGCAGGATCCGCCGCGCCGCCAATCCGCACCGGGTGTATGCCGTTCTCGAAACGGTCATCGGCCTGTGGGGGCTGTGTGCGATCTGGCTGCTTCCCGCGTGCGCGCACGCCCTCGCGCCGCTGCTCGGCACGGCGCCCTCCCCCGCCTTGTTATGGAGCGCGAGCTTCCTGCTGCCGACGCTGGTGCTGTTGCCGGCGACGGTTGCGATGGGCGGGACGCTGACCGCGCTGGAACGCATGATGTCCGCGGCGCGCGGCCCGCAGCCCGTCAGCGCCGGCGTCTACGGCGCGAACACGGCCGGCGCCGTCGCTGGCACGCTGCTGTCCACCTTCGTGCTGATCCCCGCGCTTGGATTGTCGACGACGCTGCTTTGCCTGGCAGCCGTCAACGCAGCCTGCGCGTTGGCAGCGCTCCGCCTCGGCGGAGCCGTGCAAGTCGACCCTCGGGCGGGCGATGATCGCGAGCCTGCTGTCGCCGACCTCCGCCTGACAGGAACGCTGTTCGTCACCGGCCTGCTCGGCATCGCGTTCGAAGTGCTGGTCGTGCGCCTGGCCGCGCAGATGATGCAGGACACGGTCTATAGCTTCGCCTGTCTGCTGGCAGCCTACCTGCTGGGCACCGCGATGGGCGGCATGATCTGGCAGCGCGTCGGGCCGAGGGTTGCGCTCGGCAAAACCGCCTTGATCAGCAGCACCGCGCTCGTCTGCCTCGGCACGGCGCTCATGACGCCCTTGCTTGGCGGCGTCGCTGACAGCGCGGCGAGCCTCGGTGTCGCCGGCGAGCTCGGACTCGCGCTGACGCTGTTCCTGTTACCCGCGATGGCGATGGGCGCCTTGTTCGGCCAGCTCATGCAGGATGTCCGCAACGTCAGGGGATCAGTCGGCTGGGCCGTCGGCATCAACAGCCTCGGCGCAGCCGTTGCGCCGCTGACCGCGGCACAGCTGCTGATTCCCGCTTTCGGCACTTGGAGAGCATTGGTCCTCGTTGCCGTCGGATATCTTCTGCTGCTGCAGCCCCAACGCGCTGCGCTGCGCTGGGCGGCGGCGCCCGCTCTACTTGCACTCGCGCTGTTGTGGCTTCCCGCCCCCCTGCTCATCAAGGTCCCGCCGGGCGGCAAGCTTCTGGCCGTGCGCGAGGGACCGATGGCGACCGCGAGCGTCGTCGACGACGCCTCAGGAGCACGCTATCTCGAGGTGAACGGCCACTTCCGCATGGGCGGCACCAGTTCGGTGCGATCCGATTTCCGCCAGGCCATGCTGCCGCTGCTCTTGCATCCAGCGCCGCGCAGCGCCCTCTTCCTCGGTGTAGGCACCGGCGCGACCGTGCTCGGCGCGGCGCAGATGCCGGGCCTCGACGTGCGCGCGGTCGAGCTGTCCTCCGAGGTCGTCGCGCTGCTGCCCTGGTTCGACAACCCCGCGGCCGAGAAGGAAAGGCCGCCGATCTCCGTTGCCGATGCCCGGCGCTTCATCATCGCCGATGACGGACGCTACGACGTGATCGTGGCGGACCTGTTCCACCCGGCGCTCGATGGCAGCGGCGCGCTGTACACGGTCGAACATTTCGCGGCCGTCAAGCGGCGACTGGCGACCGAGGGCGTGTTCTGCCAGTGGCTGCCGCTCTATCAGCTCGATACGCCGTCACTGCGCGCGATCGTCAGAAGCTTTCTCGCAGTCTTCCCACAAGGGTCCGCCTGGCTGAACCATTACAGCGTGCGCACGCCGATGCTGGCTCTGATCGGATCAGGCGCCCCGAGCCCGATCGACCCCGAGTTCGTCGCCGCACGGTTCTCCGACCGGAAGCTTCACCCGGTCATTCAACCTCTCGGCTTCGATCAGCCGATCGATCTTCTGGGCCAGTATGTCGCCGGCGCGAAAGCGCTCGCGAGCTTCGCCGGGCCGGGACCGCGCAACACCGACGATTTCCCGTTCGTCACGTTCGACGCGCGCAGCAATGTCCACGCTCTCTCGGCGGCCCCATGGCAATTGCTGCTGACGGTCCTCAGCCAGACAAAGACCGACGCGGTCGATTTGCTGGAAGACTCGAAACGCGGAATGTGGGAGGAACGGCTCGGCGCCTATTGGCGGGCCCGCAACCGATTCATCCAGGCCGGCGCCGCGCTGACCGGCGAACCACGCGGGCCGGCGCTCATCGCAGCCGCCGCACCCGGTCTCCTCGATTCCATTCGCGCCAGCGCCGAGTTCGAGCCGGCCTATGCGCCGCTGATGAGCATGGCAAAAGCGCTGCTTGCATCGGATCGCGCGGCTGCTGAACGCCTGCTTCGGGCGATCGACGCCGCCGCGCCGTCGCGACGCGACGCGCGCGATCTGCTGTCGCGCGAGTTCGAACGGTAGCTCGTCAGGACGAGAAGCTGACGCGGTAGCCCCAGCAGTCCAGATGATCAGGAATCGCGTTGAAGGCGATCGTGATGCGTTGATCGCCCTGATTGCGCGGCACCTCGTGATAGAGATAGCTCGGGAACAGCACGAGATCGCCCGGCTCCGCCTCGGGCAGCACGTATTTGCCGGCATTGAACGGGCCGACTGCGGCGCTGCGCGTGTGATGGCGGAACGAGAAATCGCTGCCACCGGGCGGCCGCACGAACACGGTCCGGCTGCCGGGATGCGACGGCGTCAGATAGAAGATGCCCGAGATGAAGCTGTTGGCGTGGGCGTGCAGGGTCTGGTTGCCGCCGGTCTCCAGCATGTTCGTCCACATCTCCTTGACCGTCCAGCGCAGCTTCTCGCCGAACAGCAGCTCGCCGAAATCGACCAGCTTGGGCACGGCGAGTTCGGCGATGGTCTGAAACAGATTGTTGGCGCGAGGATCGGCGACCTCGGTGTGGAACAGCTGTCCGGACCGCAGATTGTTCTCGATCTTCGAATTGCGGATGGCTGCCACCGCCGCGTCCTTGAGCTCGGCGCTCAAGAGCCCGGGCGAACGCAACAACGGTATCGGGAAAAGAGCTTCGATCTGGTCCATGTCTCAAGGCCTTGCACGCGCCGCAACAGGACCGACAAATTGCCGACTTGCATGACAGCCGGATGACGAGAGTGGAGACGCGGCGCGCGCTCGTCAGCGCGTCGGCATTTCGTCGGCCCGAAGAATGTTGAGCCGCTCGCCGGGCTTCAGGCTGTGGGGCCGGTCGCGCACTTCCAGCACGGCCCGCTCGGCCTTCTCGACACAATCATCGAACTCGCCATTGCCGGCCTCGACCAGCGCCTGCTGAATGTCCCGCTCGGCGAAATAGCGCGAGACGTCGTCCGCCGGCAAGGTCGCCGCCTGCGCACGTGCCTCGGCCACCGCGGCGTCGCAGGCCTCCTGCGTCGGCTCCTCGTCATGCGCCGATGCGACGACGGTCGTGAGGGCAAGAACGGCGAGAATAACGGCGGACAAGCGAGGCATCACGTCGGCGAACCCCAGGGCACAGGTTTCAAAGACGAAGCACCGGTTCGCAAACCGGCGCTCGGAGCGAGCAGGATCCGACGGGGCGGTATCGTCCCGCCGGATCGATGCCGATCAATCAGTCGCGGTTGAAGGCCCAGCGACCCCAGTGGCCCCAGTGGCCCCAATGATCCCAGTCGTGCCAGTGGTGATGGTCGTGAGCCAGCTTTCGCGCCAGCTCCTTGTTCTTCTCCACCAGCAACTTGGGCGCATCGTACGGACGGACGAAGATCGGGTTCGCATAGAACCAGACGTTCGACCAAGCCTGCACGTCGTTGGTCACCTTCTTCACGCCGCCGACCGTGCCGAGGTGCGACGGACATGCCGGATCCGTGCAACTGACGGTGGCGTTGTTGGCGTCGAGCAGCGGATTGCCGGCGCTATCGGACACGTTCGGCGTGGCCGGCGGAATGTTGGTGCCGCGGGCGCGGATGTAGAACGGTGTCTGGCCGGCGATGAAGGTGGTCGTGAAGCTGAGGCGGGTCGAACCGTCGCGCAGCTTGCGGCTCCGCATCTTGGTCGCCTGGATCTGCTTCGCGATCTTGGCCGACGGGTTGTAGACGATGGCCGCACCATCGACACCCTTGGCATTGGCCACCGCATAGCCCGGGGCGCCCGGCGCGATCGGACCGGTGATGTCGCCGGTAATCAGATCGACGTGGTCGAGATAGGGCTTGTTCAACGGCTGCTTGATGCCGACCGGCAGCAGCAGCGGATTGTTGAAGCTGTATGGGCTGTTGTTGGAGGCCGGAACGGTCATCTCCATCTCGAGCGTGACCTTCTCGCCGGGACGCACGACCAGCGTCTCGCCCATGGTCTTCCAGTCGTCGTCCCACTCACCCTTCGCACGGAACTCCATGTCGGAGTCGATGATGTGGGCGTTGACCGAATAAGAGTTGCCCGAACGCATGCCGTCGATGATGGACTGCTGGGAGAAACGCCGCTCGTTCGGCACGTAGAGCCTGGTGTACTCGCCGGGGATGAAGTCCGCTGTCGTGCCGGGATCGCGCGCGCCATAGACGCCGCGGCTGTGCCAGTCCGAGCTCTGGAACAGGAAGAAGTTGCGGCCTTCGCCGAGCAGACCATCCCACAGCCCGCCGACCTTGGCGGTGTAGACGCCCTGCATGCCGTAGGTGCCGCCCCCGACTGCGCCTGAGCCATAGGAGCCCGAGCCGCCGTTCACGCCGCCCTCGGCCATGTGACCCGGGGCTTCGATGCCGAACGCGACCGTCGGGCCGGCATTGTTGAAGTCACGGAAGTGCTCGATGTTGTAGCCGGCCGAGCCGTTCGGGTTGAACGGTCCCTGCCGCTCGGTATGGGTCGGCACCACATAGGATTGCAGCGGGTGGTTCGCCTGCAGCCAGGCGATGCCGGCAACGGCCTTCTGGTGGCCGGCCGTGCCGGAATTGTTGACATTGTCCTTGCCGGCCCAGACCGGGTTGTTGCTGGCATCGACCGGACCGATCGCGTCGGTGTCCCCGCGGTCGAAGCGATATTCGAACTCGGCCATCTTGTCGGCATTGCCGTAGCCGCGCGGGTTCTGGCCGGCGATCACGGCGACGTCGCCATGCTCGTGGCCGGGCAGGATCCACTCCAGGCCCTCGACCAGCACCTTGTTGTAGGTCGCGGTGCGATTGACGATGGTCGGGTACTCGATCTCCTTGATCGACTGCCAGCGCCACATCTTGGCGTTGGTGCCGGTGCCGTTCGGCGTGCCCTTCAGGCTGGTGATCGTGATGCCGTCGATGGTCTTGCCGAGCGTCTGGCTCCAATACGTCGTCGTGTTGTCGCCGGGGATGTTGGCGCTCGCATCGCTGAAGCGGCAATCACGATTGCCCGAACCGCCGTGGTTGCCGAGCGTGAACCAGTCGAGATCGAAATTGGTGCCGCCAGCAGCCGCGGTGCCCTTGCCGACCGAGCGGTCGATCGCATAGCCGGCTGCGACCGAACCGTCGGTGCAGGTGTTGTGGTTGTGCATGTCGCCGGCGACATACGGATTGTTCTTGCTCGCTTCCCCCCAACGCTCCCCAGCGTCGGCGCTCTGCGACAGAGCCAGCGAGACCGAGGCCGCTGTCAGCAGGATTTTCTTGGCAGATGGAACCATTATCGTCGCCCCTAAAGAATTCGATCGATCTCCAAACCGAGATGACAACGCGACCGATGCGCCGTTGTCATTCGCGGCGCGAACAAACCAAAACTCGGAGACAGTTTGTTGAAGGATTTATTTTTGCCGGTGCCTTCCCCACGAACATCGCGGTCCGCAGTCGTTGCGAAATTTTTGTGACACTGACGTTTGCCCGGTGACAACGGCAAGTGTGCCGTTGCATATACGCGCCGCGCAACGAGCGCGGTCCGAGTTGTAAAGAACGTATGTCAGCCCCTGCCATGTCGAATGCGGCGCAGACCTTCGAGAGCGCCTCTGCACGCTCCAATCAGCAAGATGGCAACAGCTCTTCCCCTGCGCGATCATCATCCGTGACCGCCCTGCGCGGGCTCAGCAGGGAGCCACTCCTGCACTTCCTTGTTCTCGGTAGCCTGATCTTTGCGGCCGATGCCATCATCCACCCACCGGCGAAGGACGAGAAGGTCATCACCGTGACCAAGGCAATGCGCCAGTCCTTCATCGACACGTTCGACGAGGACAAGCAGCGGACCCCGAGCGAGGCCGAGCTGCAGAAGATGGTCGAGGCCTGGGTCGCCAGCGAAATCCTCTATCGCGAAGGCAAGACGCTCGGCGTCGACCGCGGCGACGAGATGATCCGCGACCGTGTCGCGTTCAAGCTGCAATATCTGATCTTCGATCAGGTGCGCGTGCCCCAGCCGAGCGAGGAGCAGTTGCGCGCCTGGTTCGCCGACAATCATGCCCGGTTCGACGAGCCCGAGCGTGTCAGCTTCCTCATGACGCCCCCCAGCGACGAAGCGACGGCGCGGCGCTACCTGGACGACATTCGCGAGCAGCGCGAATCCGAGGAGCTGCACGATCAGACGCGCGCGGTTCTCGACCGACCGGTACCGAGCCTGGCCGCCGGCTTCGGCGACGGCTTCAGCGACGGCCTGCTCAAGGCGCCCCTCCAGGAATGGACCTTGCTGCAGTCGAAGGACGGGTGGCACGTGGTTCGTCTCGACGCCCGGACGCCGGGCGCTCCGGCGAAACTCGAGGACATTCGCGCCGAGGCGGCCAAGATCTGGCACACCGAAGAGACGCGGAAGCGGGCCTGGGAGGCGGTGAGCCGGCTCAAGGCCAACTACACGATCAGGTACGAGCCGTGACCGGCGCGCGCGTCCTGCTCGCCATCGTGCTCGCGCTCGCGGCGCTGCTGCCTGGGCGGCCGGCGGCTGCGCATCAGGCGACGATTGCCGTGCTCGAGTTTCGCGAGATGCGCTCCGGCGTCTATATCGGGCGATGGACGACCTTGCCGAAGGATGGCGTCAACCGCATCGATCTCAAGATGCCCCCGCATTGCTACCTTCGCCTGCCGGAGCTCAATTGCGGCGACAAGGGCCTCGTCGGACAGATGACGATCGCCAATCTCGGCGAGGACATGTCGGCAGCCATCATCCGTGTGACGTCCCTGGCTGGAGAGACGCGCAGCTACACGATCTCGGCGGCCAATCCGGTCGTGACGGTGCTCGGCACCGACGCGCCGACGCTCGAGACCTGGCTCGAGCTTGCGAAGACCTATGTCAATCTCGGCATCGACCACATCCTGCTCGGCGCCGATCACCTGCTGTTCGTGCTCGGGCTGATCTGGATCGTCCAGGGCGGCTGGCGCCTGCTCAAGACGATCACGGCCTTCACGATCGGCCACAGCGCCTCGCTCGCCGCAACGGCGTTCGGATGGATCGGCGTTGCCGAGGGCCCGCTCAATGCCTGCATCGCGCTCAGCATCGTGTTCGTCGGCGTCGAGATCGTCAAACAGCAGCGCGGCGAGACCGGGCTGACCGCCCGCTATCCATGGGCCGTCGCCTTCAGCTTCGGTCTCGTGCACGGCATCGGCTTCGCCAGCGCGCTGGCCGGGCTCGGGCTCGAGCGGCGGATCCTGCCTGCGGCGCTGCTCTTCTTTAATGTCGGCGTCGAGATCGGACAGATCCTGTTCGTGCTGCTGGTGCTGGCGCTGATCTGGGCGCATCGCCGCCTCGGCGCGGCGCTGCCGCGATGGGGCGCCGAGCTGCCGGCCTATGCGATCGGCTCAGTGTCGATGTTCTGGTTCCTGGGCCGTCTGGTGCGGGTTCTGGCGGCCGCATGATGACGAATGGGACGAACATGATCGCGCGCAAACTCCTGCACACCATGTTGGGTGCGGCGCTGCTCTCGCTGCTGTCGGCGGATCCGAGCCTTGCCCACGAGCAGACGGGCGTCGGCGGCGGGCTGGCCAGCGGCCTGCTGCATCCCTTGACGGGGCTGGATCACCTGGTCGCGATGGTTGCAGTCGGCATCTGGGGCGCGCAGCTCGGCGGCGCTGCGATCTGGATCCTGCCGGTCGTCTTCCCGCTGGTGATGGCGTTCGGTGCCGTCCTGGGAATCCTCAAGATCGGGCTGCCCGTCCCGGAGCTCATCATCGCGCTCTCGGCGCTGGTCCTTGGGCTTGCGGTCGCGCTGCGCATCCGTGTCCCGTTCGCGATTGCGGCCGTCATCGTTGCGATCTTCGCCATCTTTCATGGCCACGCGCATGGCGTCGAGCTTCCGACGGCGGCGAATCCGCTGGCCTATGGCTGCGGCTTCGTGGTCGCGACCGGCCTGCTCCACGCCTGCGGCATCACCATCGGCGCGCTCGCGCGCTGGCCGGGCGGAGAGCGGATCATCCAGGGCGTCGGGGCAGCCATCGCCGCGCTCGGCGGCTACTTCCTGGTCTCCAGCCTGGGAGTCGCGGCATGAGCGCGTTCCGCCGGACTGCGCTGCTCGCATCGGTGCTGCTGCTGACACAAGCGCAGATCGCCGATGCCCACATCGTATCGGCCCGGCTCGGCGACTTCTACGCCGGTGCCCTGCATCCGCTGCTCACCCTGCAGGACGTCGTGGTCTGGGTCGCGCTCGCGTTGTTGGCCGGCTCGCTCGGTGCTGCGAGTGGACGATGGCTGGTCGTGGTGTTTCCGGTCGGCCTGTGCGCGGGGCTTGCGCTCGCCGCCGGCTCGGGCGTGACGGCAGTGTCCCCCTTCGTCGATGCCGCGACCATTCTCATTCTCGGGCTGCTGCTGGCGACGGCCTTGCGCATTCCTGTGGTACTACTGAGCGTGGTTGCATTCGTGCTCGGTGTGATGCGCGGTGCCGCCAATGCCGGCGAGCTCGGGCCGCAGACCGACCGCCTCCTCTACGCCGCCGGGCTCGCCGGTGCGGGCTACGCCACCATCACCCTCGTGATGGCGCTCGCGCTCAGCTTCAGGCGTCCCGACACCGAGCCGCTGTCGAGCTGGCGCGGGATCGCGGTGCGCGCGGTTGGTGGCTGGGTCGCCGCGATCGGCATGATGATGGCGGGACTATCGCTCGCAGCCTGAGCAGGCCTATGCTCGGGCGATCCGACACCGCTGGTCCCCACATCGCGTGACGAACGCCATCAACATTCTCTCCATCCTCGTGCTGCTCCTGACCTGCGCCGGCCTGATCTGGACGGATCTGCGCAGCGGCCTGCTGCCGGACTGGATGAATGCGCTGGTCGCCGCCAGCGGCCTTCTAAGAACCGCGACGCTCGTCGATCTGCCCGAGGCGCTCTGGAATGTCGCCGGAGCCGTTGCCGTCGGTGTGGCGCTGCTGCTGCTGCGCCACCTCTACGCGGTGACCCGTGGCCGCCAGGGACTGGGCCTCGGCGACGTCAAGTTTCTCATGGCGGCAACGTTCTGGGGCGGCCTGCCGAGTCTGCCGATCCTGCTGCTCATTGCCACGACGACGGCACTCGCCGCGGCGCTCGCGCTCTCCGTCACGGGCCGCCGGCTGACAGCTCAGACGGCGCTACCGTTCGGCCCGTTCCTCGTCCTCGGCCTGCTCGCCGTGCTCGCCCTGCAGGCCACCGGGAGCGAATTGCTCGTGACCTTTTGATTGCGGTGAGCCGGTGAACTCAGCGCGCCCGCCGCGCCATCCGCTCGCGTCCGCCCGGCGGCGCAGGCGGGGTCATCGGTCCCGCCTGCACGTCGCTACTGGCGGCTGTGCCGAGCTGCGGCATCTGCAGGGTCACGGTCTCCGGTGCCTTCAGCAGCGAGGCCTCGCGCGGTCGCAGTGACTGCAGCACCCATCCCTCATGCGAGGCGCCGACCCGCAAGCGCAGCGATGCCTGCGACGAGGCATCGATGAAGATGCCGAAGCTCTCCTCATCCCCGATGACCGTGCCCACGAGTTGCAGGTTTGGTCGTTCCGGCTCTCTCGGCGGCGGAGGCGGCGGCGCGCGCATCACCATGACGGGTGCGGCAACCAGCGGCGGCCGGCGCGAGGCCGAGAAGATCGGACGGTCGCGCGTCGCCGAGAGAGCGCTGATGGGAACCTCCCACAGCGGATTGGCGCTCGTGCCAGCCGGGACTTGCACGCTGGCAGCAGCGGCCGGCCGGTTGGAATCGAATGGCGCGGCCTGGACGGGCGAAGCAGGTTCGAGACCATCCGCCGTCTCGCCGCACGCCCGGCCGAGCGAAGCTGTAAGAATGCACACGGTAGCAACGGTGACGAGACCTGAGCGGACGAACGATCGCATCACATCTTTCCTTGCCATTGGCCCGACACGGTGACCAGCACCGTCAGCCGCCCCACACCGCCGGCAGCAGCCGCCAGCGGCTGCTGCACGTGCAGTTGATCGACGAAGAGAAACGGCAGTCCGGCTTCGAGGTCATAGAGCAGCTGCTGCAGCGCCGGCTGTTCGAGCTCGCAGCTGGCGACGACGCTGATCAGGTTGGTGGTGGCGCGCGCCGCCGGCAGCTCGACCTGGGTCGACAGCACGCTGCCGCCGACCTTGCTGATCGCCTCCGTGAGGCGCTGCACCAGCGCCGCGCCCGCGATGGTGACCGTTCGTCCTTCGACGAACATCGATCCGCCCGGAGCCGTCGCGCTGCCCGCGGCCGAACTGCCGCCCGGCCGTTTGCGTCCGGAAAACTGCGCCAGCTGCGCGTTGGTGTCGTTGAGCTGGCCGCGCTTGGCGACGAGATCGACGACCGCTCCAGCACCAAGCCAGAGCAGCGCGACGATGGTCACCGCATAGAGAATCGCAGAAGCGGCCGGTGAGTTCACGAAGATTCGGCGCAGCGATGTCGACCAGTTCATGCCCGGTCTCCGAAATAGGCGTTGATGCGCGCCTCGATATGGAAGCGCTCGCCCGCTTCCCCGGCGGCGCGCGTCGTCGGCGCGTAGAAGGTGGCGCGGCCGAACTGCGGCGATTGCTCGATCAGCCCAATCAGCGCGGGCGCATCCTGGGTCAGGCCGGAGATCTGCAGCCGATCATTCTCGATATGCATCTCGACGACATACGTCCCGTCGGGCAGAATTTTCGACAGCGTATCGAGCACGATGACGCTGGCGGGGCTGGTCTGCTTGCGCTTGGCGAGCAGCCCGTCGGCAGCGGTGGCGCCCATCGCGGGCCGCAAGGCGGCGCGAAGCCGCGCGACCTGCGCCTGGGCGTCATCGAGCTCACCATCCACATATCCGCCGATCAATGTCGTCGTGATCAGCAGCATCGCCGTGGTCGCAGCCACCGACAGCCAGCCGAGCTTGAGCACGCGCCCGAGATCGCAGCCGCCGACGAACGACGAGCGCAGCGACGTCTTGAAGATCTGGATGGGGGCGGCATCGGGTGAGCCTGAGCCGACGTCGGTCGTGATGACGAGCTTGGCGGCGCCAACCTGATCGGCCAAGGCGAGCAAGGGCTGGACCAGAGCCCGCGGCGTCGCCGCGAGCGTCAGTGCGATCCGGTCGTTGGCAGTGCGCGGGGCGCTGTAACCGTAGAGGACCTGTTCGAGATTCCACGGCGTCAGCCTGCCGATCTGGGTCCGGATCATGCCGTCGAGAAACGGCTCGGCCTGCTTCGGATAGTCGAGGGGGCGGATCAGGACGCTCTCGGCGGCAAGATGAATCTCCAGCGCGGCGCCGCGCAGCGTTCGCAGCCACTCCGGCGAGAGCCCGACATGCGCTGCGCCCGCGGCCGGATTCACCCTTGCGGGCGCCAGCGTCGGTTTCGCCTTCGACGCGGCCTGCACCGTCATGACGACGGTTTCTGGCTGATCGTAGCGGATCAGGACCCGCGGACGTCTGAGCTGCCGATCGGCCACGGCTTCGATCGCTGTCGCGACGCTCGCCGTCCACACCGTCAGTCCGCGCTCGATCGCTTCGGTCAGCTTCATGGCATTCTCCGCGCCTGAAGCGCTCCCCTCGGTTGCGGCCCGTCGTCCTGCCGCGCCAGCAGCCGATAAGGCTCCTCGCCTTCACCGGGAACGATCACCGCCGTCGCCGCATGACGAAGCCCGCCCGCCGGACCGACGACGATGCGCAGCCGATAGGCCTTGCTCTTGCCCTTGGCCGCATCCTTCGCGGCGGGGCCCAGCGTCTTGGCCAGCGTATCGGCATCCTGTGACAGCGACGCCCGCGCGTTGAGGAAATCCTTCAAGATCAGTGGCGTCATTCCCGGCAACGCGGCAACGACTTCCGGCGCCGCGATCGTCGGATCGATGCCGGGAGAGCCGTTGAAGACGGTCACCAACGGAAGCACCCGATCGACCAGCGATGCGGGAATGCCGAGGACGAGCGACAGCTCGCCGACATACGCGAACGGCGCCAGGCGCGGCACCCGTTTGAGACCGGCCGCCGCATAGCGCGCCTCCTCCGCCCGGGCCTTGGCTGGATCGGATGGCTTGGAGCGCCACGCAACCACCCGCTCGGCATGATCCTTGGCAGCGTCCCGGTCGACGCCCAACGTGACGAAGAGATTTTCGAGCATGTCCTCCAACGCGGTGTTGAGATCGATCCGCGCCGCTTCGTTGACGAACGAGACCGCAATGTCGTTGCCTGCAAGCGCCAGCCGGAAACCGCCCTGTCTCGGCCGCTCCTCGTCCTTGGACAGCAGCAGACGATAGGCCGAGAGTTCGATGGCCGCCGAGATCAGCGCATCGGCCTCGACCGCATCGTCCTCGAGCCGCAGCAATCGCGCCGAGCTTCCCAGTTGCTGCGAGACGACCACGACGAGGGCGGCCAGCGCCGCAAGCATCCAAAGCGCCGCAATGAGGATGAAGCCATCCTGCGCGCCGCGCCCGTCGGCAGAACCTCTGGTGACGGAAGGGGCCGGCATCAATCGATCGGCTCGCTCTTGTTTGGTTGCAGCGGCTCGGCCGCGGCCGGCTGGTTCGCGGTGCCGCCCGCTCCCGTATCGGCAAAGCCGCCGCCCGGCGCATCGACCTGAATACGGACAGCGCTGACGAGAACCGCGGCGCCGCCGCGGCTGTCGTCGTACACCGTCATGCGAACGGCGGACGGCAGCCTGGTCGCATCGCGCCATTCCGTCGTCCACGCCATCGTCCTGTCAGCATAGGCGAACGACATGCGGAACGGCGCAGACAACAGCACCACGGGATCGCCGAAACGGAAATGCTCGGTCACTGGCTGACCGACCGACACAGGCTCGAACGCGGCACGCGATCGCCGCAGAGCGCGCTCGCCCCTGCTCCCTTCCTCGCCGATGCGCACGATATCGAGGCCATGTCCCGCATTCGGACCAAACTCGGCGCGCACGAACACCGCCGAGACCTCGTTGCCCACGAACAGCGGTCCCTTCTGCTCGCGATTGGCCGAAACAAACTGCGCGGCGGCGAAATCATCGCCGACCCGCCGCAGCGCAGCGGCCACCATCTCCGCGCGCTGCACGCGATCCAGGCCACGCTTCCACGCCGGCAGCCATTGCGACGTCACTGCGGCCAGCGCCGATAAGACGATGCCGGCAATCGCGAGCGCGCCGAGCGCCTCGATCAGCGCGAAGCCCTGCTGTTGCGGCCGATCGGATCGGACGATCATCAGCGCGCTCCTCGCGCGAGGCGGACCGTCTGCACATCGGCCATGGCGCCCGAGCCGGTCTTGACGCGCAAGGTCACCGCCTCCGGAATCCACCCGGTCTGTCCGGCCGGTTCATTCCAATCACCGCCGAGCGGCCTGATCTGCAGCACCACCGCACCGGAGCCGGAGCGCTGATCGGTGCTGCCCGGCTGCAGCCGGCCGCGATCGGCCAGCAATGTGGCCAGCGCCAGCCTCATGTCGGTGACGAGGGTGACATGCTGCTCGAGCTTGCGAACACTGGCCGCGTTGCGTGACACCACGGCGCCGATGGCGATGATCGACACGCTGACGATGGCGAGGGCGACGAGCACCTCGATCAGCGTGAAGCCGGCTTCGCTGCGATCAGCGGTCTCAACCATTGGCGAGCGCGCGCGAGACAATGTCGATTCTCCCCGTCAGCCAGTTCACCCTGATCTCCAGGCTCAGATCGGCGCGCGACAATGTGATCGCTCCTCCGCAGGACAGTCCGTCAGGAAAGAAGCTGATCGTCGCCAGCACCGGCCGATGCTGGCAGCTGCGCGGCAACGTTGCCAGAAACGCGACATCGTCGGGCAGCTTCAGCGCAGCCGCGCCGCTGCCGGAGCGGATCAGGCGGCGCGACGTGTCGATCTCGGTGTCGACGCGCGTGCCGGTCCGCATCGACGAGGCACGATCCGACTTCAGGAGCGTCGCGGCCTGCAGCGCATAGGCCTGCAGCCGCGGCCGCGACGTCTGCCGCGGCAGGTAAGGCAGCGCGACGGACGCCAGCAGCGCGACGATCGCGAGCACGCAGACCATCTCGAGCAGCGTAAAGCCGCGCTGGCCGTCGTCACTCACTGCGCGCGCTCGTCTGCGTTCCCAGGACGATGTCCGCCGCCGTCCCGCTGCCGCCCTCCTGGCCATCGGCGCCGTAGGACAGGATGTCATACGGGCCGTGATCGCCCGGTGCGCGGTAGACGTAGGCCGTGTTCCACGGATCTTTCGGGACGGCCCCGCCTCTGAGATAAGGACCGTTCCAGGTGCTCAGTCCGGCCGGCCGTTGCGCCAACGCACCGAGGCCTTCCGAGGTCGAGGGGTAGCGGCCGGCATCGAGATAGAACAGGTCGAGCGCCGCCGAAAAGCTCTGCAACTGGATCCGCGCTGCCTTGGTCTTGGATTCGCTGAGATAGTTCAGAACGCGCGGACCGATCAGCCCCATGATCAGCCCGATGATCGTGATCACGACCAGCATCTCGACCAGCGTGAAGCCGCGCTCGTGTTCGCGCCCGGCCCTCGTGGCCGGCTCGATCTGCGTATCCGATCTCATGTCGTTCTCCTTGATGTCGGTCAGCCGACCAGTTGCGTCACCGAAAGCAGGGCCGTCATGATCGAGACGATCAGGCCACCGACGACCACGCTGATGAGCAGAATGGCGGCGGGACCGACGATGCCGACGACACGGTCGAGTCCCCGTTGCAGCTTGGCTTCGTAGAACTCTGCGATCCGGGTCGACAGCGTCGGCAGTTGGCCGGTCTCCTCGCCGAGCCGCAGCATGCGCAGCGCCATCGGCGGCAGCGTGTTGTCGGCCGACAGCGCCTGGGACAGCTTGCCACCGTGACGGACGCGATCCGCCGCCGCCGACCATGGCGCGCGCGACGACGTCACCGCCATCACGTCAACGAGGATGCGCAGTGCCGCGCTCAGATTGACGCCGCAGCCGAGCAGCAGGCCGAGATTGCGACAGAACAGGCTGGTCCGATAGAACAGCAAGAGGCTGCCGATGCCGGGCGTCACCGCCAGCATGCTGGTCAGGCCGGCGCGAACCGCGGGCTGACGCAACAGCCACCAGCCTGCCGCAAGCAGCGCCGCACAGCCGAGCGTGATCGCAGCTGCATTGGCGCGCAGCAGATCCGACATCGTCATGAAGAAGCCGAGCGCGGTATCGGCACGGCCACCGAAGTCGCGCAGCACGGCGGAGAAGTTCGGCAGCACGGCCACGAGGAAGAACAGCATCACGCCGATCGCCGCGAGGAAGACGAAGGCCGGATATTGCATCGCGTCGGTCAATTTGCGGCGCGTCGCCTCCGAACGCTCGCGTTCGCCGGCCAGCGCAGTCAGCACATGATCGAGCGTTCCCGACGCCTCGCCGACGCGCATCAGCGCGACATACATCGGCGAGAACAGCTGCGGCTGGGCAGCCGCCGCGTCGGCGAAGCTTTCACCGGCCATGATCGCCGCGCGCAGCCGCGCCACCACGGGACGCAGGCGGCCGATGTCGGAATCGCTCGACAGCAGATCGAGCGCGTCGTCGAGTCGCGCGCCGGCCTTGAGCAGCAGGGCCAGGTCGCGCGTGAACGTGGTCACTTCAGCCGCGGACGGAGCGCCGAACGAGAGCCCGGACGCACCGCCCGTCCGCTCCTTCGTCTCCTCGACGGTTTCGATCGGCAGCAGCTGCAGATAGGAGATGCGCCGCTCGACCTCGCCGCGCGACGGCGCGTCGAGAGATCCGACGACGATTTCACCGGACTGCGTCAGGGCGCGATAGCGGTAGCTCGGCACGATCCACCTCACCGCGCCACGAGGACACGAAGCAACTCGGAGGCCGAGGTGACGCCGGCGCGGCACTTGGCGACACCGTCGTCGAGCATCGTCGTCATGCCTTCCCGGATCGCCAGCCGATCGATCGCGAGGCCGTCGGCACTATCAGCGATCAGCTCACGCAGGCTGCTGGTCAGCTCGAGCAGCTCGAACACGCCGACACGGCCGCGATAGCCGCTCTGACCGCATCGCTCGCATCCCGTCGGATGCCAGGTGATGTCGCCGGGCACGAGGCCGAGATGACCGAGGCGCGGATCCTGGCGGCACGTCTCCTCATCAAGCGGCTGCGGCGTCTTGCAGTGATCACAGAGCTGGCGCACCAGCCGCTGCGCGATCACCGCGCGCAGGGTCGAGCGCAACAAGAAGCCTTCGACGCCAAGGTCGAGCAGGCGCGGCACCGCCGCCGCGGCGGTTTCCGTGTGCAGCGTCGTCAGCACCAGATGGCCGGTCAGCGCGGCATGGACGGCGACATGTGCCGTCTCGCTGTCTCGGACCTCGCCGACCATGATGACGTCGGGATCCTGACGCACGAAGGAGCGCAGCGCGCTCGCGAATGTCAGCCCGATCGCCGGCTTGATCTGCGACTGATTGATGCCGGGGATCTCATATTCCACCGGATCCTCGACGGTGAGGATCTTGCGCTCCGGCGTGTTGAGCATCGACAGGATCGTCGCCAGGGTCGTGGTCTTGCCGCTGCCGGTCGGCCCCGTGATCACGATCATGCCGTGCGGCAGCGTGATCAGGCGCCGGAGCGCGGTGTCATCGCGCGTGGAGAGGCCGAGACGGCTCGCCACGAGCTGCGAGCGATCCTTCGGCAGGATGCGCAGCACCGCCGATTCCCCGTGCTGGGTTGGCATGATCGCAACACGGACGTCGATCTCGGCTCGGCCGGCGCGAATGCGCGCGGCCCCGTCCTGCGGCAGACGCCGCTCGGCAATGTTGAGACCGGCGACGATCTTGATGCGCGAGATCACCGCCTGCGGCAGCACGCCCGCAGGCGCCGCGATCGGACGCAACAGGCCGTCGACCCGCAGCCTGACCACGAGACCGGTCGAGAACGGCTCGATGTGGATGTCGCTGGCGCGCATCTCGACGGCCTTCTCGATCAGGTCGTTGACCGCGCGGACGACCGGCGCGCCGCTCGCGAGATCGCGCAGGCTTTCGATGTCGTCGTCGCGGAGCTCCTGCGCCGGCGAGATCTCGGCCTCGTCGGAATCGCCAAGTCGTTGGTCGAGGACGACGGCGATATCGTCATGCGAGGCGACCTTGAAAAGAGTCTGCGGGCCGAGCACCAGCTCGGCGGCCCGGCGCACGGCCTGATCGGTCGGGTCGGCCATCGCGAACACGGCGGCGCCGTCAGAGTCTTTGTATGGATAGCCGAGCACTTCGCGCAGGAAGCGATCGGAGAACTCACTCACCGCGGGCAGTGCCGCCATCAGCTCGCGCAGCGCGACGCGCTCCAGTCCGGTGAAGCCGGCAACCTCCTCCGCGAAAACGTCGGCGGTCAAGCCGAACCTGTCCCAGAGCGCGATCTGCGTTTCGCCCGCGGCTCCGCCTTCGCCCGCCGCCAGGGGATGGCGCTCGCGAAGATAGGCATGGAATTGGGTCGACAGTGTACCGCTCATGGCGTGATCCGGGTGGCGCCCGTGCCGGCTCTACGTCTCGGCACGGCGCAACTGGCGACCGACGTTATCGATCGCGAACATGACGGCTGTACGAATGTGGACGGCGCGGACATTTCCGACACACATGTCGCGCAAAGGCGGGCGGCATCAGGCAAAGATACATAAGTGTCACATTGGACCGCTATGCAGGCTGCGCGGTCGAACGAGGCGCGATCCTGGTTCGGCCGGTCAACACGAGTAGATCGGTAAGTCCATGTTTCGTATCGGCAATCGAAGCCAGTCCGCTGCGGTTGTCAGACATGCCTGGTTGCTGACCATCGCGGTGCTGCTCGCGTCCTGCAACATGGCAACGCTCAATTCCCAGGCCAGCGCGCCGGCCGATGTCGACGTCATCGACAAGGTGCGCTCGCTCGATATCCTGCCGCGCGACAATGCACCGGTCGCATCGATCCAGGGACGCCCCGAGGTCGAGCGGGCGAGCGCGCGGACCTATCAGGGGACCACGGTTCAGGAGGTCGCCGAGGTCAGGCCGCTTCCGGCGGCCGATGGCAAGGGCTATGACCTCAATTTCGAGAACACGCCGATCGCAGTGGTCGCGAAGGTCGTGATCGGCGACATCCTCGGCGCGGGCTACTCGATCGATCCCCGCGTGCAGGGCAGCGTCAGCCTGGTGTCGGCGCGGCCGGTGCCGAAATCCGACATCCTGTTCGTGCTGGAGAGCGCGCTGCGCCTGTCGGGCGTCGTGCTGGTCCGCGAAGGCGGCGGCTACAAGCTGACTCCGCTCGGCGACGCCATCGGCGCCGGACGCGTCGACGGCGAGGCCGGCCGCGCCGAGCCCGGCTACGGCGTCTCCGTCGTGCCGCTGCAATATGTCGGCGCGCAGACGATCCTCAAGCTGATGGACAGCTTCGCGACCCGGGCCGGCAGCGTGCGCGCCGACACCACCCGAAACCTGCTGCTGATCCAGGGCACAGGAGCCGAGCGACGCTCCGCGATCGAAACAGTGATGAGCTTCGACGTCGACTGGATGCGCGGCCAGTCGGTCGGCATCTTCCCGGTCAGCAATTCGGCGCCGGAGCCGTTGATGGCGGAGCTGGAGAAGATCATGGATTCCGGCGAGAACGGGCTGAGCCAGAGCCTGGTCAAGCTACAGGTCGTCAATCGCCTGAACGCGATCATGGTCGTAACGCGCAAGCCGGCGCTGCTGCAGAGCGCGGCGACCTGGATCCGCCGGCTCGACCAGGCCGACTCCGGGCGCACCAGCGTCCACGTCTACCGCGTCCGCTACGGCGACGCGCGCCAGCTCGCCAAGGTGCTCACCGACATGTTCGGCGGCGCCGGCTCGTCCTCCACCGACGGCGCCGACGGCCAGACCGCGCCGGGGTCCGACGGCACGACGACGTCGGTCGCCGATCGGCTCTCCTTCAACACCAATGCAGCGGGATCATCGAGTTCGAGCGCCAATCCGGCGAGCCGGTCCCAAGGCGGTGGTCTCTCGAGCATGTCATCTTCGAGCACGTCGTCCTCCAGCAGTACGCCGTCCTCGACCGGGCTGGAGCCACGCAGCAGTGGTGCCGGCGGAGGCCAGGCCATCATGCCGAATGTCCGGATCACCCCGGACACGGTGAACAACTCGCTGCTCATCTATGCCGACCGCGAGAACTACCGCATCATCTCCAGCACGCTGCAGCAGCTCGACCAGCCGGTGCTGCAGGTCGGGATCGACGCCACGATTGCCGAAGTGACGCTCACCAACGAGCTGTCCTACGGCGTGCAGGCCTATCTTTCGAGCAAGGTGCTCGGCCTCGGGACCGACAAAGGATCGATCACCAATACGCAAACCACGTCGGTGGCCACGGCCACGACATCCGCGGCGACGACGGCCTTGATCAACCGCGCTCTGCCCGGCTTCAACTTCCTGATCGGACACGAAGCCTCGCCCAACATGATCCTCGACGCACTCCATACTGTCACCAGCGTCAAGGTGCTCTCCAATCCCTCGCTGGTCGTGATCAACAACCAGACCGCCACCCTGCAGGTCGGCGACGTCGTGCCGGTATCGACCGGCAGCGCGACCGTACTGTCGTCGAGCAACACGGTGGTCAACACCATCGACTATCGCAACACCGGCATCATCCTGCGCGTCGTGCCGCGGATCGCCGCCAACGGCAATGTGCGGCTCGAGGTCGAGCAGGAGATCAGCAACGTCGCGGCCCAGACCGCCGCGAGTCTCACGCCGACGGTGTCGCAACGCAAGGTCAAGAGCGCCATCTCCGTCGCCAACGGCCAGACCGTGCTGCTGGCGGGCCTGATCAGCGAGCAGCAGACCGGCAATCGCAACGGCATTCCGGGCTTCGACGAGATTCCAGTTCTTGGCGACGCGTTCTCGCATCAGGGCAAGAAGGGCACGCGCACCGAGCTCATCATCTTCATCCGGCCGCAGATCATTCGCGACGGCAGCGATGCGCATCAGGTCGCAGAAGAACTCCGTTCCAAGCTCCGCGGATCAGTCGGAGCGAGCATCACGGATGATTTGCGTGTCCGCACCACCCGTTGACCCCAGCCAAGTGATCCGGCCGACGATGGGGCGCCTCGCCATCGCCTGCTCCGCAGCCATCCTGCTGCTGGGAGCACTGGCCTCGCCCGTTCGCGCCGATTCGGTCGGCACCGCACGCATCGCCTATGCGCGCGGCGACTTCGTCCGCGCCGTGCGCGTGCTGACCCCGCCTGCCCTGCGCGGCGATCCACGCGCTCAGGCGATGCTCGGCTTCATGTATGAAAACGGCTTTGGAACCCCGCAGGCCTACGAGGTCGCCAGCGATCTCTATTGCCAGGCCGCCGCAGCCGGCAATCCGTTCGGCCAAGCGATGCTCGGCCTGATGTACGACAAGGGTCATGGCGTTCCACAGGACGTCGTGCTCGCCTACAAATGGCTGAACCTTGCTGCCGGACATGCCAAGTCGACCCAGCGCAGCTACTTCCTGCGGCTTCGCAACGCCGTGGCCTCGAAGATGTCGGCCAGCCAGATCGCCCAAGGCCAGGCCCTCGCGCTGGACTGGATCCCGGGCCAGCTCTGACCGGCATCGCCGATCGGCGATCTTCTTCAGAGTTCAGAGCGAGCCGGCTTCCTGCGGCGATGAGCGAAGGCCCGCCGGCATGTGATGCCGGGCCTGCACGATGCTGCGCCGTGCGTCTCCTGCATCTGCGCAAATGCGCGTCTCGCGCGCATTTCACAAAACCGAAGCAAGACCGACACCACGTTGCAATTTGTTGCCGCGATAAATTGCCGCAGGCGAGCAGCCATTCGTAAGCGCGCGCCACCACCCCACTCCGTCCGGAGATGTCATGACCAGAACAGTCACGCGGTCCAAGGCGCTCGCCCTTGCGACCACCGCCGTCTTCACCGCGACCAGCGTCGCACCAGCCTTCGCCGGCGCGGCGACCAGCACCCCGATCGAGCACGTCATCATCATCGTCGGTGAGAACCACACCTTCGACAATCTGTTCGGCACCTACAAGCCGAAGGCTGGTCAGGCCATCGACAATCTGCTCAGCAAGGGCATCGTCAACGAGGACGGCACGCCGGGGCGGCATTTCAAGAAGGCGGAACAGCGGATCGGTCGCGACGAGGCTCGCTACAGTGCCGAGACCGCGTCCACTGGCGCCTACGCAACGCTGCCGCAGCCCTACACCACATATGGAATCGGCCTGCCGCAGAACGTCCTCGACACCCGCTTCCCGGCCAATCTTCCCAATGGCCCGTATCAGATTTCGAAATACGTCTCCTACGCCGCCTATACCGGCGATCCGGTGCACCGCTTCTTCCAGATGTGGCAGGACATCGACGGCGGCAAGCACGACAAGTTCGTGTGGGTCGAGCAGACCATCGGCACCGGCTCGAACGGACAGCCCTATCCGGCCGGCGGGTTCAACCCGATGGAAGGCGCCATCTCGATGGGCTTCTACAACATGAACCCGTTCACCGATGCCGCCGGCAAGGCCCAGCCCGGTGACGCGCCGTTCTTCAAGCAGCTCGCCGACGAATATGCGATCAGCGACAATTATCATCAGGCCATCATGGGCGGCACCGGCGCCAACTTCCAGGCCCTCGTGACCGGCCACGCCGCGTTTTTCACCAACCCCGAGACGCTGAACGGCGCCCCGGCCGTGCCCTATGCCAACCAGATCGAAAATCCGGATCCGGTTGCCAGCACCAACAACTACTACAAGCAGGACGGCTACAGCGGCGGCTCCTACGTCAACTGCTCCGATCCGTCAGCGCCCGGCGTCGCCGCCATCAACGAGCAGCTGTTCAAGAACGGCGTCACCAGCAACAATTGCGCGTCGAACCATTATTATCTCGTCAACAATTACAGCATGTTCTGGAACCAGACCAGCGCGAAGCCGAATGCGCTCGGCTCCGACAAGTTCGTGCTGCCGCCGCAGAGTGCGCCGACCATCGCTGACGTGATGACGGCAAAGGGCGTGTCCTGGAAGTACTACAGCGCCGATCGCGGCGACGACGCCACCACCTTCGCCAAGAGCGTCGACGGCGTGCCGCTGCTGTTCCACTCCTATTGCGGCATCTGCGACCCGCTCACCGGCTTCAACAAGATCATGAAGACTCCGACGGAGGAAGCCAAGCTGCAGAACTACGGCGCCTTCGTGAAGGACGTGCAGAACAACACGCTGCCCGCCGTGTCGTTCGTGCGTCCGTTCGAGGCGCTCGCAGGGCATCCCGCCGATTCGACCACCGACCTCTACGAAAAATTCCTCGAGGCCCTGATCAATCGCGTCAAGGCCAACCCGCAGCTCTGGGCCAAGACCGCGATCTTCATCACGACGGACGAGGGCGGCGGCTACTATGACTCCGGCTATGTCCAGCCGGTGGACTTCCTCGGCGACGGCACCCGCATTCCCTTCATCCTGGTCTCGCCGCTGGCCAAGAAGGGTCATGTCGACCACACCTATTACGATCACGTCTCGCTGCTGAAATTCATCGAGCGCAACTGGCGGCTGCCCACGATCTCCGCCGTCAGCCGCGACCGGCTGCCCAACCCGATTCATGATCGGGACGACAACCGCTACGTGCCGAAGAACCGTCCGGCGATCGGCGACCTGATGAACCTGTTCGCCTTCGGCGATAACGATGGCGATCACGATCACGACGGCGGCTGGCATCATCACGACCACGGTGAGCACGGACACGGCGACGACCGCTGATCGACGGGAGTCTGCCGCTGTCAAGAACAGCCCGCCGCACACGTTGCGGCGGGCCTTCTGTGCATTGTCCGCGGCGGACGACATTGATGGTGCACCGAATTGCAACATCGTGACGCCGTCAGCGGATTGTCAGCCGATCGTCACGCCCCCGTTATCGACCCTCCGCATCGTCCCGCCGCCGCTTGAATGAAGCGGCGCGATGCAACCGAGGTCTTGGGGGATCTTGTAGAATGTCACTTCGATCATCATTCAAATCTGCCTTTCACGAACTGCTCACATTGTCTGTCACGATGTTGTTGCTCGCGTTCGCCGCTGCCGCGCCAAGCCTCGCGCACGATCACGGCTTCGACGACGATGACGACAGCTACGCCATCGGTCTGTGGGGCGACCTACCCTATTCCACGCTGCAGGCCACCGTCGGCGTCCCGAACCTGATCGCGGACATGAACGCCCACCGGTTGAAATTCACCGCGCATGACGGCGACCTGAAGCAGGGCTCCAATTCCGCCTGCGACGCCGGCCTCTATGCCCAGGCGCTCGCCTTCTTCAACAGCCTCGAGGCGCCGGCCATGTTCACGCCCGGGGACAACGACTGGGTCGATTGCGATCGCCCCTCGAATGGCGGCTTCAACTCGCGCGACCGGCTCGACTACGAGCGCAAGGTGTTCTTCTCGACGCCGTTCTCGCTCGGCCAACGCAAGCTGCGCCAGGAGGTGCAGACCGATCCGCTGTGTCTCAGCGCCAACGGCACCAAGGTCGGCTGCGTCGAGAATCGCCGCTGGACCGTTGGCCGCGTGACCTATGCGACGCTGAACATCCAGGGCTCCTGCAACAATCTCTGCGACACCAATCCAGATCCGGACGAATACAACGCGCGCAATGCAGCCGTGATTCTCTGGATGCAGCAGACCTTCGCAGAGGCCAGGAAGCGCCATTCCGCTGCGGTGATGTTCATCACCCAGGGCAACCCGGGCTGGGACCAGGCCGATCCCACGCGCGCGCCGCTCCGCGATCCCAAGACGCTCGCCGAGACGGACGGGCAGCCGGACGGCTTCATCAGCTTTCTGACCGCGTTGCGCACCGAAGTCGAGGCGTTCCGCAAGCCGGTCGCCTACGTCCACGGCGATTCCCATTACTTCCGGATCGACCAGCCGTTCCTCAACAGTGCCGGCCAGCGGCTGGAGAACTTCGTTCGTGTCGAAACGTTCGGCGACAATCAGGGCAACGGCAACAACGACGTGCGCTGGGTCAAGGTGACCGTCGATCCGCGCAGCCGCGACGTGTTTTCCTTCCAGCCCGTCACGGTGCCGGCGAACCGCACCGCCGTGCCGGCGCCGGCCCGCAACTGAGCCTCATCATGATCGGGTCGTCCAGCCTGGCTGGGCGACCCTCGTCCTTCGCCAAGCAGCTCTGAAGTTGGACTCAACCGAGCGACCGCAGCCAGGCCAGCCGCGCGATCGCCTGCGACGCCAGCCGCTGCATCAGATCGAGCCGGTCCGGTTCGGTCGCTCGCTCCGCATGCTCCAGATACGCGTCCGCGAGCGCCTCCGCCAGCAAGGCTGCATCGGCTTGCGCGAGCGCCGCCGGCAGGCGCAGCAGGTCCGCAACCTCCGATGCCATTGCCGCGGCTTCATACGCAAGCTCGCGCACGCGATCCGCCGGGCGACCAGCGGCGCGCGCAGCCATCGCGCCGAGCAGTTCCGCGAGGCGGCGTTCCAGCCGGCCGGCGTCGATCGTGCCCGTGTCCGACGCCACCGTCGCCGCGCGCCTGGCGTCGGCCTCAAGATGATAGGCACGGCGCCGCTCCTTGCGCAGCGTCGCGACGTGACCGAGTTCCTCTCGCGCCATGGCCTCGGACGCCTTCTTGACCTCGGGATCATCGGCAAATGCCGCGACATAGGACCAGAACGCGAAGCCCCGCTCCTCGTTGCGCACCGCCATCGACAGCGCGCGGTACGGCGTCATCAGCCGTGAGTCCTGGATTTCGCGCGCCGCGCCGGGCTCAAAGGTCTCCGGCGGCTGCCAGCGCACCAGCGACGCATCGGGGGCACGCCCCGTTCGCGCTTGCGACCATTGCGCGACACTGTCGACATGCTCGCGCTCGGCCGCGGCCAACCTCGCGAAGACGTCGGCCAGATCGAGCCGGCCTTGACGCTGCATCTCTCCGGACAGCTCGTCGTAGCGATCGGCCGCCTCCTGCTCCATCGCATTGGCGAGCGCGAACAGCTCGTCAATCGAATGCAGGTTCCCGGCCGGTTCCGACTTGAGCGAAAGCGTGCGTGACAACAACATATGATAGTCTGCCTGATTGTCCTGGCCTGTTTGATCCAGCGCAACGTCCGTCGGATTGCGACCCACTAGACAACCGGCACGATAAGGAGTCAATTTAGCCCGACTCTATTTGCTCCGGGATTGTCAATGGCGACGATCCTTTCCTTCCCCGAAACAGTCCTGACTGGAATACGGCCCTTCGTGGGCCGGCCGTTCCGCTTGAGGTGATCATGGTTGCGAGTGATGTCGCCACCAAACGGTGGCGCATGCCTGCTATCTTGGTAGCAATCCTCATCGGGCTCTGCACGATCGCGGCCCCGCGCGCAGCACATGCTGCCGGCGATCTCGCAACCTACCTCTCGAAGATCACGCCGGGTGAGCTCTTCCCCGATGCGGATCGTTTCGGCGTGCCGCAAGGCGAGCCGCCGATCATGCCGGTGTATCGCGGCGATCAGCTCAAGGGTTACGTCTATCTCAACTCCGATTTCGCCAATTCCGTCGGCTATTCGGGCAAGCCGATCCACATCCTCGTCGGCATCGATCCCAAGGGCGTCATCACCGGGCTGAAGCTGGTCGATCACAAGGAGCCGATCGTGCTGATCGGCATTCCCGAGCCACGCATCGTTGCCGCACTCAATGGCCTGCTCGGCAAGGACATGACGCCGATCTCGCACGGCGCAGAACATGCGCCGCAGGCCGACATCGTCTCGGGTGCCACGGTCACCGTGCTGGTGATGCACGACAGCATCGTGCGCGCCGCCACGCGCCTGATCCGCAGCGGCCGCATTGGTGCCGGCGCTGCGGCGAGCGCCGCCGCAGCACAGCCGGGCGTGACCAGGACGGTCGATCCCGACAAGAGCGAGATCCGTGACTGGGGCAGCCTGCTCGGCGACGGCTCGGTGCGGCGCCTGCATCTCAGCATCGGCGACGTCAACGACGCATTCGCCAAGTCGGGCAATGCGGCGGCCGCGCAAAATCCCGAGCCCGGCGATGCCGGCGACACCTTCATCGATCTCTATGTGGCCATGGCCAGCGTGCCCACCATCGGCCGCAGCCTGCTCGGCGACGAGGGCTATCAGCGACTCAAGCAGCGATTGCAGCCCGGACAGCAGGCAATCGTCGTCGCCGGCGACGGCGTCTACTCGTTCAAGGGCTCCGCTTATGTCCGAGGCGGCATCTTCGACCGTATCGAGGTGCTGCAGGAGGGCGGAAGCACACGGTTCCGCGACAAGAACCACATGCGACTCGGTGCGCTGGCCGCCGCCGGCGCGCCCGCCCTGCGCGAGATCGGACTGTTCGTCACGCCGCCCGAATTCACGCTCGACCCGACCGAGCCATGGCAGCTCCAGCTCCTGGTGCAACGAAGCACCGGCAGCCACGACAAGGCGTTCCTGACTTTCGATGTCGACTACGCCGTTCCAGACGTTTATCTGAAGCACGAGACGCGCGCCGCTGCGACGCCGGCGACGGCCGCACAGCCCGCCCCGTCCACCGCGCAACCAGTCACCGACGACACCGAAGAGCCGTTATGGATGCGCATCTGGCGCTCGCAGACGGTCTCCATCGGCATCACCGCGCTCGCGCTGGCCGTGCTCACCGGGATCTTCTTCTTCCAGAACGTTCTGGTGCGCCGTCCCCGGCTCTACACGTGGGTCCGCCGCGCCTATCTCCTGTTCGTGCTGGTCTGGCTCGGCTGGTACGCCAACGCCCAGCTCTCTGTCGTCAACGTCGTCACCTTCATCAACGCGCTGCTGACCGGCTTCCATTGGGAGTTCTTCCTCGCAGCGCCCTTGATCTTCATCCTGTGGGCGGCAACGGCGGCTGGACTGCTGTTCTGGGGCCGCGGGCCGTTCTGCGGCTGGCTCTGTCCGTTCGGCGCGCTGCAGGAGCTGACCAACACAGTGGCAAAATGGCTCAAGGTGCCGCAGATCACGGTGCCCTGGGGGCTGCACGAGCGGCTGTGGCCGATCAAATACATCATCTTCCTCGGTCTGTTTGGGCTGTCGCTGTATTCGGTCGCGCTCGCCGAGCAGGTCGCGGAGGTCGAGCCGTTCAAGACTGCGATCATCCTGAAATTCTCGCGCAGCTGGCCGTTCGTGCTGTATGCCGCGGCCCTGCTCGGCATCGGCCTGTTCATCGAACGCTTCTTCTGCCGCTATCTCTGCCCGCTGGGCGCCGCGCTCGCGATTCCCGGTCGCATCCGCACCTTCGAATGGCTGCGCCGCTGGAAGGAGTGCGGCTCGCCCTGCCAGCGCTGCGCCAAGGAATGCCCGGTGCAGTCGATCCATCCCGAGGGACACATCAACGTCAATGAGTGCATCTACTGCATGCATTGCCAGGAGCTCTACTACGACGACCAGCGCTGTCCGCACATGATCCAAGTCCGGCTCAAGCGCGAGAAGTTCGAGGCGATGTCATCGCCGTCGATGCGCGCCGCCAAATCCGGTCCGAAGACCGTGATCACCCACGCCGGCCGGCCGACGACGGCGCCGGCCCAATCCAACGATCTCACCCATCCATCATAAGGAGACGACGATGGCGCACGACGACGACCAGACGAAACTCAGCCGCCGGCAGATCGTCGGCACCGCCGCACTGGGCGCGGCCGGCGTGGCCGGCAGCATCGGCCTCGGCAAGAGCATCGAGACGACACCGGCCGCGGCGCAGGCGCGAGCTGGACAGAGCGGGGGCAAGGCCGAGGTCGCGCCGGGTCAGCTCGACGAATACTACGTCTTCTTCTCCAGCGGTCAGACCGGCGAGCTTCGCATCGTCGGCATGCCGTCGATGCGCGAGCTGATGCGTATCCCCGTCTTCAACCGGTGCAGCGCCACCGGCTGGGGCCAGACCAACGAGAGCCGCAAGATCATGACCGAGGGGCTGCTGCCCGAGACGCGCGAGCGGCTCAAGGATCGGCTCGGCATCTGGATGAACGGCGACTGCCACCATCCACACATGTCGTTCACCAACGGCACCTATGACGGACGCTACGTCTTCATCAACGACAAGGCCAATACCCGCCTAGCCCGCATTCGCACCGACGTCATGAAGTGCGACAAGATCATCGAGCTGCCGAACCAGTACACGATCCACGGCATGCGTCCGCAGAAATTCCCGCGCACCGGCTACCTGTTCTGCAACGGCGAATATGAGGTGCCACTGCCGAACGACGGCAAGGTGCTCGACGACAAGTCGAAATACTGGTCGATGTTCTCGGCCGTCGACGGCGACACCATGACGGTTGCCTGGCAGGTGATCGTCGACGGCAATCTCGACAACACCGATTGCGACTACCAGGGCAAATATGCCTTCGCGACCTGCTACAATTCCGAGAAGGGCGTGACGCTCGCCGAGATGACCGCGAGCGAGCAGGACTGGGTGACGATCTTCAACATCAAGCGCATCGAGGAGGCCGTCAAGAAGGGAGACTTCAAGGAGATGAACGGCGTTCCCGTCATCGATGGCCGCAAGGGATCACCCTACACCCGCTACGTTCCGGTCTCGAACAGCCCGCACGGCCTCAACACGGCCCCCGACGG
Source organism: Bradyrhizobium sp. SZCCHNPS1003 (assembly GCF_032381555.1). Taxonomy (NCBI): domain Bacteria; kingdom Pseudomonadati; phylum Pseudomonadota; class Alphaproteobacteria; order Hyphomicrobiales; family Nitrobacteraceae; genus Bradyrhizobium; species Bradyrhizobium sp. SZCCHNPS1003. The sequence goes on from NZ_JAUHIU010000006.1 coordinate 216,517, forward strand.
CATCCATGTCATCGCCAACGGCAAGCTGGCGCCGACGGTCACGGTGATCGACGTCCGCCTGATCGACAACCTGTTCGACGACAAGATCAAGCCGCGCGATGTCGTCGTGGCCGAGCCGGAGCTCGGCCTCGGGCCGCTGCACACCGCCTTCGACGGCCGGGGCAATGCCTACACCACGCTGTTCCTCGACAGCCAGGTCTGTAAATGGAGCCTCGATCTCGCCAAGCGCGCCTTCAAGGGCGAGAAGGTCAACCCGATCATCCAGAAGCTCGACGTCCACTATCAGCCGGGCCACAACCACGCCTCGATGGGCGAGACCAAGGAAGCCGACGGCAAATGGCTGCTGTCGCTGAACAAGTTCTCCAAGGACCGTTTCCTGAATGTCGGCCCGCTCAAGCCGGAGAACGACCAGCTGATCGACATCTCCGGCGACAAGATGGAGCTGGTGCACGACGGCCCGAGCTTCGCCGAGCCGCACGACGCCGTGATCGTGCATCGCTCCAAGCTCGAGGGGCGCGTGACCTCGATCTGGAAGCGCGACGACCCGTTCTTCGCCGACGCCCGCAAGCAGGCCGCGGCCGACGGCGTCACACTGGAGAGCGACGCCAAGGTGATCCGCGACGGCAACAAGGTGCGCGTCTACATGTGGTCCAGCGCGCCTGCCTACGCGCTCGAGAAGTTCGAGGTCAAGCAGGGCGACGAGGTGACCGTCTATGTCACCAACATCGACGACGTCGAGGACCTGGTGCACGGCTTCTGCATCGTCAACTACGGCGTCAACATGGAGATCGATCCGCAGCAGACCTCGTCCGTGACGTTCATCGCGGACAAGCCCGGCGTGTACTGGTATTTCTGCACATGGTTCTGCCACGCCATGCACATGGAAATGCGCGGACGCATGCTGGTCTCGCCGCGGAACGCGTGAGCGATGCGGCGCATGCGCCATATCAAGACTCTGGGGCTGGCGACGCTCGTCGTCGCCGGCCTGCCCTTCCGCGCCCAGGCGGCGACTCTGCAGGTCGGAGCTGAAACCACCGACCTGCAGGCCCTGCTCGACCGCGCCGCCGACGGCGACGAGATCGCGCTCGCCACCGGCACCTATCGCGGACCGCTACGGATCAGCCACCGCTTGACGCTGGCTGGGGCTCCAGGCGCCGTGATCAGCGGTGGCGGCGAGGGCAGCGTTATCACCGTGGCGGCGCCGGGCACCGTCATTCGCGGCCTCGCCATCGACGGATCCGGCCGTGCGCTGGAGCAGATGGATTCCGGCATCTTCGTCGAGCAGGCCGCGCACGACGCACTGATCGAGAACAACCGCATCGAAGGCAATCTGTTCGGCGTCTATCTGCACGGATCGGCCAACGCCATGGTCCGTCACAACAGCATCATCGGCCTACGCGCGACGCGTGGCGGCGTGACCGGCAACGGCGTCTCCGTCTGGAACGCGCCGGGCGCCAAGGTGATCGACAACCAATTCCGGTACGGCCGCGATGGCGTGTTCGCCATCACCAGCCGCAACAACGTCTTCAGCCGCAATCGCTTCAGCGACCTGCGCTTCGCGGTGCACTTCATGTACACCAACGACAGCGAAATCTCCGGCAACGTCTCGACCCGCAACATCATCGGCTATGCGATGATGTTCTCCAAGGCGCTCGTCGTGAGGGATAACGTCTCGGATCACGACCGCGACCGCGGCTTGCTGTTCAACGCGGCCAATGGCTCGCAGATCTCCGGCAACAGCGTGATCGGCGGGCTCCAGCCGGCAGACCGCTGGGCCACCGCGGAGAACCGGGGCACCGACGAAGGCGTGCCGCAGGCCGATGCGAGCACGGCCACGCCGACCGCCGGCGCCCGTCCCGGTCCCGAGAAATGCGTGTTCATCTACAACACCAACAACAACCATATCACCGACAACTGGTTCGAAGGGTGCGAGATCGGCGTTCACTTCACCGCCGGCTCCGAGGGCAACGACATCAGGGGCAATGCCTTCGTCAACAATGCCAGCCAGATCAAGTATGTCGGCACCCGCCATCTCGACTGGTCGAAAAACGGCCGCGGCAATTATTGGAGCGACAACCCGGGCTTCGACCTCAACGGCGACGGCATCGCCGACACCGCCTATCGGCCGAATGATCTGATCGACCGCGTATTGTGGACCGCGCCGGCCGCCAAGGTCCTGATCAACAGCCCAGCCGTGCAGGTGATCCGCTGGGCGCAGGCGCAGTTTCCCGCGATCCTGCCCGGCGGAGTCGTCGACAGCCATCCCCTGATATCGCCGCCGGCGCGCCGCGCCGCTGCAGAAAGCGGGCCTCGATGACCGCGACGATCCATGTCGCCGACGTGATCAAGCACTACGGCAAGGTCGAAGCCGTGAGGGGCGTCTCGTTCGATCTCGCCGCCGGCGAGATGGTGGCGCTGATCGGCCACAACGGCGCCGGCAAGACGACGCTGATGAAGATGATGCTCGGGCTGATCCGCCCCACCCGCGGCACCATCGCCGTACTCGGTGAAAATCCAGCCGCCGGCGAGTTCTCCTCGCGGCGCCGCCTCGGCTACCTGCCGGAGAACGTCGCCTTCGATGCCGCCCTTACCGGCCGCGAGACCCAGACCTTCTACGCACGGCTCAAGCGCGAGCCGGTCGGACAGGCCCTCGAGCTGCTCGACGTCGTCGGACTAGGCGATGCCGCAAAGCGCCGCGTCAACACCTACTCCAAGGGCATGCGCCAGCGCCTTGGGCTGGCACAGGCGCTGATCGGCCGCCCGCGCGTGCTGCTGCTCGACGAACCGACCAGCGGTCTCGATCCGGAGCTCCGCCAGACCTTCTACGAGGTGATCGAGCGGCTCGCCGCCGAGGGCACGACGGTGCTGCTGTCGTCGCATGCGCTGACCGAGTTGGAGGAACGCGCCGGCCGCGTCATCATTATGAACCGCGGCCTGAAGGTCGCCGACGGCACACTCGACGAGCTGCGCCGCCTCGCGCGATTGCCGACCCGGATTCGAGTCAAGGTCGCCTCCCTGCCGCCGTCGGGCCCGCCGGCCTGGCTCCCGCCGGCCGCGTCCTATCGCCGGGTGAACGGCCACATCGTCGAGATCGACGCAGCGCCGGACGAGAAGATCGAGCTGCTGCGTCTGGCGACGGCCGACGCCACCGCCGTCCAGGATCTCGAGCTCATTCCACCCAGTCTCGACGAGCTCTACGCGCATTTCCTGCGCCACGCGGAGCACCCGCAATGACCAGCGTGATCACCATCGCCGCCAAGGAGATCCAGCAGGCGATCCGCAATCGCTGGGTGCTGGCCTCGACCCTGCTGCTGGCCGGACTCGCGCTGTCGCTGACCTTCCTCGGCAGCGCACCAACCGGTACCGTCGGCGCGCGAGCGCTCGATGTGGTCATCGTCAGCCTGTCGAGCCTGACCATCTTCCTGATCCCGCTGATCGCGCTTCTGATCTCGCACGATGCCATCGTCGGCGACATGGAGCGCGGCACCATGCTGCTGCTGCTCAGCTATCCCGTAGCGCGCTGGCAGGTGCTGCTCGGCAAGTTCCTCGGTCATCTCGCGGTGCTCGCCTTCGCGACCTGCCTCGGCTATGGCGCCGCTGCCGTAGCGCTGCTGATCGCCGGCAGCCACTTCGACAGCGACGGGCTCGCGGCCTTCGCGGCGATGATCGGCTCCTCCGTTCTGCTTGGCGCGGTGTTCGTCGCAATCGGCTATCTCGTCAGCGCCGTCGTGCGCGACCGCGGCACCGCAGCGGGTGTCAGCATCGGCCTGTGGCTCGTGCTCGTCCTGATCTACGACATGGCGTTGCTCGGCCTTCTGGTGATCGACCAGGGCCACAACGTCTCCGGCGGCGTGCTCAGCGCGCTGCTGCTGCTCAATCCGACCGATGCCTACCGGCTTTTCAACCTGACCGGCTTCGCCAATGTCAGCCTGTTCTCCGGCATGGCCGGGCTCGCCGGCAGCAGCACGCTGTCGGTGCAGGCGCTGCTCGCGGCGCTGGTGCTGTGGACGTTGGTACCGCTCGCCGGCGCCGCGCTGGCCTTCTCACGGAGGGAGCTATGAAACGCCTCGCTTTCGCCTGCGCGCTCATCGCCGCCTTTGCTCTCGGCGCCTGCAACGACAAGCAGGCCGCCGCGCCGCCGCCGCCGATCAAGCTGACGGCGGAGGCGATCGGGCATTATTGCGGCATGAACCTGCTCGAGCATTCCGGTCCCAAGGGACAGATCTTCGCCGCCAGCCTGATCGAGCCGGTGTGGTTCTCCTCGGCCCGCGACGCCATCGCCTTCACGATGCTGCCCGACGAGCCCAAGGACATCCAGGCGATCTACGTCTCCGACATGGGCAAGGCCGCGAGCTGGGACAATCCGGGTGCCGACAATTGGGTCGAAGCCCGCAAGGCGGTGTTCGTGATCGGCAGCCGACTCAGAAGCGGCATGGGCAGCGACGAGGCTGTACCGTTCTCGGATCGGAGCGCCGCCGAGCGCTTCGCGGCCGAGCACGGCGGTCGCATCGTCGGCTTCACCGAGGTGCCGCGCGACTATGTGCTGAGCTCCCCCGACGACAACGCCGGCACGAACGAGCCGGGCCACAAGGACACGACTGAGGTGCGACGATGACAAATCAGCTCTCGCGTCGGCGCTTCATCCGCATCAGCGCCGCACTGGCGGGCCTTGCGATCGCACCCTGCGGCAGGCAGGCGGCCGGCAGCACCGCTGGCCTCGTCGAATGGCGCGGCACGTTGCTCGGCGCCGTTGCCACGATCAAGCTTCATCACCATGACCGGCGCGAGGCCGAGCGGGTGATCACGGTCTCGATCAGCGAAGCACGGCGACTCGAGCGCCTGTTCAGCCTTTATCTTGAGGACTCGGCGCTGGTCACATTGAACCGCACCGGCGTGTTGGTCGCACCGGCGCCGGAGCTGGTCGACATCCTCACGCTCTCGCAGCGCTACGCCGCGTTGACCGACGGCCGCTTCGACCCGACCGTGCAGCCGCTGTGGACGCTCTATGCCGATCATTTTTCGCGCCCCGATGCGAATCCCGACGGCCCACCGCAGGCGGCCGTACAAGAGGTGCTGGCGCGGGTCGGCCATCAGCGGCTCAGCGTCAGCCGCGATCGCATCGTCATGCCGCGCGGCACGGCGCTCACCCTGAATGGCATCGCGCAGGGCTATGTCACGGATCGGATCGTCGACCTGCTGCGCAGCGAAGGCGTGCAGCAGAGCCTGGTCGACATGGGCGAAGCCCGCGCCATCGGCGCGCGGCCGGACGCCCGGCCCTGGGAGATCGCGATCGCCGACCCCGACGTTCCCGATCGGATCGCCGCGATGCTACCGATCATCGATCGGGCCGTATCGACGTCAGGCGCCTATGGCCTCCGCTTCGATCCGCACGGCCGCTTCAATCATCTGTTCGATCCGCACAGCGGCGGCTGCGCGCAGCGCTATCGCAGCGTGACCACGGTCGCCGGCAATGCCACGGCGGCCGACGCGCTTTCGACCGCGTTTAGTCTGATGTCGGAGCCTGAGATCCGTGCGCTGCTGCCGCGCACCGAGGTCGACCGTGTCCACCTGATCGACGCGGCGGGAGCCGCAGTCGACCTTATCGGTTGAATTCTTTCTGCGGCTGGATCAGTCGAGAGCACGATCACAGGACGCCAGTCGAGGGACGAAACCACCGGCAGCTCGGACGCGATGCGCGCAGCGGGCCCGCCTCTTCATGTCGTATCAAAACCGTGCAGCCATCTCCACGAGCCGCCTGTGCGCCCGCTCACGCGCCACGCCGGTGTGCGCGGCCGGCCCGCTGGTCGGCCCGATCGCCACGAAGTGCAGATCGCGAAGCCCCATGAAGCGCAGCGCCTCGCGCAAATAGGGCGTCGCGAGATCGGTGCGCCCCCGGCTGACGCCGCTGGTGAAGTCGCCGCCGCTGGCGAGGATCACCAGCGTTGGACGATCCTTCAGAAGTGGCAGGTAGCCGCGCGACGGATCGAAGCGAAAGGTGAGGCCCGGCTGATTGATGATATCCAGCCAGTGCTTGAGCTTGTAGGGAATGCCGAAATTCCACATCGGCGTCGAGATCACGACGCGCTCGGCCAGATCGAGCCGCACCGCCATGCGCTCGGCCACCGCGAACGCCTCCCGCTGGCCATCGGTGAAGGCGCGTCCGCCCATGCGGGCATACTTCGCCTGCAAAATCTCGCCCTCGAACTCCGGCAGCTTCTCGCGCCACAGATTCATCTCGTCGACGTCCCAGCCCGGCCGCGCCTGCCTGAAACGGTCGAGGAAGGCGTGCGCGCCGGCGCTGGATTCGGAGTCTGCCCGCGGCGAGGCGACGAGATGCAGCAGCTTGGGCATGTCTCACCCCAGCGCCCTGATCACTGCGTCGGCCGTGGTCACGACAGCAACGTTCTGCATGGCGAAGTTGATCGACGCATTGTGCCAGTCCGCGTTCATCGTCGAGCAGCAATCCTCCGGCACCACCATGAAGTAGCCTTTGTCGGCCCCTGTGCGCGCGGTGTGCTCGACCGACATGTTGGTCCAGGCCCCCGTATTGATGATCACGTCACGCCCGGTGGCCTTGAGAATGGTCTCGAGCCGCGTGCCCTCCCAGGCGCTCATCCGCATCTTCTCGACGACGAAGTCCCCGCTCCGCGGCTCCAGCCCAGCGACCGGCGCAGCCCCCCAGCTGCCGCGCACCATCGCCTTGCTGTCGACCAGCCCCTCGAACAGCGGCGCGTTCAAGGTCACGCCGGGGGCACCGGGCTCGACGACGAACCAGACGTGGACGATGACGACGCCGCGTGCGCGGGCGACCTCGGCAAGCCGGCGGACGTTGTCGACGACGCGCTGCTGCCTGGCGTGACCGGGAGCCCCGGAATCGGCAAACGCGCCGCCGTCCGTGATGACGTCGTTCTGCAGATCCTGGATGATCATGGCGCAGCGGCGCGGATCGAGCTGCATGTCGCCCGACGCCAGCAGCGGCGCCGATGGCGCGCCTGCGGACGTCGCGCTGGATGGGGACGAGCCCGCCGCAGCCCCCCGCGTCTGGGCCCTCATATAGGGCTCGTGGCGCGGGCCGACCTTGGTCGCGATCGCGTAGACCGAATGCGTCGCGGTGAGATAGAGCGTGCGAAAATCGGCGCCGCCCCAGGCGAGATTGGCGACCAGTTCCGGGACGCGCACCTTGCCGAGCAACTCGCCGGTGCGCGCATAGACCCAGACGCCGCCCGGCGCGGTCACCCAGACATTGCCGCGCTGATCGCATTTCATGCCGTCGGGCACGCCGGGCTCCAGCTCGGAGCGGATGCCGCTAGCAAACACGCGCCCGTTCGACAGCGCCCCGTCGCTACCCACGTCGAACACGCGGATCAACGCCTGCACGGTGTCGTTGACATAGAGCAGCGCCTCGTCCGGCGAGAAGCACAGCCCGTTCGGCTGATCGAACAGATAACGATCGACCAGCAGCCGCGGCGGACCGCCGCCCGGCGGCACACGGTACACGCCCTGGAAGCCGAGCTGGCGCGGCCGCTCGACGCCGTAGACCGGCATGCGGCCATACCAGGGATCGGAGAAGTAGATTGCGCCGCTGGAATGGACGCACACGTCGTTCGGACTGTTGAGCTCCTGGTTGTCGACATGCGAGGCCAGGATCTCGCGGCGGCCATCGGGCCGCTCGCGCACCAGCGACGACGTCGCGTGCTCGCAGACGATCAAATTGAGGTCGGCATCATAGGTCATGCCGTTGCACTTGTTCGACGGCCGACGCATCTCGACCACGCCGCGCTTCGCGTCCCAGCGGCGGCGGACGTCGGCCGGCATATCGGAGAACAGCAGGAAATGCTCGATCGGGTGCCAGATCGGCCCTTCCGTGAAGTCGAAGCCGGTCGCGACCTGGGACACCGGTGCGTAGGGGTCGATCAGGCTCTCGAATTCAGGGCGCAAGGTCACATGGGTCATGGCCGATCCTCGCGCCGACTACGCCGGAAACCAGTGCCGCTGCGGCAGCGACTGCACGATGGGACCCGGCACCTGATCGTGCAACCGCCCTGTCACCACGCCGCCCTCGATCTTGGCCGGGCGATCATGCACCGGCAACAGATAGCGGGAGCTCGACAGCAGCTTCTTGATCGCCGCCTTCTCGGCGCGCTTCGAGGTGCCGTGATTGCCGGTCGTGCGCGGCTCCGCGTCCTGGATCTCGTTGAACGGGGTCACGATCTGGTCGTTGAAGTCGTAGATCACGTCGCCGCAGATGGTGGCGATGCCGTCGGCGGTGTGGACGTGGATGTTCATCGAGCCTTCGGTGTGGGCATTGGCGGCATCGCAATAGACCCCCGGCATCAGCTCGACAGGTCCGGTCAGCTCGAGATCGAGGAAGCGCAGCGCGCTCTTGGTGTGCAGCCGGTCGATCAGGTGCTTGATGTCCGGCGCCGGATATTGCGGGTGCATCAGCCCGGACACCGAATATTCAAGCTCGCGGCGGTTGAGCACGACCGTCGTGTTCATCGGGAACAGATCGTCCTTTCCCGCATGATCGATGTGCAGATGGGTGTGGCAGACATAACGGACGTCGCCCATGCGCACGCCGTGCCGCGCCAGCTGGTTCTCGATCATGTTCTCATGGTACTGCAGCCCGCGCATGCCCAGCGTCTCCATGATCTGGTTGGAGCGGTAGCCGGTATCGACCACGACCGGATACGGTCCGCCCAGGATCAGGAAGCCGAGCGTCAGCACCCGGCGGGTGCGGCCGCAGTCGCGGCCCAGCACGAGGAAGCTCGATTCGAGCTCGATATCACCATAGTCGAGAATCTTGATTTCCAGCGCCATGAGCGTTCCCTGTTGCTTTTGTTGTCGTTGCAGGCGGTATCATCCCAGCCGATAGACGCGGCGCGCCGTCTCTCCCATGACCTGCGCACGTGCACCCTTGTCGAGGCCGTGGATGGCAGCCTCATAGGCTGCCACCAGTGTGCGATAGTCGGTCCAGAGCTTCTCGATCGGAAAGTTCGAGCCGAACAGGCAGCGCTCGGGGCCGAAGATAGCGAAGGTCTCGCGTACGACATCGGCGACATCAGCGGGATCGTTGCGGCGGATGAAGGTGCCGAGGCCCGAGAGCTTGCTGACGACATTGCGGCAGGCCGCAAGCTTATGCATGCCGGCGCGCCATTGCTCGCGTCCCGCCGGCGACCGGTCCTCCAGCATGCCGGCGTGCTGGAGGACGAAGGTGACGGCCGGACAGCTCTCGGCCAGCGCCGCGGCGCCGGCCATTTGCCCGGCAAACACCTGCAGGTCGAACGACCAGCCGTAGTCGGCCAGCCGCGCCATGTTGGCGCGGACATTCCGTTGACTGCAGAGATCGGGCGACTCCGCGAACCGGTACAACGGATTCTCATGCCAGTGCAGCTGCATGCGAACGCCGCGCACCAGCGGATAGCGCGCGAGCCGATCGAATTGCGGTCGCGCGTCATCAACGGCGAGATCGGCATAGGCGACGATGGCATGCGGATAGCCGTGCTGATCGGCGGTGCGCTGCACCCACGCGGCCTCCTCCTCGAAGCCGTCCTTGGTCCAGTTCGTCTGGACGTAGACCGATTGCGTCACGCCGCTGCCGGCGATGTCCCCGAGATATTCCTCGATCGGGTAGTCGCGCCGGATCGGCTCATAGGGCCCGAAGATCCGCGGCTGCATCGGGCCGACCAGCCAGGGCAGGTCGGCCTGGCGCCAGATGTGATGATGCGCATCGACATAGCCGGTCATGCCGCCCTCCTCTGCGCCAGCGACAACACATGCGCGACGATGGCTTCGTCCGAGTCGCCCGGCACCATGTCATCGACAAGTGGCGCAATGGCCTGCAGCGCTTCCGTCTGCGGCCTGAAGCCCGGCCCAGTCGCCAGCGGCGTCAGCCAGCTCAGGCGCCAGGCGCGCAGCGACAGTTTCCACACGGCTTCGCGGAGCACTTGATGGTCACCCCGCTCCAGCCCGTCCGAGATCACCAGAACCGCCGCGCCCCGCGCATAGATCGAGAATCGCGGCACGCCGAGGAAGGCCTGCAGCGCCTCGCCGATGCGCGTGCCGCCGTCCCAGTCGCTGACGAGATGCGAAGCCGCCAGCAGCGCCTGCTCGCGCCGCTTCAGCCGCAACGGCCGCGTGACCCGCGTCAGCCGCGTGCCCAAGGTGAACACCTCGGCCTGCGGCACCGCCTGGACCAACACATGAGCGAGCCGCATGTTGTCCTCGGTCCGCGCCTTCATCGAGCCGGAGACGTCGATCAACAGCAGCAGCCGGCGCAGCCGCGGCCGGCGCCTCAAGCGCCGCAGCGACAGCACCTCGCCATCGCGCCGCACGCTTTCACGCAAGGTTCGGCGCAGGTCGACGAAGCTGCCGCGCCGCGCGCGCATGCGCCGATGGCCTCGCCGCTTCGGTAGCTTCGCACGCGCCTGACGCGCCAGGCGCTGCAAGGCATTGCCGTCGGTTGTCGCCGCCAGACGACGGGCCACCACGGCCTCGGCGCGCGTGGCGGCGAGCCCGGATTCGTTCTGCTCCTGGGCGCTGTCGGGATCGACGCCGCCGTCGCCCTCCTCCTGCAACCGGACGACATCGTCCGGCTGATCGGTCTCGCTGAGAGCCGTCCGTTCGGTCACACCGAAATGGATGTCGAACAGCAAATTGTAGGTCGCGAGCCGCTCGGGCGGTGGCGCCAGGGTCGCCGCGCCGGCACGGCGGATGTCGTCGAGGCTCCTCGGCCCCAGCAGTTCGATTGCAGCGAGGAATGCCGTGGTCTGCTCCGGCGCGACCGCAAAGCCGTTCCGCCGCAACAGCGCAGCGAAAGTGACGAAGATCTCGGCAGCCTGCGGCAGGCGCGCCTCGCTCATGTCATCGCCTCCGCGAGCAGGGCATCGAGCCGAGGCGCGATGAAGGACAGATCCTCCTCGTCCTTCAGCGCTACGCCGATCGAGCGCCGGAAGGCGTCGGGCCAGCGCGCGCCGGTCTGGTTCAGAAGCGTCGCGGCCTCGGCCCAGTCGACCGCCTCGGCAATGCCGGGCGCCTTGCTCAAGGGCTCACGCCTGAGCTTCGCCACCGCCGCCACGACGGCGCGCGCGGTCGCCTCGGCCACGCTGGACGCGCGCATCATCACGATCCGTGCCTCGCGCTCCGCATCGGGATAGTCGATCCAATGATAGACGCAGCGGCGGCGCAGCGCTTCATGCAACTCACGGGTGCGGTTCGAGGTCAGCACCACGATCGGCCGCTCGGCGGCACGGATCGTGCCACGCTCTGGAATCGAGATCTGGAAGTCGGAGAGGAATTCGAGCAGGAAGGCCTCGAACTCCTGGTCGGCGCGATCGATCTCGTCGATCAGCAGCACCGTCGAGTCGGGCGCGCGCAGGCAGGCCAGCATCGGCCGCTCGATCAGAAAACTCTCGCCATAGATGTCGATGCTGTCCTCGCCGGCCTGGCGGATCGCGAGCATCTGGCGCGGATAGTTCCACTCGTAGAGCGCCGCCGCAGCGTCGACGCCTTCATAGCATTGCAGGCGGATCAGCTTGCGGCCGAGCACCGCGGCGACTGCCTTCGCCGCCTCGGTTTTTCCGACGCCGGGCGCCCCCTCCAGCAGCAGCGGCTTGCCTAGCGCAAGCGCGAGATAGGCAGCGGTGGAGAGTCCCTCATCGGCGAGATAATAAGCCGCGCGCAGCGCCTTCTCCAGCGCCTGCGGCGAGTCGATGCCGACGATGTTGCTGCGGACGACCATATCGTCTCACCGCCGCGTCTGCGGCCGCGCGCCGCCCTGGGCCTTGATCGTGCGCAGCACCTTCTCCGGCGTGATCGGCAGCTCGTCGATTCGTACGCCCACCGCATTGAAGATCGCATTCGCGATCGCGGGCAGCACCGGATTGGCGCACATCTCACCCGGCCCCTTGCCACCGAACGGGCCGTCCGGCGCGGGGCGTTCCAGCACGGCAATGTCGTGCGGACAGATGTCGCCAGGTCCCGGCATCAGATATTCGACGAAGTCCCGCGGACCTTGTTTGGGATCGGGATAATACGGCTCGGTCGTCTCATAGAGTGCATGGCTCATGCCCATCCAGGCGCCGCCGACCAGTTGCTGCTCAACGAGGCGCGGATTGAGCGCACGTCCCAGCTCGTAGGCACTGTCCATCCTGACCACACCGACCTCACCGGTCTCGTCATCGACCTCGACCTCCGCGACGAGGCACGCATGCGCGTAGCAGGTGGCCGGCGACATCTCGCCGGTCTCGGGATCGACGTCCGACAACGGCACCAGGAAGATGCCGCGACCGGAGATGGTCTTGCCCTGTCGGAACTGGGCGGCGATGGCGACGTCCTTGACCGAGATCGAGCGATGCGGCGCGCCCTTGACGTGGATGTTGCCGCGGCCGTCGGTTTCGAGATCGCTGGCGTTGACCTCGAGCTCCTCGGCCGCTGCCTCCATCATGACGCCGCGCGCCTCCCTGGCCGCCGCCATGACGGCATTGCCGACGCGATGGGTGCCGCGCGAGGCGAACGAGCCCATGCAGTGCGGCCCGGTATCGGAATCGGCGGTGTCGACATAAACGTCCTCGACCGGCACGCCGAGCGTCTCGGCGCAGATCTGCCGCGTGACCGACTTCATGCCCTGCCCGAGATCGATCGACGACAGCGCCACCGTGAACTTGCCGCTGGGATTGGAATGCACCAGTGCCTGGCTCGGATCGCCGCCGAGATTCATGCCGATGGGATAGTTGATCGCCGCCATGCCGCGGCCGCGGTGCCTGGTCATGTCAGCGCCTCCTCGTTCCGAACACCGACGAGAACCGCGTCGCGCCATGCGCGGGAGCCGGTGCCGGGCTCTGTGGGGGTGGTGACGGCGGCTCAGGAGGTGGAGAAACTGGAAGCCCTCGGTCGTAGCTCGTGCGCTGCTGCGCCGGCGCAGGCCGCGCGCTCACCGGCTCACGTGGCGTGGAGGGAACAGCCGCCCGGGCCCCGCCGCCATCCTTGCGCGACGACATGCGGCGGAACTCCTCGCGGATCGGCCATTTGGCCTTCTCGGCCGCGACCTGCACGCATTCGATCAGCGCCGTGTTCTTGGCCTCGCGGCGATGCGCCTTCATGTCGCCGTCGCGATAGGCGTTGAGGATGCGGAACTCCATGGGGTCCATGCCGATCAGATGCGCGAGCTTGTCCATCTGGCATTCGAGCGCGAAGTCCATGCCCGTGATGCCAAAGCCGCGCATCGCGGTGGCCGGCGTGCGGTTGGTGTAGACGCAGTAGATGTCGCCATGGACGTTCGGGATCGTGTAGGGACCGGGCAGGTGCGCGGCGCATTTGACCACCGCGTAGCTCGACAGCCGCGTGTAGGCGCCCGAGTCGAAATAGGCGCGGATCTGGCGCGCGACGATGCGGCCGTCGCGCATCACGCCGTCCTTGACGTAGATGCGCTCGGCGCCGCGTGGTGGGCCGAACTGCATCTCCTCCTCGCGCCCGAGCACATAGCGCACCGGCCGCCCCGTCAGCATCGCGGCCAGAATGGCGAGCGGCTCGGTCAGCGTATCGACCTTGCCGCCGAAGCCGCCGCCCACGGTGCCGCCGATGAAGTGGAAGGTGTTGGACGGCAGGTCGAGGATCTTGGCGCAGGTGTCGAGCGAGAAGAACAGCGCCTGGGTGGAGGTGTAGACGACATAGCGGCCGTTGGTGTCGGGCGCGGCGATCGAGCCGTTGGTCTCGACCGGCGCGTGCTCGATCGGCGACATCTGGTAGCGCTGCTCCAGCACATGGTCGGCCTGCGCAAAGCCGCGCTCGACATCGCCGAAGCGCAGCTTCTGGTGATCGTAGCGCTCGTGATAGGTGAACGTGTTCTTCGGATAGGTCTCGTTGACAACAGGCGCGCCCGGTCTCAACGCCTCCTCGACATCGAACACGGCCGGCAAGCTCTCGTAGTCCACCCGCACCTTGGCAGCCGCCTCGGCTGCGGCGCGCGGCGTGTCAGCGACCACGGCAACGATCGGCTCGCCCTTGTAGCGGACCTTATCGACGGCGAGCGTCGGCTCATCGTCCTTGCCGAAATTGATCAGGCTGAGCAGCGTGTTGAGGTTGCGCGGCACGTCGCCGCCCCTGATGATCCGCCGCACGCCGTCGCTTCGCTCGGCCTCGCCGGTGTCGATGCGACGCAGCCGCGCATGCGGCTGCGTCGACCTCACGACCCTCAGGTGCAGCATGCCTTGCAGCTTGTGGTCATTGAAATAGGTCGAGGTCCCCGTGACGTGGCCCAGCATGTCCTGGCGCTGCGTGCCCTTGCCGACCTCGTTGAGATTGTCGTCGCGCTCGTCGGCGAAGATGTCCTTGCGCAGTTCCAGCATGGCGATCTCCCCTCAGGCGCTCGCGCGCAGCGACGCGGCTGCCGCCAGCACCGCATTGATGATCGGCTCGTAGCCGGTGCAGCGGCAGATGTTGCCGGAGATCGCCTCCACCACCTGCTCGCGGCTCGGCTGCGGGATCTTGTCCAGCAGCGCCTTGGCCGCCATCAGCATGCCCGGCGTGCAATAGCCGCATTGCGCGGCAAACCCCTCGGCGAAAGCGCGCTGCAGCGGATGCAGGGTCGGACCGCTCTTGATACCGTCGAGCGTCTCGACCGCGCGGCCCTCGACGGCTTCGGCGAGCGTCAGACACGACAGATGCGCGTCGCCGTCGATCAGCACGGTGCAGGCGCCGCAGCCGCCCTGACCGCAGCCGAATTTCGGCGTGACGTCGCCAATCATCTCGCGCAGCACGACCAGGAGATTGGTGCCGCCGTCGACGAACAGCGCGACGTCGCGACCATTGTGCCGGAACTGAAGTGGGGTCTTGGCCATGGTCTAGCTCTCCTGTCCCGACAGCAGCCGCCGCAGATGCACGCCGACCACTTCGCGGCGATACCACGCGCTCGCCAGCGAATTGTCCGTGGGTGCCGTTCCCTCGGCTGCCGCAGCAGCGGCGGCGCTGATCGCGCCGGCATCGAGCGGCCGACCTTCGAGCGCGCGCTCAGCGGCCTTGGCGCGAACAGCGGTCGGCGCCATCGATCCCAGCGCGATCCGCGCGCCGGTCACGCGACCGCCGCTCTGTGGAAGATGCGCCGCGAGCGTGACCACCGATCCGCCCTTCGGCTTGATGCGCGCGATCTTGCGATAGCGGAACGCATCCGATGACGCCGGCCTGATGCAGGACACGGCGACCACCAGCGCAGCACCCTGGCGGTCGCGCGATTGCAGGAAATCCTCGATCGGCATCTCCCGGACGCCAAAGCCGCCCTGCAGCGAGACCATGCCGTCGAGCGCCAGCAGCGCCACCGTGAAGTCGCCGAACGGCGCCGGCGCGAACAGATTGCCGCCGATGGTGCCCATGTTGCGGACCGCCGGGCCGCCGATCGAGCGCGCCGCCGGATGCAGGAAGGACAGCTCGCGCTCGGCCAGAACGCGGGCGAAGGTGACGCCGGCGCCGATCCGGATGCGCCCGCCCGTGGCGTCGATGCTCTGCAGCGCGCGATCGGTGGCGCGGATCACGGTGGCGATCGAGACGTCGCCTTCGTTGAGATCGCGCATGACCAGCGTGCCGCCGCCCAGATAGCGCGCGGCGCGGTCCGACGACAGCGCAGACGCAGCTTCGCTCGCGGCCTGAAACGTCTTCACCGTAACCGGCATCGATTCACCTCGTCCTCATGCCGCCTGCTTCAGATGCGATCGGATCGCTTCGAAGCCGGCTTGGTAGATGTCTTCCGCCACCATGCGAGTCAGCGCCTCGGCCTGTTCGGGCCGCGTCGTGAAACGGCTTTCCCAGTGCCAGAAGGTGCGGTCGCCGTCGGTGACCGGCAGCAGCCGGACATGGGCGACGTAGTTGAACAGCTGTAGCGGCGTATCGAGCAGGCAATAGCTGAAGCTCTGTTCGAGATCGGACAGCGCCAGCAGCTGCTCACGCAGCTCTGAGCCATCCTTGAGACGGAAGTGCCTGACACAGCCGATCTTGTCAGACGTCTGCGAACGCTCGATCGCCGACGTCGCGACCGCCGGGTGCCAGCGGTCATGGCCGTTGAAGTCGCGCAGCACCTCCCACACGGCCTCCGTCGGCGCATCGATGATGGTGCTCTTGACGACGTGCGGCACGGCGTCAGCCTCCGAACGCACGCTTGAGCGCATCGAAGCCGCCCTGGAACACGCCGCCGCCGATCGAGGCGACCAGATCGGCCTCGCGCTCCGGCGTGCAGTCGAACTCGGCGGTCCATTCCAGAAACGTCTTGTCGCCGTCGGTGACAGGCGTCAGCCTGATGGTCGCGACATAGTTCGATACTCCCATCGGCGATTCCAGGATCGAATAGGTGCAGAACATGTCGTAGTCGGACAGGCCGAGCAGCTTCTCGCGAATGCGGTCGCCATTGCGCAGGCGGAAGTCTCTGACGCAGCCGATCTTGTCGGGCGGCTCGCCGCCTTCGATCCGGCTCTCGGCGATCGCCGGATGCCAGTTCGGCAGGCCGTTGAAGTCGCGGACGCGCGCCCACACCCGATCGTTTCGCGCATTGACCACCGTGGAGACGTAAACCCTCGCCATGGCGCCTCACCCCTTCTTGCGCGGGCCGCGGTCGGCCGGCGGCTCCGACGGACCGCCCTCCGCGGCTCCGCCCCCGCCACCCGGGTCCTTGCGCGCCGAGGTTTCCTTGCGGATTCCCTGCATGTCGCGCGCCTCGCGGATCAGACCGGGCATCTTGGCGAGGCTGCCGCCCTCGACACCGATGTCGGCCAGGATGGAGTCGATCAGCGGCGCCTGGACGCGATAGCGCAGCGCCGAGTCGATCACCTCGTCGGTCGCGCTGCGGCCGCCATTGCCGTTGCCGCCATGGCCGTTCAAGCCATCGACCTGGAGAATGCGAATGCCCTCGATCTTCTCCATCGGCTTGACGCTCTCGCGCACGATGCCTTCGATACGGTCGAGCAGCTTGCGCCGGAACAGCGAGTAGCGCGCCTGGTCGGTCAAGACGTTCTCGGCCTCGTTGAGCAGCTTCTGCGCTTCGGCCTCGACTGCGGCGCGGACCCGTTCGGCATCTGCGGCGATCTTGGTTTCCTCCGCCTGCTTCTCGGCGAGCAGCACCTCGACCGTCTTGCGGCGGCGGGCGATCTCGCTCTCACGCGCCGTGATCACCTTCTCCGTGGCCTCGGTGGCGCGCGTCCGCGCCTCCTCGGCCGCGACCTTGGCGGCGGATTCTTCCAAAGACTTCTGATAGAGCACGATCGCCTTCTCCATCAGCGCCGTCTCGACGTCCTTCTCGCGGTTGACCTCGAGCTTGCGCAGCTCGCGCTCACGGCCGATGCGGGCCTCGTCCAGACCGCGATCGGAGGCGATGCGCGCGCGCTCGACTTCCTCACGCGCGGCGATCTCGGCTTCCTGAAGCGCCTGGACACGGCCGACCTCGAGCTGCTCGATGGAACGGCGACGTTCGAGCCGTGCGGCTTCGAGCGCCTGCTCGCGCGAGACATCGGAGGTCTCGACCTGCTTGCGGGCCAGGATCTCGGCTTCCTTCACCTGACGATCTGCATCGATGCGCTCGGAGCGCTTGGCGGCGAGTTCGATGACCCTGATCTCGTCCGCGAGCTCGATCGCCTTCTTCTGGTCGATGTTGAGCACCTCGCGCGTCCGCGACGATGCGATACGCTCGGCTTCCAGCGCCAGCTCGACCTCGATGCGGCGCCGCTCGACGGCCTCGCGTCGCTTCAGATCGGCGGCCTCGACGGCTTCCGTGCGCTCGATCTCGAGGCTGCGCGTCTCCTTCTCCGAACGAATCCGCTTCTCGGCAACGGCCTGCTCCTGCGCGATACGGGCCGCCTCGATCGCCTCGCGCGAGGCGATGTCGGCCTCCTCGATGGTCCTGACGCGGGCAATCTCCAGCGCGCGGACCCGCTCCTCCTGCCCGATGCGGCTCGCTTCCGTCGCCTCGCGCGCAGCGATCCCGGCGATCTCGATGCCCTGGTTGCGCTCGATCTCCAGTCTGCGGGTCGCATGCTCGGCCGCGATCCGCTCCGCCGACAGCGCCTGCTCGCGCACGATCCGTGCCGCCTCGACCGACTTCTGCGCCTCGATCTCGGCCTGCTGGATATTGCGCACCTGCGCGATCTCGGTGGCACGGGTCCGCTCGTCGGAGCTGATCCTCTCCAGATTGACGATCATGGTCTGCGCGATCCGCGCCTTCTCGGTCGCTTCGCGAGCCGCGATCTCCGCCTGCTCGATCGCACGGGTGCGTTCGATCTCGCGGCGGCGCGTCTCCTCGTCATTGGCGATGCGCGCGTCCGACACGGCGCGATCCTGCTGGATCCGCGCCTTCTCCACTGCCTCGCGCGCCGCGATCTCCGCCTGCTCGATCGTGCGGGTGCGCTCGATGTCGCGCTGGCGCACCTCCTGCTCCGACTCGATGCGCGCGGCGTCGATGGCGCGCTGGTTCGCGATCCTCGCCTTCTCGATGTCCTCGCGGGCGAGCAGCTCGCGCTCCTCGACTGCGCGCGTGCGCTCGATCTCCCGCTGCCGCGTGTCGCGCTCGGCGGCGATCCGCGCCTCGGCAATCGTCAGCTCATTGGCGATGCGGGCCTTCTCGATCGCCTCGCGCGCCGAGATCTGTGCCTGCTCGGCCTCGGTCTCGCGCAGCGCCCGCTCGCGCGCCACCTCCGTCCGCTGCAGCGCGCGACGCATCTCGATGTCGCGTTCCTGATCCAGCCGGGCCGTCTCGCTCTCACGCTCGATGTCGAGCGCCTCGCGCTCGGCCTCGAGATTGCGGGTGCGGATCTTGATCATCGAATCCTGCTCGATGTCGTTGCGCAATTTGCGCCGGCTCTCGATGTCCTCCATCAAGCGCGTCAAACCCTCGGCATCGAACCGGTTCGACGGGTTGAAGAACTCGAGATCGGTCTGGTCCAGATCGGTGATCGCGACCGATTCCAGCTCGAGACCGTTCTGCGCCAGCGCCTCGGCGGCGGCCGCCTTGACGCGTGCGACATAGTCGCCGCGCTGCTCGTGCATCTGCTCCATCGTCATCTCCGCCGCCACCGAACGCACGGCGGACACGAACTTTCCGGATAGCAGCGCGTGCAGCTTCTCGGGTTCGAGCGTGCGACGGCCGAGCGTTGCGGCGGCGATCGACACCGCTTCCCTGGTCGGCTCGACGCGAACGTAGAAATCCGCCTCGATATCGACGCGCATCCGATCGCGCGTGATCACCGCGTCCTGCCGGGAGCGCGTGATGCCCATCGGCAGCACGTTCATGTTGACCGGCGTGTAGTCGTGGATGAATGGCAGCACGAATGCGCCGCCATTGATCACGACGCGCTCACCAAGAAAGCCGGTCCGGACGAACGAAACCTCCTTCGAGGATCGGTGATAGAGCCAGTTGACGATATAGACGGCGACGACGATGACGATGATCGCGACGATCAGCCACAGGATCAGCTCACCGATCAGAGCTCCGGACATGCAGTTCCTCCCTCAGTCTCTGGTCCGGACACCCTGGCGCCTGGCGCCATCGCCGTCCGGCCTCGTGTTGTCGACTCAGACACGGCGGGGCCGCGAGCTGATCGCCTTGAAATGCCGCACCTGCTCCGTCAGCGCCCGCTCCACCGGCAGCCGCTCCATCGAGGATGCGCCGTAGAAGCCGTGGCAATTCCGGGTATTCTTCATGATGAAGTCGGCATCCGCCGGCTCCGCGATCGGGCCGCCATGCGCCAGCACCAGGATCTCGGGATTGACGCTGAGCGCGGCGGAGGCCCAGCCGTCGATCAGGCCAGGGCAATCCTCGAGCTTCGGCGCGGTGTGCGCGCCGATCGATCCGCCCGTTGTGAGCCCGAGATGACAGACGATGATGTCCGCACCCGCAATCGCCATGCCCGTGGCTTGGGCTTCGTTGAAAACGTAGGGTGTCGTCAGCAGATCCTTGTCGTGCGCCCGGGCGATCATGTCGATTTCGAGCGCATAGGAAATTCCCGTCTCCTCGAGATTGGCGCGGAAGGTGCCGTCGATGAGGCCGACCGTTGGAAAGTTCTGCACGCCCGAGAAGCCCAGCGTCTTCAGCTGATCGAGAAACACATCCATGTCGCGGAACGGGTCGGTGCCGTTGACGCCGGCGAGCACCGGCGTGCTCTTCACCACCGGCAGCACCTCGCTCGCCATCTCGACCACGATCGCATTGGCGTCGCCATAGGCCATCAGGCCGGCCAGCGAGCCGCGGCCGGCCATGCGGTAGCGGCCGGAGTTGTAGATCACGATCAGATCGATTCCACCCGCCTCCTCGCACTTGGCAGACAGGCCGGTACCGGCGCCGCCGCCGATGATCGGCACGCCCCGTCGCACCATGTCGCGAAACTTCTTCAACAGCGGCGCGCGCTCGAAACCCGCCATCACGTCACCTCGCCTGTCTGCGCCGCGCCGGCAGCCGCCCGAGCATGGGCCTGACAGCGCCAACGATCGCTGCGACGAACTCACCGTCGTTGATATGATGCGGCACGCGGATCAGGCGCCGGTTCGACGTCTGCCGCACGGTCTGTTCGAGGCTGTGAAACAACGCGGCGTCCGCCTCGCGGTCGAAGAACGGCTGCCCGGGCGCATCGAGCGCCGAGACGCCTTTCTCCGGCAGGAAGAAGCGGACCGGCCCATCCATGCGGTTGAGGCGCTCGCCGATCCAGCGGCCGATCAGCACATTCTCCTCCGCGGTCGTGCGCATCAACGTGACCTGCGGGTTGTGGACGTGAAACTTGCGGCCGCGATAGCGCTCGGGAATGGTCTCGGGCGCGCCGAAATTCACCATGTCGAGCGCGCCGACCGAGCCGACATAGGGCACGCGGCTGCGGATGATGGCGCCGAAGCGATCCTCGATGGCCGGAAACACACCGCCCATCAGCAGGTCGCAGACCTCGGTCGTGGTGAGATCGATCACGCCGGCGAGCATGCCGGACTCGACCAGCTTCTCCATCGAGCGGCCGCCGACGCCGGTGGCGTGGAAGACCAGGCACTCGTAGTCGTCGCGCAGCTCGGCCGTGAGCTTCTGCACCGCCGGCGTGGTCACGCCGAACATGGTGATGCCGATGGCGGGACGTTGCGGTCGGGTGCGGTCAGCGACGGCGGACTGCTGCTCGCGCGCCGTCACCATGCCGGCAAGCGCATGCGCGCCATTGCTCAGCACCGCGCGCGAAATCGAATTGAGTCCTTGGACGTCGGTGACCGAGTACATCATCGCGATGTCGGCCGGCCCGACATAGGCGCCGACGTCACCGGATGCGACAGAGGAGATGATCAATTTCGGTACACCGACCGGCAGGTCGCGCATTCCCGGCGTGACCAGCGATGTGCCCCCAGACCCTCCGGCCGAGATGATGCCGGCTACGTTGTCCTGCCGCCGCAGCCAACGTGCGAAAGCTTCTGCCATCGCGGTGACCGATGCGCCGCGATCGGGGCCGAACACGGCGGAGCCGCCGCGGGGATGATTGAGTGCGACCTCCTGGGCCGAGACATCGCAGCTCGCGTGCCGTCCGCTGGTGGAGACATCGACAAGTCGGGTGCGCAGGCCGTGGCCCGCGACGATGTCGCGGATGAAGCGCAGCTCGTCCCCCTTGGTGTCGAGCGTGCCGACCACGATCACCGCCGGCGGGCCCGCCGCGATCGACACGGCGCCCTCGCGACTCTGGCGAGTTGCCTCGTCGAGCCGGGTCACACTGGTGGACAGCGTGCGCGCCTTGGCCTCGATCTGCGCGATCGGCACCGGCTGCGACCAGCGCGTCGGCAGCACGGGATTAGAGACGTAGACCTTGACGGGCGCAGCTTTCGGCGTCGTTGACACCGCCGCACGTGCGACGGGCACCTCCTGAACCTCGCCTGTCCCGAGATCGGTCTCGTCGCCGGCATGCTGGCCGACGCCGAGCAGACGCTGCTGCAGCTCACGATCGGCGGCGAGCCGGCCCGAGTCGATGATGCGGTTGATGCGGCCGTTGACCATGATGGCCACGCGCGGCGAGATCGCCGTGGCGACGCCGATGTTCTGTTCGATCACGAGGACCGCCATGTCGCCGTCCTGGCCGAGCCGGATCAGCATCTCCTCGACCTGGGCGACGATGACCGGCGCCAAGCCCTCTGTCGGCTCGTCCATGATCAGGAGCTGCGGATTGGTCAGCAGCGCGCGCGAGATCGCCAGCATCTGCTGCTCGCCGCCCGACAACTGGCCGCCGCCATTGTTGCGCCGCTCGGCCAGGCGCGGAAATGTCTCGTAGACGCGCTCGACGGTCCAGGCACCGCGGCGCTGGCCCGCTGCCAGGCGCAGATGCTCGTCGACGCTGAGCGAGCGCCACAGACGCCGCCCCTGCGGCACATAGCCGACGCCGAGCCTTGCGATGCGCGCCGGATTGAGCCCGGTGATATCCTCACCACGCAGCCGAACCGATCCGCCGGACGGCCGCAGCAGGCCCATGATGGCCTTGCACAGCGTCGTCTTGCCCATGCCGTTGCGGCCGACCAGCGAGAACACGCCGCTGTCGAGCCGGAGATCGACGCCCTGCAGCGCATGCGAATGGCCGTAGTACACGTCGAGGCCGCGGACCTCGAGCGCAGGCGCGGAGCGGCGGACGTCATTCATGGCCGCCTCCGAGATAGAGCTCCTGCACCTCCGGATCAGATTCGATCTCCTGCGGCGCGCCTTCCTTGAAGATGCGGCCGTTGTGCATCATCGTCACGCTCTCGACGACGCGTAGCGCCACGTCCATGTCGTGCTCGATGATGATGTAACCGATGTGCGGCGGCAGCGACGTCAGGATCTCGACCAGCTCGCGCCGCTCGGTCGGCGACAGACCCGCCGCCGGCTCGTCGAACAGGATGAATCGGGGCGCACCGGCCAGCGCCAGCGCGATCTCGAGCTGCCGCTGCTGGCCATGGGCGAGCTCCGAAACCAGTTGATCACGCACGGACGTCAGATGCACCGCCTCGATCAGGCGTTCAGTCGCCTGCATCAGTGCATCGTTGACGCTGGGTCGCAGCATCGAAAACCGCGCGCGCGAGACGCCGCGGCAGGCCAGGTAGACATTGTCGCGCACCGAGAGGCCGAGGAACAGCGCCGAGATCTGGTAGGTGCGGCGCAGCCCGCGGCGGATCCGCTCATAGGGCGGAAAGGCGGTGATGTCCTCGCCGAAGAAGCGGATCGTGCCGGAGGTCGGCAGAAAGTCGCCGGTGACGCAATTGAACAAGGTGGTCTTGCCGGCGCCGTTCGAGCCCAGCACCGCGCGCCGCTCCCCAGGCCGCACCGTGATCGTGATGTCGGTCAGCGCGGCGAGCGCACCGAACATCCGCGTGACACCGCGCAATTCGAGGGCCGCAGTCGAGCCGAGCGCCGAGAGCCGGTCCGCGACCCTATCCATGGCGGTGACCTCCGGGACGCGACCGCGTCTGCGATGCCTCGCTGCGACGGCGCCACCGATCATAGAGGCCGATCACGCCATCGGACGACCAGAAGACGATGGCGAGGAAGCCGAGCCCGATCAGCAGCCGGAACCGGTTGCCGTCGAGCCCAACCTTGACCAGGAAGTCGAGCGCAAAGGTGCGCAGGATGACGAAGATGAAGGCGCCGATATACGGCCCGACCGGCCGGGTGATGCCGCCGACGACGGCGACGATGAGAATGTCGATGCAGCGCTCGACCGCGACCGATCCGGGCGAGATCTGCCGATAGTTCCAGACCTGCAGCACGCCACCCATGCCGGCGATCAGGGCCGCGAACGCATAGGCGGCGATGCGATGCTCATTGACGTTGAAGCCGAGCGCCGCCATGCGCCTGGGATTGTCGCGTACGCCCTGCAGCGCCAGGCCGAATGGCGCGCGCGACAGATAGAGCACGGCGAAATAGCACAGCGTGGCCACCGCGAGCGTCAGGTAATAGAACGCGATGTCCATGCGCCAATCGACGCCGAGAAAATGCGGCGTGGCGATCGTGTTGATGCCGGTGTGGCCGTTGAAGATCGCCCAATTCTGGTTGGTGAAGTAGTAGAACGCGGCGCCGATCGCGAGCGTGATCATGATGGTGTAGATGCCCTCGGTACGCACCGCGAGCGCGCCGCCGAGCGTGCCGAACAGCACCGCGAGCACCAGCGCCATGGGCGTCGCCAGCCACCACGGCCAGCCCAGGCTGATATTGGCGTTGCCGCTGACGCCGAACACGGCAACCATGTAGCCGGCAAAGCCCGCAATGGTCAGTTGCATCAGGCTGACCATGCCGCCATAGCCGGCGAGGAACATCAGGCTCAGCGCGATGGTGCCGAGGATCAGGGTGGTGCCGAATATCTCGATCAGGAAGAAGCCGTTGGCGATCAGCGGCATGATCAGCAGCAGCGCCGCCACTGCCCAGGCCCAGGGCTGCTCGGTCACCGACCACGCCGCCGGTTGCGCTCTCGCGCTTCCCGCCAGCATGCTCTCCCGCGCCCGTGCCTCCTGGATCAGCGACATCTCACCGCCTCGCCAGGAGGCCCTGGGGCCGCAGCGCCAGCACCAGCACCATGATCAGGAAGGTCACGACGATCGCATAGGTCGGGATGTAGACAGAGCCGAGCTGCTCGGCGAGCCCGATGATGACAGCGCCGAGCGCCGCGCCAGGGATGGATCCCATGCCACCGACGATCACGACGACCAGCGACGCCAGCAGAAAGCGCGTATCCTCGCCGGGCGAGATCGACTGGAAGGTTCCGCCGACCACACCGGCAATGCCGGCCAGCCCCGCGCCCAGCGCGAACACCAGCACGAAGACGAGCTGAATCTGGACGCCGGTCGCCGCCAGGATCTCGCGATCATCGACGCCGGCGCGCACGATCATGCCAACACGGGTGCGGTTGAGCGCGAGCCACATCGCGACGCCGATCACGACCGAGCCGCAGAAGATCACCAGCCGTACCAGGGGATACTGCAGGAACACCGGCTCGCCCGACGATTTCATCGCCGTCATCAGCGGGAGCTGCACCGGTCCGATCAGCCAGGCCGGCGTCTGGATCTGATAGAAGTCGCCGCCGAACGCCCACAGCATCAGATCGGCGAATACGATCGAGAGGCCGATCGTCACCATGGTCTGGCGCAGATCCTGGCCCTCCATGCGGCGAAAGACGAGCAGTTGCAGGAGAACGCCGATGGCCGCGACGACGATGAAGGCTGCGACGAAGGCGAGGATCCATGACCCGGTCGCGGCGGACACGCCGTAGCCCACATAGCCGCCGAGCAGATAGAGCGAGCCGTGCGCAAGATTGACGTTTCGCATCAGGCCGAAGATCAACGTAAACCCGCTCGCGACCAGGAAATACAGTCCGCCCAGCGTGATGCCGTTGAACACCGCACTCAGGAACACCTTCTTCCTACCGATCGCCTCCTCAAGCCCCGGCGGCCAGACGGCGACAATCAGCCACGCCAGCAGCGCCAAGGCGAGGAGAATGATGAGGGACCAGATCGGGTGACGCTCGATGAAGCGGCTCATCGTCCCTCCCTCATGGTCAGAGGGACGGATCCGTCATCACAGCGGAAAGGCGCATTCAGCCGAAGATCGCCGGGTGTGCCGGTCATCGCTCGTCCTCCCTCGTCGGATCCTTTTCCGGATCACGTTCCGAAGAGTGTAGCGGCAGACAAGCATGCGCACTTGATCGACAGTCTCTTTCGCGCGACGCGCAGCAGCACGTCAGGCACGCAGCACTTTTGCAGCGCGGCGATAATCGGTCGGCGCCATGCCGACATTTCCGGCGAAGAAGCGCGTGAAGCCGCTCTGGGAGGTGAATCCGAGATCGAAGCCGATGTCGGCGATCGGCGACTCCGTCGCCACCACCGCATCGAGCGCCCGCTCCATCAGCAGCGTATTCAAATAGAGGTTGGGCGTTACTCCGGTCTGGCTACGGAACAGCCGATAGAAATGAGGCCGCGACAGTCCGGATTCGCGGGCGATGTGATCGAGCTCGATCTCGGCGCACGGACTGTCCGACATCAGCTTGATGCACTTGCGAACTCGAAAATCCGTCACTTCCGCGCACGGCCGCTCGGGCATCTGATCCGAGACGCGCCAGCTCTCCTCGTAGCAACTGTCGATCAGCTGCCGCAACTCGCCGTCGAGGCAACCGAGCGATGGCGCGCCACATACCAACGCTGCGGCGCGGCGAATGCAGCGGTCGAGGGCGGCGGTTCGCCGAAAGCAGGTACGACCAAACCGCAGGCCCTGCTCGCGCGCGGCCGACGGCGTGAACCACTCCGCATTGACGTAGAGCACGAAAAAGATGGCGCCGTTGCCGACATCGTTCGGCAGGAAGTTGTGCGGCTCCCACGGATTGACCGCGACGATCCAGTCCTCGCCGATCTGATAATGCTGGTCGCAGACGTCGATATCGGCCGGCGTCCCGCCAACATGAAAGATCAGATGTCCCTCGCGGTGGGCATGCACATTGAATGGCCGATTGAGCTGATAAACCGTCGCGCGGCCGAAGCGAGCATGAAAGACGGCGAGCGCCCTACTCATCACTTCCTCACCGAAATGGTTCTTATTGTTCGTCAGCGTCGATCATTGTTTTGCAGAAAGCAAGAGACGCGACGACGCGGCCCGAGCCCGCTCGAGCCGCGTCGCTCTCTGCAGAAGGTCAGTACTTCTTACATTCGGGCACGGTGCGGCTCGGCAGGCCGATCTTGGCGAAGGTGGCGGCGTCGTATCCCAGCGTCTGGTTGACGTCGGGAATCACCTTCACGACCTTGCTGAACAGCGCGCCCTTGCCATCGTCGACGACCTCGGTGACGAAGTTGGTGCCGATCGCCTGGCGGTTGGCGTCGAGCTTGATCTTGCCGTTGGGAGCATCGATCTCGATCTTCGCCAGCGCCGCCTTTAGCTTGGCCTGGTTGTTCGACAGATCGCCATTGACCTCGCGCAGCGCCAGGATCAACGCCATGGTCGAGCCATAGTAGTTGGTGGCAAGCAGCGACGGGCTCGGGAAGCGCTTCTCCGGCGGGAACGAGTCCTGATAGGCCTTCACGAACTTCTGCCAGCGCGGATCCTCCCAGGTATCGGCCTGCCCCGATGCCGCAATCGTACCGATCAGGGCGTTCTTGGCATTGCCCTTTGACGACAGGATGGTCTGGTCGATCATGATCGAGCCGCCCATCAAGTGCGCCTTGCCGCCGGCCTGTTGATACTGGTTGAGGAAGTTGACGGCATCGGCGCCGCCGAGACCGAGATAGATCGCATCGACATCATCGGGCAGCGCCGCGATCACCGACGCGAAATCCTTGGTGCCGAGCGGCACCCATTGCCGGCTGGAGATCTTGCCGCCCAGGCCGCAGAACTCCAGCGCCAGGCCGAACACCTGGGTATAGATGAAGGAATAGTCCTCGCCGACAGTCGCGATCTTGCGATAGCCCTTGGTCTCATAGGCATATTTGCCGAGGCCGACCTGCCATTGGGCGCCATCCATGTTGAAGCGAAAGAAGTTCGGCGCGGGATCGACATAGGTCGTCTCCTGCGCACCGGACGCCGCGTTGACGAATGTCAGTTCCGGGTGCGTCTTGGCGAAGTTCTTGACGGCGATGCCCTCGTCGCCCGACAGCGGCGACAGCAGGATCTGCACCTTGTCCTGCTCGATCAGCTTGCGCACGGCACGGACGGCCGAGTCCGGCGTGGCATCGGTCGACGCGACGACGAACTCCAGCTCTTTGTCGCCGACCTTCTTGCCGAGCACGTTCAGCGCGGTGACATGGCCGCGCATTCCGTCCTCGCCGAGCACGGTATAGGTGCCCTCCAGCGTCGCCGTGACGCCGACCTTGATCTTTTCCTGCGCGAATGCCGTGCCGGACAGCAAAAGCGCCGTGAACACGGCGATACCTACACTTCGCATGTGCATCGAACTCCTCCCTTGTCGCCCATTGCAGGGGCACACGAGCGTGTGCCGGCCGCTGTTTGTTGGCCATGTTGGCAGCGGACCTTCCCGACGCCTCGCGTGATCTCTGACGAGCGACGGTGAGCTCCCATCGACCGCGGAGGCTAGCGGATGAGCCGAGGCCGGGCGCAACCCGCCAGGCCTCGGCCTTGACGACGAGTCTCATTTTCCATGATGCGACGCGATAAGCCTGTGATGCACTCCGCGTGCATCGCGGTCCCGTCAGGGCTTCGTCGGCGTGGCAGCGGCCTGGCCGCGCTGGCAGAGCACGGGCAACTCAACTGCCTCGGCCCGGCTCCCTTGGGATCGTCTTGGAGTTCAACCGACGCGATCGTACCGCCACCCGAGACCGCCGGATGCGCCGCTTCCGAAATTCCAGTCCGCACATGGCAATATCGATGCTTTCGTTCGAATGCCGTAGACGGCGTCCGTGGAACGCGAGCCATTTCTCGACCTGGCGCACGACCACGCGGCCGAGTCCCAGTCGCCGCACCAACTCGTCGCGCGTATGCAGCGAGGCGATGTCGACGATGTAATCGAGCCGTTCCGACATGGTCCGGCCGACGAGCCGCGCGTATTCACTCGACACTAGCAAGGTTACGACCCGCTCAGGCAGATGCGGCTCACCCATTTCCAATCCTGCACTCCACCGTGCCCGCCGGCCGACACGAGATGTCGGTCATCCAGCAGTTGCAGGCACGGCGCCCCCCGATGACAATTCGACCGTGACACGCCAGGGACGGCCAGGTCGTCGCAACGATGCCCCTTCGGCATCATTCCACGACGTCGCGCGCGGCGCGCGCGTCGTGGCTCCGCATTCGGCTTTCCATCACGAGTACACGCGCTCGGCCCGGTCCTGCGAGGGCGCGGCGTCCTGTTCTCTCGCCGTTGTCGACACGAGCGACTTCGTGATCTCCTGAGCCCGCATCGGCAGCACCGAGAGCAGCGTATCGCTGAGGCCGTGCGAGGTTTCGGCGCAGCCCTGCACATAGACGTGTGGACGAAACGCGGGACTTGTCTGCAGACGATAGTCGCGATCAAGCGACGCCGACTCGATGTAGCGGCTGATCGGATCGAGACACCCCGGGATCGGAGATCGCTCGTAGCCGGTGGCGAGCACGACGGCGTCGTATGCCGCTCGGCGGCGGACCTCCTCGTCCTTGTTATTGAACTCGAGCACCACCCCCTCGGGGGAGGCGTGAGCTGCGACGATCTCGCTGCGCGGATGAAGCGCCAGCTTCCGAGCTCCGGCAACGCGCTGCTGATACGTCATCCGGTAGAGCTGATCGAGCAGGTCGGGGTCGACCACCGCATAATTGGTATTGCGGAAGCTGCGGACGATTGTCTCGCGCTGCCCGTCGGACCGCGAATGGAAATAATCGGTGTAGTCCGGGTTGAAGATCTCGTTCACGAACGGGCTGCTGTCGGCCGGCTTGAGCGCATGCCCGCGGAAGACCAGATCGATCTCGGCGCCCGGAATCCTCTCGCTGAGATCGAGGGTGACCTCAGCCGCACTTTGCCCGCCGCCGATGACCGCCACCCGCGGCGAGCGACCGTCCGATCCTGCCGCAAGCGACGAGCCGAGATAGCCGCTGGTGTGCACGACCCGCGGATCCATCGCGACCGCTCGAAATACGGACGGGATGTGCGGCACGCCGCCGACGGCGGCCACGAGGTGTCGCGTGACGCGTGACCGTTCTTTCCCGTCAACCATGCGCGTGAGCACGCGAAGCGCGGTGACGGACTGACCGGCGTGCACGGGCTCGACAGCCTCGACTGTCTCCCCATATGCGACCATGGCGCTGAACTGGCCGGCGACCCATCGGAGGTAGTCGTTGAACTCGATCCGGCTCGGATAGAACGTCTTGCAGTTGGTGAAGTCGAGCAGCCGGCCAGATTTGTGAAGATAGTTGACGAAGGTGAACGGACTGGTCGGATCGCGAAGCGATACCAGATCCTTGAGGAAGGAGATCTGCATGTTGCTGCCGGGCAGTAGCATTCCGCCATGCCACTTGAAGTCCTGCTGCCTTTCCACGAACAGGGACCGGCATTTCAAGCTTTGCTGCCTGGCGCAATCGTCGAGCGCAATCGCCAGTGCGAGGTTCGATGGCCCGAAGCCAACGCCGACGACATCATATTCAGGGGCAGGATGATACGACATGAGTGATGCTCCGTCCGCGCTAGGCTTCTATGGGTGCTTCCTTGGGCGCCGGCTGCCACAGCCGGTCGCCGAAGAAGCGCTCGCGCAGCAACATGACCAGGGTTGCCCGCTTGTGTGGGAAGTCGAAGTTCTTGAGCCTGGCAAAGCCCGCCAGATCCAGGTTACGCAGCTGCTGGGAATGCGTCGCCGCCGGCTCGCCGACGATGCGCTCGGTGCGGCAATCGTCGAGGAACATGTAGTGCATGAGCGAGGGAAGCCAGGCCGTGATGAAGCGGCGGCCCCGGAAGCCGTGCTCGCCGACGATCACGTGCCAACCGCGATCATAGTCCGCCGCCTCGTAGAACGGCGCGATGCGATTTTCCTTTGCCCAATAGAGCTCGAAATAGCCGAAAGGCTGATCACCGAAGGAGCCGATCAGCGGCACCATGTGCGGGTCCGACATGATCCGCGACAGATACTGCCGGTGCTTGTCGATGTCCCCCGCCTCGTTCCAGAACGTGTCCACCCGCGGGTCGTTGAGCCAGCGGTGCACCAGCGGGAGATCGTGAGCGATGTCGACGACGCGAAAACTAATGACGTCGGACAGCCAGGGAATGAAACGGGCGTAGACGGTGCCGACCGGCTTGGGCGGTCGCCGTGGATGGCGCCTGCCATCGGTCATCGTGTAGGATAGTGGAAACGGCGGACATGCGGCGTCCGTCAGCCAGTTCTCGCGTCGCTGCATCACCATGTCCGGACGCAGCGTCAACCTGCCGTCGGTGACCACCGCAAGGCCGTCTCTCGCCAAGGCCGATGCTGCTGCCGGGTTGTCGTCGAGCGCAAGGACGAGCCTCTCCAGCGACGGCGTCCAGCCGAAGACCGCTTCGGCCATTGCCGCGACTCCGCGCGACACCCGGCGAAAATCACGGGGTTCGTCGCCCACAGTCAGCCGCATCAGCTCGCCGTCTGACCGGAACGACAACAGCGCCGCGCCATCCGCGATCACCTTTATCCCGTCATCGTCGCGCACGACCGACATTGTCGCGTCAATTGCGACGGGAAATGTCCTGGCGCTGCCTGCAGCGCTCGCGGTCGCGCTCATGCGAAACCCTCCCCCTTCATTGATCTGCACGGGCGTCATCCCTGTCCACTCCCGTTCAGGATGTAGATCGGCCGGCACGACGAAAACAAGAAGGTCCGAGGCACCGCGTTTAGATTAACTACAAAGCTGCGCATCACGGCTTCGTTGCCTCAAATGACTCAATGGACTCCTGCAGAGCCGGCGTGAGCGAGCGTTGCCTTCGTGCCGGCTCGCGGCGCTCGGAGGGGTCGCCCACGTCAATATTCCCGTTGCGCAGGCGCACGATCCGATCGGCGCAGTGGAAGTAGCGATCGTCGTGTGAGATCACGATGATCGTCTTGCCGAGGCGTTTGAGGTCGGCGAGCAGCTCGGTGTAGAAGATTTGACGGAACGCCGGATCCTGATCGGCCGCCCATTCGTCGAACACCAGCACGGGCCGTCCCTCGATCCAGGCATTGATCAAGGCGAGCCGCTTGCGCTGGCCTGTCGACAGGTCGGTGGTGGAGAATGCGCCGCCTTCGATGGAGACTTTGTGCGCAAGCTCGAGGCGGTCGAGATAGCGCTGTGCGATCTCAGATCGCTGATTGCTCTGCTGTGCAAGGGTGTCGAACAGGAAATAGTCCGAGAACACGGTGGTGAAGAGCTGCCGGTAGTCGTCGCGGGTCTCGCTGACGACAGGACTGCCGTCGCGCAGCAGCACGCCCCGGTCGGGCACATAGAGTCCGAGCAGCAGCTTGATCAGCGTCGTCTTACCGCTGCCGTTCTCACCGACGATGAAGACGATCTCGCCGCGGCGTATGCGAAGGTCGATCGGTCCGATGGCAAAGGGCCGTTCGGATGAGGACGCCGGGAATGCGTAGGAGACTCCGCGCAACTCGATCGATTCAATCTGGTCGGCAGTCCGACCGGCCGGATCATCAAGCAGTTCCGCCTCTTCGGTGGTGAAACGGTCCGACAATTCGGCGATCCGACGCATCGCGACCTGGGCGCGGCCGAGCGACGGCAGCATACCGATCAACTGGTCGATCGGTCCGCGCATGAACAGCAGCACCAGAACGAAGCCGCTGGACACCGAGGCCGGGCTGTCGGGCCACAGCAGCGGACGCAGCACGAGCGTGGTCCCGATCACCAGAAACAGGAGAACCGTCCCGAGCGCACGCGCCGTCACGAGCAGATTGATGGCCTTGATCTGGACGTCGCCGATCCGGTCGACGGTCTGCCCGATCAGATCGACATGGACGTGGCGCCGGCGCGGGCGGTGCAGCCGCAACTCCTTGGCGCCGTCGGAGATCGCGCGGTAATGCTTCTGCAGGTCGTCTTCGTATTGGCGCGCGAGATTGAAGCCCGTCATTCCGCGCTTGCGAGCGAGATAGTGGACGAACGATCCGAGCGCGATCAAGGCTGCCGTGACCAGGAACAGCGGCCACGAGAGCACCGCCAGGTAGATCAGGCAGCCGGCGACGATGACGCCGGACACCAGGAGGACCGGAAAGAAGAAGGCGAAATCGCTGATGGCGTCGACATCCCTGGTCAGGACCGGGATGAGGCGGTGGGACCGATAGGATTCGAGCTGGTCGATCGGCGCCATCAGGATCTTGGCGGCCAGCGACTTGCGCAGCGAGGCGACGATCCGCTGTCCGACGACGTTGGCGCTGATGTCCGAGCCGACGGAGCCGACCACGATCAGGACACAGAGACCCGCGAACGAGGCGACCAGCCCACCAATGTCGCCTGGCCCTGCGTAAAGGCCGCGGTTCACCACGGCGAGCAGACCCGCAACGCTGGCGCCGCCGAGGAGACCGAGCAGGATGGCTGCGACGAGCAGCAACCAATAAGGCCGCAGCAGGCTTCCGACGTTGGCAAGTCCTGGATTGGATGACGTCATCATCGGTCGCCAGCTCCCATTCCCATGCCGAAGACGGTAGCGAGCTTGTCGCCGATGTCGGCGCGGGCCCGCAGAGCGTCCGGCACGACGTTGCCCATGCGCAGGAACTCGTGGATCATGCCGGGATAGACCTTCAGATCCACGGCGACCCCCGCCGCGTGCAAGCGTTCAGCATAGGCCCGCCCCTCGTCGGCAAGCGGATCGAACTCGGCGAGCACGATCAGCACAGGCGCGACGCGCGTGAGATCGGATGCCGCCAGCGGCGCAAATCGCCAGTCGTGGCGATCGGCGTCCTGGGGGAGATAGTGGTCGAAGAACCAGTCCACGGTCTCGCGCTCGAGCAGATAGCCCGAGCCGTATTTTTCGTAGGAATCCGAGATCTGCTGCGGGCTGAGGCCGGGATAAGCGAGGACCTGAAGAGCGGGCTGCGGCAAGGCCCGGTCATCGCGCGCGGCGATCGCCAGGGCTGCAGCGAGCGTGCCGCCCGCACTGTCGCCACCGACCGCGACACGCCGCGGGTCCAGACCAAGCGCAGGCCCCTCGCGCCCGATCCAGGCGAGCGCATCCACGCAGTCCTCGAACGCGGTCGGAAACCGATGCTCCGGCGCCAGCCGGTAGCCGATCGACAGCACCGGCGCGCCGCTGTCATCGGCAAGACCCCGGCACAGCGGCTGGTGCGAGTCGAGGCTGCCGACGACGAAGCCGCCGCCATGCATGTAGAGCAGCACGGGCATCGGATCGGCGACGTCCAACGGCCGCGGCGCATAGAGCCGCGCGGCGATCTCCGCCCCGTCGCGCATGGGCAGCACAAGCTGTCTCTCGCATGCGAGCGGCGGCGGATCGATATCCAGCAACGGCGAGGAGGCGTCGAAATCGGCACGCGCCTGCGCCGGCGTGAGTTGCCGAAACGGAATGCGCGCGCCGGATTCCGTTCCGAGCTGAATCATCTCGAGCAGTGCAGCGATATCAGGATGAAGGCTCATGATCACCTCATTCAGCCGGTTCGGGCTGCAGATCCGGCGATGTCTGCGCCGCCCGGACGGGCTCCAGCCACGCGCCGAGCGCCGCCAGGAAGGATTCGTTGCTAAGGATCGAGAAGTGGTCGTCGCCGGCCACGCCACAATCCGCCGCGTGCGGCAGCCGCGCCGCGAGCCGATCGCGCTGTCGAAGCCGGCCGGACGTCCACCAGCAGCCGGGTGCTGCAACGAGATCGGCCGGCCATTCGGCCGCCCGAGCCAGTTGCGCGAGGTGGCGCCCGACCCTGAAGGCCGCGACGATATCGTCGACGCCGAGAAGACCGTCGCGCGGCTGCAGTGGCGCCATGCCGATTGCATCGGCGACCAGGCGCCGGATCACCTCGTCCGTCACCGGCGCGTCGGCGGAGCGGATCGCCGACACCTGCGACGTGATCGCTGAAGACTGTACGTCCGGTACCGTGACCGACAGCAGCGCCAGCACATCGTCGGTCCAGTGCCGTCCGACCGACGGGTGCTCGCCACCATGCGGATGCGGAACGAAGCTGTCGATCAGCGCCAAGCGCTCGACCCGCTCACCGCACCGTTCCAGTTCGGCGGCAACCAGGCATGCGACCAGCCCGCCGAGCGACCAGCCGATCAGATGATAGGGTCCTTTGCTTTGCGTCCGCACGATCTCATCGACATAGTCAACGGACATCGCCGCCAGCGACTGGTCTATGAAGGATGGTTCGACCAGCGTCCGGCACTGCAGTCCGATCAGTTGCCTCTGTCCCTCCAAACGGCGCGCCAGCGGCGCATAGTCGAACACCGTGCCGAATCCGCCGTGAAGGCAGAACACCGGCGGCGTGCCATCGACCGGCGAACTCAGGGGCAGCAGCACCGACGGCCGCGTGGATGATGCTGCGGGGGTGCGGAGCAAGGCGCGAATGGTCGGCCTCTGCAGGAGATCGCGCAGCTTGATCTCGCCATCGAGGACCGGGTCGCGGCGAAGTCGCGCGATCACCTTGAGGCTGAGAATCGAATTGCCGCCGAGTTCGAAGAAGTTGTCGGTGACGCCAACTTGCGCGACGCCGAGAACCTCCGCCCACAGCTTCGCCATCGCGACTTCGGCAGCGCTTTCCGGCGCGATGAACGCGGCCGCGGCAGCGATGTCCGGCGCGGGCAACGCCTTGCGATCGACCTTGCCGCTCGACAGCGTCGGCAGGCGCTCGAGCACGATGATGCGGGATGGAATCATGTAGGCCGGCAAGGTCCGGCGCAGCGCGGCGGTCAGCGCCGCGGACAGCCGCTCGGCCGCAGCGGCGGCGG
Organism: Bradyrhizobium sp. SZCCHNPS1003; assembly: GCF_032381555.1. Taxonomy (NCBI): domain Bacteria; kingdom Pseudomonadati; phylum Pseudomonadota; class Alphaproteobacteria; order Hyphomicrobiales; family Nitrobacteraceae; genus Bradyrhizobium; species Bradyrhizobium sp. SZCCHNPS1003. The sequence continues at coordinate 251,816 of NZ_JAUHIU010000006.1, forward strand.
CGTCGCATGGCGCTCGCGGCGCCACATAGGCCACCAGCTGATTGCCACCCGCTCCGGGTACGGCGATCACGGCGGCCTGCGCGACTGCTGGGTCGCTCAGCAGAGCCGATTGGATTTCGCCAAGCTCGATCCGGAAGCCGCTGACCTTGACCTGATCGTCGCTGCGTCCGAGATATTCGATCGTGCCGCTCGCATCCCATCGCGCCAGGTCGCCGGTGCGGTAGAGACGTGCGCCCTCGTTCGTCGAAAATGGATCCGGCACAAAGCGTTCCGCCGTCATGCCTGGCTTGGCGTGGTACCCGCGCGCGAGCCCGAACCCGCCGATGTAGAGCTCGCCGGCGGCGCCCGCTGGAACGAGATTCAGGAAGGCATCGAGGATGTAGGCCGTGCGGCGGCCGACGGGACTGCCGATCGGCGCATAGGCCTTGTCACACTCCGCGCTGCCGTCGACCTTCCAGACGAGCGGTGTCACGACGGTCTCGGTCGGACCATATCCGTTGATCAGGATCTGCGGCTTCAGCGTCCGCCTGACCTTGTCGAAGCCGGCCTTCGGCATGGCCTCGCCGCCGAACGAATACAGCCTCACCGGCGGCGGATTGCCGGTCTGCGCCACCCACTCGGCGACCTGCTGGAGATAGGCCGGCGGCAGGCCGATGTGCGTGATGCGCTGGGCATGAAGCGTCGCAACGGTCTGCTCGGGGGTCCATAGCTCAGCATCGCGCATGACCAGCCTTGCGCCCTGCGACAGCACCGTGAGCCAGCGCTCATGTGCGCCGTCGAACGCCAGCGACAGGAAATGCAGCTCGCTTGCGTGCTCATCGAGCTCGTAGAGCGAAGCGGTCGCCCTGCAATGCATCGCGAGCGGGCCATGCGCAACCGCAACGCCCTTCGGCCGCCCGGTCGATCCTGACGTGTAGATCACATAAGCGAGGTTCTCCGGATGCAGATGAGGATCCGGCGCATGATGCGGACCGGCTTCGAAACCAAACGAGGCGAGATCGATGGCCCGAACGCCGGCGATGGCGGCGACGTGACGCGAGCCGGACAGCAGAACCGTGATGCCGGCGTCACGCATCACAAAGTCAATGCGGTCCGGCGGCAGCTCGGGATCAAGCGGCACATAGGCTCCGCCGGCCTTCAGCACGGCGAGCAGCGCTGCCATCGTGGCGTCGTTGCGCTCGACGACGACCCCGACTCGCTGGTCCGGCCTGAGCCCGGCCTCGATGAGATGGTGCGCGAGCCGATTGGCGCGACGATCGAGCTCGCCGTAGGAGACGTTGCTGCCGCCGATCGTGAGAGCGACACGCTCAGGATTGCGCTGTGCATGACCGCCGATCATTTCGTGCACGAGCGGGCGCGTCGCGGCAGACGCCGCCCGACCATTGCAGACACGTGCTCGCTGCACGTCCTGAGCAGCCGCCGCATCGATCGCGCCGAGCGGGGCATCCGGACTTCGCATCATGACCGCAAGCAGATGTTCGAACTGTGCCCTCACCTGCTCCGCCTGATCCGGCGTGAAGTGGCTCGGCATATAGGTGAATTCGACCTGCAGCGTATCCTCGACCAAGACGGACAGATCCATCGGATAGTTGGTGACGTCGACATTGCGCAGCTCGCCGAATTGAAGCGAGCCATCACCCTGCAGCAGGCCACGCTCGACCGGATAGTTCTCGAACACGATGATGCTGTCGAACATGGTTTCGCCGGCACGCCCGGCCCAGCTCTGGATGTCGTAGAGCGGCGTCTGCTCGAAGTTGCGCATCGCGGCGTTACGGTCCTGCATGGCGCGCAGCCAGTCACCGATCAGAACATCCGGCGGGGGCGCCTCGATCATCGGCAGCGTATTGATGAACAGGCCGATCATCTGCTCGGCGCCGTCGAGACCGGGCGGACGGCCAGCGACGGTGACGCCGAACGTGATGGTCTGCTGGCCGGTGTAGCGCTGCAGCAGCAGCGCCCAGACGCCCTGGATGAGCGTGTTCAGCGTGATGCGCTCGTGCCGTGCGAACGCCTTCAATGCCGCGGTCGCATCCTTGTCGAGCCGCGTGTAGCAGCGGCGATGTCCGTGCGCATCGTGGCGCCGCGCGCCGAAGGCATCGGCCAGTTGCGTCGGCTGGTCGAAGGCCGTGAGTTGTCCTCGCCAGAAGCGCTCGGCCGCCTGCGCGTCCTGGGCCAGAAGCCAGGCAACATAGTCGCGATAGTGCGCCGAACGAGCCGTGAGCGCCCGCCCGGCATAGCGCTGCAGGATTTCGGCGATGAAGCGGGCCGAGCTCCAGCCATCCATCAGGATGTGGTGGTAAGTCCAGATCAGGCGATGGCGATCGTGGTCGAGCCGCAACAGGCGGACACGCTGCAGCGGCGGTACCGCGAGATCGAACTCGGCGTCACGCTCTGCGGCCAGGGTCGCTGACAGCCGCGCCTCATCGACGGCCTGTCCGCGCCAGTCTTCCGTCGTGAACGGCACGCTCGCCTCGCGATGGACCGCCTGCAGCGGTGCGCCGGACAGCTCGCGCCAGAGGAAACCGGTGCGCAACATCGGATGACAAGCAGAGACCTCCTGCCACGCGCTGCGCAGCCGCTCGACGTCCAGCCCTCGGATCTCGACGCTGACCTGGTTGACATAGACGCCGCTGCCGGCATCGCGCAGGCTGTGAAACAGCATGCCCTGCTGCATCGGCGAGAGCGGATAGACGTCCTCGATGCGGTCCCAGTCGACACCAAGCCGCGCGAGCTCCTCACTCGTCAGTCCCGACAATGCGCCGCGCGCGACGGTAACCGGGGGCTGGTCGTTCCGCGCCACCAGGCAGGCCGGCGCGAGCAGCTCGATCGTCTGCAGCCGGAACACGTCTCTCGGCTCCAGCTCGAGACCGGCGCGGCGTGCGCGACTGACCATCTGCAGCGAGATGATCGAGTCGCCGCCGAGCTCGAAGAAGTTGTCGGTGACGCCGACATCCACCTGGTGCAGCAGCTCGGCCCAGATCGCAGCGAGTGCGGCCTCGGTCGGATTGCGTGGCGCGATGCGCTGTCCCTGTCCAAGCCGCGTACCGGGCAACGGCAACGCCTTGCGATCGATCTTGCCGTTCGGTGTCAGCGGCAGCCGCGGCAGCACCATCACGCGCGACGGCACCATGTAGTCTGGCAGCGCTGACGCGAGAGTCGCGCGCAGCTCGGCCCCGTCGAGCGCATCGCCGCCGCTGACATAGCCGACGAGCTGCCGGCCGCCGCCGAGTTCCTGCGCCACCACGACGCTGTCGCGCACGCCGGGCTGTGATCGCAACCGCACCTCGATCTCGCCGAGCTCGATGCGGTGGCCGCGGATCTTCACCTGGTGATCGGCGCGGCCGACATAATCGAGCAATCCATCGGGCCGCCACCGCGCCAGATCGCCGGTCCGGTACAGCCGCGCACCGGGATCGCCGAATGGGTCGGGAATGAAGCGCTCGGCGCTGAGCGCCGGACGGCTCCAATAGCCACGGGCCAGGCCCTCGCCACCGATGAAGAGTTCGCCTGTCACGCCGATGGGCGCGCGGTTGAGACCGCCGTCAAGCACATGGAGCGTGGTGCTGCCGATCGGGCCGCCCAGGACGGGTGCGGGATCGCGCGCATCGAGCCGATGGCGCGCCGACCACACCGTGGTTTCCGTCGGTCCAAACAGGTTCCAGACCTCGTCTCCGAGCGCGAGCAGCCGGAGCGCCAGGTCGGGAGCCAGCGCCTCGCCGCCGCTCAGCAACCGGCAGCGCCGAGGAAGCCATCCGTGCGAATCGTCGTCGTGATCGAGCAGCATGCGCCAGCTCGACGGCGTCGCCTGGATCATGGTCACGCCCTGCCGGGCCACGATCGCCTTCAAGGCCGCCGGATCATGGGCCGAGGCGCGATCCGCCAGCACGATCCGAGCGCCACGCGTCAGCGGCAGCCAGAGCTCGAGCACCGCGATGTCGAACGACAGCGAGGTCAAACCGAGCACGCGGTCGTCGCGCGCAATGCCGGGCTGCTCAGCCATCGTCGCCAGGAAATTCGTCACGGCGCCATGGCGCACCATCACGCCCTTGGGCAGGCCGGTCGAACCGGAGGTGTAGATGACGTAAGCGAGGCTTTCAGGATGGATGGCGACGTCGAGATTGCCTGCGTCGACCGTTTCTTCTCCAGCCACCTCGTCCAGCAGCCAAGCCTGGGCGTGGCCGCCTGCCAGCACCGGCGCGAGCCCGTCGTGGAGCGTCGCTTGCGTCAGCAACAGCTTCGCGCCGCCGTCGCTCAGCATGTGCGCGAGACGCTCGGCCGGATAGTCCGGATCGAGCGGCAAATAGGCTCCGCCTGTCTTGAGCACCGCGAGCAGCGCCACCATCATCGTGACACCGCGCTCGAGCGCCAGCCCCACCACCACGTCGGGACCTACGCCATGCTCCCTGAGCCTGTGGCCGAGCCGGTTCGCGCGCGCGTTCAGCGCGCCATAGCTGATCGTCTCCTCATTGTGCACGAGCGCGATCGCATCGGGCGCGCGCTCTGCTTGCGCCTCGAACTGAGCGACGACGCTCGCTGTCGTCACGGCCCCCGCCGAATCGTTGACCCGCGCCAGCAGCGCGAGGTCTGCGGAATCATCGGCCGCAATGCAGCCGACCGCCTGCTCGGCATCGCGAGTGATGGCCGCGAGCAGTTGCACGAACGCCATCTGCAGCCGACGGATCTCGACTTCGTCGAAATGTTGCTGCTGGAAATTGAACACCAACCGCAGCTCTCTTTCGAGACCGATGCTCACGAACAGCGGATAGTTGCTCGTTTCGAGGATCCTCGTCCGGCTGACGCTCAGGCGGCCATCCTTGGTCTTCAAGGCCTCGTCGACCGGATAGTTCTCGAACACGAGAATGCTGTCGAACAGCGGACGCCCTGCCCGGCCCGCGATCCGCTGGATGTCGGCCAGCGGCATCCAGCCGTGATCCCGCAAGGCGAGATTGCGATCCTGCAGGTCGCGCAACCACGCGCCGATCCGCTGCTGCGGATTCTCGGCGTCGACCACCGGCAAGGTGTTGATGAACAGGCCGACCATCTCCTCGGCGCCGGCGAGCCCGGCGGGTCGGTCGGACACCGTCACGCCGAAGCAGACCGTGTCCTGGCCGGTGAATCGACGGAGCAATTGCGCCCATGCCGCCTGCATCACCGTGTTCAGCGTGACCCGCTCGCGGGTCGCGAAACGTTGCAGTCGCTCGCTGAGATCGACGTCCACCGCCATGGTGAGCGAGCCATGGCCCACGCGCCCGTCGACCGCAGGCTGCGCTAGCAGGCTCGGCTCGTCGAGCCCGGCCAACGCCGCTCGCCAGAACTCGGCCGCAGCACCATGGTCCTGCGCCTGCAGCCAGGCGATGTAGTCGCGGTAGCGCGGCGGCTGTCCCTGCAGCGCCGCCTGCTCCTCGTGCTGCATCACCTCGGCGATGAAGCGGGCCGAACTCCAGCCGTCCATCAGGATATGATGATGAGTCCAGATCAGCCAGTGCGCATCGTCGGCGATCCAGATCAGCCTCACGCGCTGCAGCGGCGGCCGCGAGAGATCAAAGCCGTCGACGCGCTCGCGGTCTGCAACCGTCGTGAGCACAGCATCCAAGGCGGCCGGAGCAAGCCCAGCCGCACGCTCCCGCCAGTCCTCCTCGACGAAGGAAACGTCGGCGTCACGATGCACGACCTGCTGCGGCGTTCCTGACAATTCACGCCACAAGAAGCCGGTGCGAAGCACGGCATGACGATGGCTGACAGCCTGCCACGCGGCTTGCAGCTTGCCGGCGTCGAGACCGCGGATCTCGGCCGCAACCTGGTTGACGTAGACCCCGGTGCCGTCGTCGTGCAACGCGTGGAACAGCATGCCCTGCTGCATCGGCGACAGCGGATAGATGTCCTCGACCTCGCGCCAATCCAGCATCAGCGCGTCGAGCTCGGCCTGGCTCAGCTTCGACAGCGGCACATCGGATGGCGTCACGCCGTGGACGCCGCTCGTGCAGTGATCGACCAGCTCACGGAGCGCCGCCTCGAAACAGCCTGCGACGCGGGTCACGGTCTCGCGTCGATAGCGCTTCCTGCTGAAGCCGAACGATAGCTCCAGACGACCGTCGAGCACCCTCGCATTGATGGCGATATGGTGGCGCAACGGGCTCGATGCCGCACGCGACGGGCCGGCGCTCTCGGGCGCGATCGAGAACAGCGCAGTCTCGTCCGTGCTGCCATCGACCTGACCGAGATAGTTGAACCCGATGCGCGGCTGCGCTCCCGTCGTCAGCGTCGCACGCTGGGCATCAGAACCCAGATAGCGCAGGACGCCGTAACCAAGTCCCCGGCTGGGGACTGACCGCAGCATCTCCTTGGTCGTCTTGATCAGCACCGCGGGTGGCTGCGATCCAGCCATCAGATGTACCGGAAACGCAGTCGTGAACCAGCCGATGGTTCGTGACAGATCGAGCCCGCCGCCCAGATCCTCGCGGCCGTGGCCTTCGAGCTCGACCGTCATGATTTCGCGGCCCGACCACCGCCACACCGCGCGCGCGAGCGCCGACAGCAGCAGATCATTGACCTGGGTTCTGTACGCGCCGTGCGCCGTACCCAGCAGACGCGCGGTCAGCTCGGCGTCGATCACAAGCGGCACGTCGTCGGCGTCGGCGATCGTATCCCGATCCGCATGATCAGAATCGCATGGCACGTCGTCCGCCCGCCGGAGCCCTGACCAGTAGTCCAGCTCGGCAACCAGCGCATCCGAGGCCGCGTGTGCGCGTAGCGCTGCGCCCCATTGGGCGTAGGCGTGCGTCTTGGCCGGCAGTGTCGCCTCTTGCCCGCGCATGAGCTGCTCATAGGCAGCCGCGAGATCCTCCAGCAGCACGCGCCACGACACGCCGTCGATCACGAGGTGATGGATCACGATCAGGAGGCGCTGCTCGCCCTCCGGCAGATCCATGCCGACCATCCGCACCAAACGACCATGCGCGAGCGAGAGGCTCGCCTGGACCTCTGCGGCGAGCGCGGTGACCGCCTCGCCGTCGGCCAACTCGCACGACCGCAACAGGTCCGACACAGCCGGCCCCGGCCCGTGCTCGGCGCGCCAGACACCGTCGATGCGTTCGAAGCGCAGTCGCAGTGCGTCGTGATGCGCGACGACGGCCACCGCTGCGCGTCGCAACACGTCCCAGTCGAGCCGCCGCCGCGGCCGCAGCAGCAAAGCCTGATTCCAGTGATCAGGGGCGTCCAGTTCCTGCTCGAAGAAGCGGAGCTGAATCGGCAGCAACGGAAGTGGCCCGGCGATGCGCCCCTGCTCTGCCGTCGTCTCCAGCCGGACGATCACCCGCGCGTCGCGCGCCAGGGCTTCCAGCGTCTGGTGCTTGAAGACGTCTCGCGGCTCGACCAGAAGGCCGGCCCGCCGCGCACGGCTGACCATCTGCAGCGAGATGATGGAATCGCCACCGAGCTCGAAGAAATTGTCGGTCATCCCGACATCCGGCTGATGCAGCAGCTCGGCCCAGATGGTGGCCAACGCAGCCTCGGCGGGCGTCCGCGGCGCAATCCGCATCGCCGCAACGGGCGCCTCCGGCGCCGGCAGCGCGTTGCGATCGACCTTGCCATTCACCATCAGAGGCAGGCGGTCGAGGACCATGATCCGCGCCGGCACCATGTGGTCCGGCAGCGTTGCGGACAGGGCCTCACGCAGCGTCGCAGCATCGAGCATGCCGTCGCCGCAGACATAGCCGACCAGCTGCCGGCCCACGCCGAAATCCCTGGCGATCACAACGGCCGCGCTGACCGAGGGCTGCTGCAGGAGCCGCGCTTCGATCTCGCCGAGCTCGATGCGGAAGCCGCGAACCTTCACCTGGTGATCGGCCCGGCCGACATAGGCGATGGCGCCGTCGCTGCGCCAGCGCGCCAGATCGCCGCTTCGATAGAGCCGCGCGCCGGGAGGTCCGAAAGGATCGGGAATGAAGCGCTCGGCCGTCAGCGCCGCGCGCCCGAGATAGCCGCGCGCCAGCCCGTCTCCGCCGATATGGAGCTCGCCCGTCGTTCCCTCGGCGACCGGATTGAGATCGGCATCGACAATGCGCAGGGTCGTGCCCGGGATCGGAAATCCGATCGGCACGCCCGATCCGCTCGGCCCGCGACAGTGCCAGAAGCTGGCATTGATGAGCGCTTCGGTCGGCCCATACCGATTGTCGAACCGGATCGCGGGGAACACCGAATAGACCTGGTCCTTCAGCTGGACCGGCAGGGCCTCGCCACCGGAGAACAGGCGCTTCAAGGTCACGCATCGCTGAACCTCTGGCTCAGCCACGAATTGCGCGAGCATCTGCGGCACGAAATGCAGCGTGGTCACGCCATGCGCAGTGACCGCATCGATCAGCCGCTTCGGCTCGCGATGTGCGCCCGGCGCTGCAATCGCAAGCCGCGCGCCGACGATCAGCGGCCACAGGATTTCCCACACCGCGACGTCGAAGCTGAACGGCGTCTTCTGCAACAGCGTTTCGCTGGGATCGAGCCCGTACTCCTTCTGCATCCATCCTAGCCGTGCCGCCAGGGCGCCGCGCGTGCAGGCCACGCCCTTGGGCACGCCGGTCGAGCCGGACGTGTAGATCACATAGGCGAGGCTCTCGGCATGAACCGGAATCCGAACATCGGAGCCATCAGTGGCGCGCAAACCGCGCCCCTCACGGGCGCCGTCGACCACGATCAGCTCGGCGCCCGCCCCTGCCGTGATCTCGATCAGCCGATCGCGCAGTTGCGCCTGCGTCAGCACCAGCCGGGCACCACTGTCGCACAGCATCGCGGCGAGCCGCTTGGCGGGATAGTCCGGATCGAGCGGCAGGTAGCCGGCGCCGGCTTTCATAACGGCCAGCACAGCCACGACCAGGTCGTCGCTGCGCTCGAATGCCAAGCCGACCGGAGCATCCAGAGCGACGCCGGCCTGCCTGATCTGTCGCGCCAGTCGGTTGGCCCGCGCATTCAGTTCGGCGTAGCTGATCCTCTCCTGACCGGAGATCACGGCAATGGCCGCAGGCGACCGTGCGACCTGCTGCTCGATCTGCGTCACGACGTCGACGAAGTCGTCATTCACCGCCCGCGCGACAGGTCCCGAGCCCCAGCCGAGCACTCGATGCAAAGCGGCGGCGTCCAATCCATGCAGCTCTGCAACCGGTCGGCTGCTATCGTCGGCAATGCGCGCGAGCAGACAGGCGAAAGCTGCCTGTATCCGCTCGATCTGCGCCTGGTCGAACCGGCTGCGATCGTAGCGGAATCCAAGCCGGATGCCCCTGTCCGTCACGAACACCGCGACCGTGAGCGCATAGTTCGTGATCGAGATCTGCTCGGCGCGGCTGGCACGCGGCCCCTCGCCGGCCTGATCGCGCAGCGCCGCATCGACCGGATAGTTCTCGAACACGAAGATGGAGTCGAACAGCGGCCGGCCGGCGCGGCCCGCAAGCCGCTGAATCTCGTGGAGCGGCATCCAGCCATGCTCGCGCAGGTCGACGTTGCGATCCTGCAAACCGCGCAGCCAATCACCGACCGACGTCTGAGGTCTCGCATCCTCGAACACGGGCACGGTGTTGATGAACAGGCCGACGGTCTCCTCCACGCCCGCGATCTCAGGCGGCCGGCCGGAGATCGTGGCGCCGAAGCAGACGACATCCTGGCCGGTCAAGCGCCGCAGCAGCTGTCCCCAGGCCGCTTGCACGACCGTGTTCAGGGTCACCCGCTCGCGCCGCGCCACGACCTGCAGCCGCTCCGTCGTCGCCGCATCGATGACGAGATCGATCGAGCCATGGCCGTCGGCAGGCGCGGCCGGCCCGCCCAGCGCATCGGCAAGCAGGCTCGGCTCGCCGACCGTCGAGAGCGAGCGTGCCCAGAACGCACTCGACGCATCGCGATCCTGCTGCTGCAGCCAGGCAATGTAGTCGCGATAGCGGCCGCGTGGGGCGGACAGCGACGCGCCACCGACATGCTGCATGATCTCGCCGATGAGCCTTGCCGCGCTCCAGCCGTCGAGCAGGATGTGATGATGTGTCCAGATCAGGCGGTGCACACCGCCGCCGAGATCGATGAGACGGACCCGCTGCAATGGCGGACGCGACAGGTCGAAGCCGGCCCGCCATTCGGCTGCGGCCACATCGGCCAGCGCCGCGTCACGCGCGGCCTGATCCATCGAGTCCACACGGTCGCGCCAGTCCTCCTCGACGAAGGGGACAGGAACCTGCCGGTGGACGACCTGCTGCGGCGCGCCCGACAATTCTCTCCACACGAACACTGTCCGCAGCACCGCGTGTCTCGCCGTCACCGCCTGCCACGCCGCGCGCAATCGCGCCGCGTGCGCACCGCTGATGTCGACGGCGATCTGGCTGACATAGTTGCCGCTGTCACCATCGCGCAGCGCGTGGAACAGCATGCCCTGCTGCATCGGCGACAGCGGATAGATATCCTCGATATCGCGCCAATCGCGCGACGCTCCGAGCAGGTCGAGCTCCGGCTGGCTGAGGCCTGAGAGCGGAACGTCCGACGGCGTGAGGCCGTATACGCCGCTCGTGCAATGCGCGACGAGTTCGCGCAGGGCCGCGGAATAGCACGCGGCCAGCCGCTCGATCGTCGCGCGGCGATAGCGTCGGCGGCCGAAGCTGAATGTCAGCCTCAGCTGGCCATCAAGCACTTGACCGTTGATGCTGAGCCAGCGCCCGAGCGGCGCGCTGGCGCTGCGTGACGGCCCCGCGCTTTCCGGCGCGAGCGCGAAGGCAAGGTCAGAGCCGGCGCCGAACTGGCCGAGATAGTTGAAGACGATCCGCGGCTCGGCTCCGCCCGTCAGGGCGGCGCGCTGCTCGGGGCTGCCGCAATAGCGCAGCACGCCGTAGCCGAGCCCGCGCGCCGGGATGGCCCGTAATTCCTCCTTGATCGATCTGATCAGCGTGGCGCTATCGCCAGCACAGCCGGCGAGTCGAACGGGAAACGCGGTCGTGAACCAGCCGACCGTTCGCGACAGGTCGAAGCCCTCGAAAATGTCTTCCCGGCCGTGACCTTCGAGCTCGACCAGACATTCATCGAGCCCGCTCCAGCGGCTGACCGCGCGGGCCAGCGCCGCCAGCAGCAGGTCATTGACCTGGGTCCTGTAGGCAGCGGGCGCCTGCTTGAGCAGTTGCCCGGTCATGTCGGTATCGAAGGACACGACGACATCCTCACCATCGGCGACGCGATCGGTCTCGCCGTGATCATCGTCGCATGGCACGTCGCCGGCGGCGGTCCGCTGTCTCCAATAGTCGAGCTGACCAGCCAGCTCCTCGCTGGCGGCGTAGTCTTCGAGACTGATGCCCCATGACGCCATGGACCGGCTCTTGGAAGGCAGAGCAATCGCGGCCGCGCCCTGCGCCACCTGTCGATACGCCGAGGCGATGTCCTCGAGCAGCACGCGCCATGACACGCCATCGACGACGAGATGATGCACGACGATGAGAAGCCTCTGGCTGCCGTCGGCAACGTCCATGCCGACGAGCCGCAGCAACGGTCCCTGCAGAGACAGGCTTGCCTGCGCGGTCGCGGCAGCCGAGGTGACCTCAGCCGCATCGGCGACGGTGCGGATCCAGAGCAGATCGGCGCTCGCCGGCATCGCGCCGTATCTCGCCTGCCACTCTCGGTCGCTTTGCCGAAATTGCAGCCGCAGGGCATCGTGATGCGCCACCACGGCCTCGACCGCCTGCGCCATCACCCACCAGTCGAGCCGCGCCGACGGCACGAGCATCAACGCCTGATTCCAGTGATGCCGTTCGCCGGCGTCCTCGGCAAAGAAGCGGCGCTGGATCGGCAACAGCGGCACCGGATCGCCATCGCGCGCAAGCGGCTCAGCGGATGCAACGACGGCCCGATCGCGACGCGCGACCCGCGCCAGCTCCTGCAGCGTCTGATGCCGGAACAGGTCGCGCGGCTCGATGGCAAGCCCGCGCTGGCGCGCACGTCCGACCACCTGCAGCGAGATGATGGAATCGCCGCCGAGCTCGAAGAAATTGTCGGTCAGGCCCACCCGCGAATGGCCAAGCAATTCCGCCCAGATCGCCGCCAGCTCCAATTCCGCGGGGGACTGCGGCGCGACGTAGTCGGTCTCGGCAGACAATTGCTCGGGCGTCGGCAAGGCGTCGCGATCGACCTTGCCATGAGCGGTGAGCGGCATCCGCGGCATCAGCACGATCCGCGCCGGAACCATGTAGTCCGGCAGCGCCTCCGAGAGCGCCGCCCGCAGCCCGGTCTCGTCGAGGCCGTCCCCGCCGCAGACATAGCCGACGAGCTGCTGGCGTCCGCCGATCTCGCGTGCCACCACCACCGCCGACTGAACACCCGCCTGCCGCGTCAGCCGTGCCTCGACCTCGCCCGGCTCGAGGCGGAAGCCGCGGATCTTGAGCTGGTGGTCGGACCGGCCGACATAGTCGATGACGCCATCGGCGCGCCAGCGCGCCAGATCGCCGGTGCGATACAGCCGCGCGCCAGGCGCGCCGAACGGATCGGGGATGAAGCGCTCCGCCGTCAGCGCCGGCCGATTCCAATAGCCGGCCGCGAGCCCCTCGCCGCCGATATGAAGCTCGCCGGTGACGCCGACCGGAACGATGTTGAGATCGCCGTCGAGAACATAGGCCGAGCGCCGGCCGACAGGACGGCCGATCGGTGCATAGGCGCAGTCGATCTCGGCATCGACGTCGACCTTCCAGACCAGCGGCGTGACCACTGTCTCCGTCGGACCGTAGCCATTGATCAGCTTGCGCGGCCGCAGCGCCTGCCTGACCTTGTCGAAGCCCGATTTGGGCATTGCCTCGCCGCCGAACGAATACAGCGACACGGGCGGCGGATCGCCGCGCCACGCCGCGAAGTCGGCGAGCTGCCGCAGATAGGCCGGCGGAAAGCCGGCATTGGTCACCCGCTGCGCGCCCATCACGTCGAGCGTCTTCTCCGCCGACCAGAGATCGGCATCACGCATCACCAGCGCGGCGCCGCAGCCCAGCGCGGTCCACAACCGCTCATGCGCGCCGTCGAACGTAAAGGAGAGGAAGTGCAGCTCGCGCGACTGCCGGCCCATCTCGTAGAGCTCGGCGGTGGCCTCGCAATGCATTGCGAACGATCCGTGAGCGACCGCAACGCCCTTCGGCACGCCGGTGGAGCCGGACGTATAGATCACGTAGGCGAGGCTCGAGGGATGGACATCGACCGCCGGGTCGCTCTCCGTCGTCTCAGCCGCCATCGCGCCGAGATCGACGACCGCGATCCCCGGCATCGGCGGCCATTGCGACAGTCCCGCCGCATCGACCAGCACGACGCGCGCGCCGGCATCTCGAACGGTGGCGGCCAGCCGCGCTGGCGGATGATCCGGATCGAGCGGCAGATAGGCCGCGCCGGCCTTCAGGACGGCAACAAAACCGGCGACGAGATCGGGCGAGCGCCGCATCGAGAGCCCGACGAGCTCGCCGGGACGAACGCCGAGCGTTGCAAGATGCTGTGCGATGGCGTTGGCGCGGCGATCGAGCGCCTGATAGGTGATCGTCTCGGCCCCCAACACCAGGGCCGCTGCGCTCGGCGTCTCCTTTGCGTGCCGGGCGAACATCCGATGCACCGGCTGGAACGGCATGAGCGCGGGAGGGCAAGCGTTCCACTGTCTGACGTCGTCGCGTTGCCGGGCCGACAACAGCTCCAATGCCGCGATCCGACGTGTGGGATCCGCGACCATCGCCTGTAGGATCGTCAGCCAATGCCCGGCGAGCCGTGCGATGGTCGACCGGTCGAACAGCGCGGTGGCAAAGGAGAACAGCGCCGAGACGTCTCCCGACGGCGCCTCCTCGCTGTCGAGAGCGAGGTCGAATTTCACCGTGTCGATCTCTGCCGCGATCGTCTCGATCTGCAATTCGGACGCAGCCGGCGCATGCGCCGGCTCGCGCCGATGCTGATGGTTATAGAGCACCTGGAATAGCGGCATCTGGCTCAGGCTGCGCTGCGGCTGCAGCACGTCGAGCAGCCGCTCGAATGGAAGATCCTGGTGATCCTGGGCCTCGAGCGAGGCCTCGCGCAGTGCCTTGATGACTTCGCCGATCGTACCCTGACTGTCGATCCGTGTGCGCAGCACCTGGGTGTTGACGAGCAGGCCGATCAGACGCCGCGTCTCCGACCGGTCGCGATTGGCGAGCGGAACGCCGACGCTGATGTCGGGCTGGCCGCTGTAGCGATAGAGCACCAGCTTCAGCGCCGCCAGCAGAACGACGAACAACGTCGTGTGCTGTCCCCGCGCCAGCTCGCGCAGGCGATCGGCAAGCTCCGCCCCGAGCGACAGCCGTATGGCATCGCCGGATTGATCGGCCTGGGCTGACCTCGGCCGATCGAACGGCAGCGGCAGCATGGCCGTGTCATGGAGACGGCCGGTCCAGTAGCGAAGCTGCCGCTCCTCCTCGACGGCACCGAGCCACAGTCGCTGCCAGGCTGCGAAATCGGCGTAGTCGATCTCGAGCGCCGGCAGCGAGGCCGCCTCGCCGCAGGCGGCGGCGTGATAGAGCTGCCAGAACTCGTCGGTGAGAACCTGCATCGACCAGCCATCGGCGACGATGTGGTGCAGCGTGACGGAAAGGATATGGTCGTGCTCGCCAAGTCCCAGCAGCGCCGCGCGCAGCAGCGGTCCGGATTCCAGATCGAACGGCAACGCCGCTTCCTCACGCAGCAGCCGGCGCGCCTGCTGCTCGCGGTCATCGCCCGCGATCTCGATGCGGCGAAGCGCGACAGGCGCCGGCAACCCTACGATCTGCTCTGGCTCGCCGTCGTCCTGCCGGAACGTCGTGCGGAGCGCGGCATGGCGCATGACGAGTTCATCGAGCGCCCTTTGGAGCGCACCAACATCAAGCCGACCCCGCAACCGGATCGCGACCGGCATGTTGTAGGCGGAGCCGCCCGGATCCATCCGCCACAGGAACCAGAGGCGGGCCTGCGCGAACGACAACGGCGCGCGCTGCAGATGCTGCCGGGCGATCGGCAAGATCGACAGATCGATCCCCTTGGCCGCCAACTGCGTCAGGAACGCGCGCTGCTTCGACGCATCGAGACGCACCAACCGACGCGCGATTTCGCCGAGCTGCTGGGCCTGGAGTCCGGACTGATCATTCATTGGCAAACTCGACTTCCTCAAGCAGATCGAACATGGCGGCGATGTCGTCGCTCCGCCTGCTCATCGGCGGGTCCGCGGCGAGCGCAGACGCTATGGCCTCGATCGTGGTCAGCTCGAACAACCGCTTCAGCGGCACCTCCCGCGCGAGATCGCGCTTGATGCGGCCGACGAGCTGGACGGCCACCAGCGAGTCGCCGCCGAGCTCGAAGAAATTGTCGGTGACGCCGACGTCCGGCCTGTGCAGCAGCTCTGCCCAGATCGCCGCGAGTGCGGCCTCGGTCGGATTGCGCGGGGCGATGCGATGCGCTTCGGGAGCCCCGACATCGGGCCGCGGCAGCGCCTTGCGGTCGATCTTGCCGTTCGGCGTCAGCGGCAGCTCCGGCAGCACGATCACGCGCGACGGAACCATGTAGTCCGGCAGCGCTGCTGCGAGCGCAGCGCGGAGGCCGCCGCCGTCGAGCGTATCCTCGCCGCTGACGTAGCCGACCAATTGACGGCCGCCGCCGAGCTCCTGCGCCACGACGACGCTGTCGCGCACGCCCGGCTGCTCCCGCAGCCGCACCTCGATCTCGCCGAGCTCGATCCGATGTCCGCGGATCTTCACCTGATGATCGGCGCGGCCGACATAGTCGAGCACGCCGTCGGCCCGCCAGCGCGCGAGGTCGCCGGTCCGGTACAGCCGCGCGCCGTCGCTGCCGAACGGATCCGGGATGAAGCGCTCCGCGCTCAACGCGGCGCGTTTCCAATAGCCGCGCGCGAGTCCGTCACCGCCGACGAAGAGCTCGCCGGTGACGCCGACCGGCGCCAGATTGAGTTCGGTGTCGAGCACGTACAACCGGGTGTTGCCGATCGGGCTGCCGAGCAGCGGCAACGGATCGGTCGCATCGAGGCGGTGACGCGCCGACCACACCGTGGTCTCGGTCGGCCCATACAGGTTCCAGACCTCGCTGCCCAGCGCGCCCAGCCGCCGCGCCAGGTCCGAGGCCAGCGCCTCCCCGCCGCTCAGCAGGCGACAGCCCTTCGGCAGCCATGGAGCCGTCTCGTGTGTATCGGCCGCGTCGTGATCGAGCAGCATGCGCCAGCTCGACGGCGTCGCCTGGACCATGGTCACGCCGTGCCGTGCCACCATCGCCTTGAGCGCCACCGGATCATGGGCCGCGGCACGGTCGGCGAGCACGATCCGGGCGCCATGGGTCAGCGGCAGCCACAGCTCCAGCACGGCGATGTCGAACGACAACGAGGTCAACGCCAGCACGCGGTCGTCGGCCGCGATGCCCGGCTGCTCGGCCATCGTCGTCAGGAAGTTCGTCACCGCGGCGTGACGCACCATCACGCCCTTGGGCCGACCGGTGGAGCCGGAGGTGTAGATGACGTAAGCGAGGCTCTCCGGATGCACGTCGACGGAAAGATCATCGGTCTGGCCGAGGCCATCGCCGGCCGCCACCTCGAGCAGCCAGGCCTCGGCATCGCTCCGGGCCAGCACCGGCGCGAACCGGTCATGCAGCGTGGCCTGTGTCAGCAGCAGTTTGGCGCCGCTGTCGTTCAGCATGTGCGTGAGACGCTCGGCCGGATAGTCCGGATCGAGCGGCAGATAGGCCGCGCCCGCCTTGAGCACCGCGAGCAGCGCCACCATCATCGTGACGCCGCGCTCCAGCGCCAGCCCGACCACCACATCCGGCCCGATGCCGCGATCCCTGAGCCGCCGCGCCAGGCGGTTCGCCCGCGCATTCAGCGCGCCGTAGCTGATCGTCTCCTGCCCGTGTACGAGCGCGATCGCATCGGGAGATCGCGCCGCATGCACCTCGAACTGCCGGTGCACGCAGAGCGTATCCGCAAAGCTGACAGCCGTCGCATTCCAAGCGCGCAGCAGTCGCGCGCGATCATCCACTGGAACGACATCGAGCTGGCGCACCGGCGTGTGCGGCGCCGCTTCGAGCGCCAGCGCCAGCCGATCGAGCGACTGCTGCATCATCGCGCCGACCCGCTCGGGCGCAACCGGCGCCACGGCCTGGACCGTCAGGTGAAGTCCATGACCGTCGTCATCCACCGCCAGCATCAGCGGATAGTTGGTACGTTCCTCGCCACCGAGCCATTCGACGCCACGCAGAGCCTGGATGGGCTGCGCGTCTGCCCGCGCGTCCTGCCGCTGGCCGTGCCGATAGTTCAGGATCGCGGAGAACAGCGGCGTCGGCGGCGCGACGCCGCTGCAACGCTGGGCCATTGCCAGCGAGGCATGCTCATGAACCATCAGCTCCGCCAGCCGCGCATGCGTTGCGCGAACGCTGTCCTCAACCGACGTGCCGTCGAGATCGAGCCGCAACGGCAGCGTGTTGATGAACAGGCCCAGGCTGCGGCCGGTATCATGGCCAGCCTGCATGCGGCCGAGCAGCACGGTGCCGAACACGACCTGCTCACGTCCGCTGCTGCGCGCCAGCACCTGGCCCCAGGCGACATGACAGAGACTGGCGAGGCTCGCGCCAACGCGCCGCGCCTGCGCGCGCAGCCGCGCATCGAGCGCAGCCGGCAGGGGCAGCTTTGCCTCGCGCACGCCGGCGCCGTCGCTGCGCACCTCGATCAATCCGAACGGCGCCGTCGGCGCATCGATGTCGGCGAGCATGCTGCGGAAGAAGCGCTGCTGAGCATCCTGTCCGCCCGACTTGCGAGTCTCGGCGACGAGGTTGCGGAACGGAATCGGTGGAGAGAGAGCGCTGCGGCGGCCCGCCAGGATCAGTTGCACTTCCTCGTGCAGCGCCTGCAGAGTGGTATGGTCGCCGACCATGTGATGCAGAACGACCAGCAGCAGCAGGCGATCACTTCCTGGGTCGCGGGCGACAACGAGACGCAGCAATGGCGCCTGGGTCAGATCGAGCCGGCAGGAGTTCGGATCGAAGCGGCGCGCCAGCTCGACCTGGGCCGGCTCGTTGCCTTCGAGCGTGACTTCGGTGACGCTTAGCGGTGCCTGGCGCCAGACCACCTGCGCCGGCACCGACAGCCCATCCCAGAGGAACGACGTCCGCAGGACGTCATGCCGGTCGATCACGTCCTGAACGGCCGCAAGATAGCGATCCAGCAGATCACGGCCCGCAAATGCCATCTGCGCGACCAGCACGTAAGGGTCGCCCTCGGTCGCGAGCAGATGATGGAACAGGATTCCCTCCTGCAACGGCGACAGCGCGTAGATGTCCTGGACGTTGACGACGCCGCCGGGCATACGGCCCACCACGCGGTCGATGTCGGGCTGGCTCAGCGCGATCAGCGGCAGCATGTCCGGCGTGATGGCCGGGCTCTCCGCCGTGACCAGGTTGTCGGGGATCGCGATCTCCTCGCCGCGCCGCAGGCTGGCCGCGAGATCGCACAGCACCGGCCTTGCAAACACCGCTTGCGCGTCGATCGTCAGCGCATGGCGCTTCAGCCGGTCCAGCATGCGGACGACGAGCAGCGAATGACCGCCGAGCTCGAAGAAATGATCGTTGCGGCCGACGCGCTCGACGCCAAGCAACTCGCGCCAGATGGCAGCGAGCGTCTGCTCGGCTTCGCCCTGGGGAGGATCATAGGTGGCGTGCGAGAACGCCTCGTCATCCGGCGCCGGCAGCGCCTGCCGGTCGACCTTGCCGTTGGGTGTCAGCGGAAGTGCAGGGACGCGAACGATCGCCGACGGGACCATGTAGTCCGGCAGGCTTCCCTGCAGATGTGAACGGAGTTTCGCGGCCCACGCGCCGGTGTCGTCGGCGTCCTCCGTCGGCACCACATAGGCGATGAGCCTGAGATCGCCCTGCGCATCGCGCCGCGCCAGGACTGCCGAGTCCCGCACGCCAGCCTGCGCATTCAGCCGATGCTCGATCTCGCCGAGCTCGATGCGGAAGCCGCGGATCTTCACCTGATGGTCGTTGCGGCCCAGGAATTCGATGTTGCCGTCGGCGAGATGGCGGCCGAGATCACCGGTTCGATACATCCGCGCATCGGCCGAACGATCGAAGGGATCCGCAGCAAAGCGCTGCGCCGACAGATCGGGACGGTTGAGATAGCCGCGGGCAACCCCTGCCCCGCCGATCCAGATCTCGCCCACGGCGCCGCGCGGCACCGGCATGCCCTGGGCGTCGAGCAGATAGATCCGCGCGTTGGCGATCGGGCGACCGATTGGGACGTCACCGCCGGCGAAGCCGGGCGGACGGCGCCATGCGGTGGCGCAGACGGTCGCTTCCGTCGGCCCGTAGGCGTTGAAGACCGCAATCTCGGGCGGCAGCGCTTCGAACAGCTCCGGCCTTGGCAACTCGCCGGCGAGAACCAGCACCTCGAGCCCGGAGAGCCGGGCGAGGTCCGAGCGGCCCTGCAGCATCGCGGGCGGCAAGGTGGCGTGGGTGATGCGATGTTCGACGAGATAATTCAGCAGCTCCGCCGCGTCGCGATGCTCGCGGCTTCCGAGCAGATGCAGCTCGGCACCGGCACAAAGCGCCATGACGATGTCCCACACGCTTGCGTCGAAGCTGAAGGAGGCGAATTGCACGATCCGGCTGTGCGGACCGGTGTCGAACAGCCCGATCTGGGCCTGCGCGAGATTGACCAGGCCCTGGTGCTCGATCATCACGCCCTTCGGCTGTCCGGTCGAGCCCGAGGTATAGATGACATAGGCGAGGCTGCGCGGCGTCAGGCCACGGGCAACAACATCCGGTGCGCCCTCCGGCAGCCCGCTCCAGGCCGGCGCATCGCTCTCCACATCCACTACCGGACATGCCACGCTGCCGAGCGTACTGGCGCTCGCGCCGTCACAGAGCAGCATCGTCGGCTGAGCATCGGCCACGGTCTCGCGCAGACGCTGCGGCGGATAGGCAGGGTCAAGCGGCAGATAGGCCGCTCCCGCTTTGAGAACCGCGAGCACGCTGACGATCGCATCAATGCCGCGCTGCTGGCAGATCGCGACCAGCCGGTCCGGACCGGCGCCCAGCGCAACGAGATGATGCGCGAGGCGATTGGCGCGCTCCTCGAGCTCGCGATAGCTCAAGCTGACCGCGCCATGCACCAGCGCCACGGCGGAGGGGCGGCGGCGCGCCTGCTCTGCGACGAGCTCCTGGATGCAGCAGTCGGCTGGCGTGAACGACTGCGTGCGGTTCCAGACATCCAGCAGCAGCGTACGTTCCTCGGCCGGCAGCAGCTCGATCCGATCGACCGGCTGGCTGGTGTCGGCGACCATGGCGCGCAGCGCAGCCAGCAGATAGGTGCGATAGCGCTGCACGGACTCGGCGTCGAACAGCGCCGTCGCGTAGTTGAGCTTGCCAGAGATGCGGCCGCCGCTCTCGCTGAGATCGAGCTCGAGATCGAACTTGATCTTGTGCTGCTCGATCGCAAGGCGTTCGACCGCCAGGCCGGGCAGTGCGAACGAGCCGACATCGTTACTCTGCCACGCGAACACCACCTGGAACACCGGCGTGTATTCCGGATGCCGCGGCGGCTGGAGCGCCTCGACCAGGTGCTCGAACGGAAGATCCTGATGATCCTGCGCCGCGAGGACCGCCGTCTTGACGCGGTCGATCAGCTCGGCGACAGCAGGACCATGCGAGAGGTCGAGCCGCAGCGCCAGCATGTTGACGAAGAAGCCGGCTAGGCCTTCGAGCTCCGAACGCATCCGATTTGCGCTCGGCGTGCCGATCACGAGATCCTGCTGGCCCGCCAACCGCGACAGCACGATGGCCCAGGCCGCCAGCACGATGACGAACGGGGTGGCGCCGAGCGCGTGGCCCAGCCGCCTGATGTCGGCCGATAGACCGTCGTCGATCTCCACCGGCACCGCGGCGCCGGCGTTGGATCGCGGCGCAGAACGCCCACGGTCGGTCGGCAATGTCAGCAAGGATGGCGCGTCGCGCAGCACGGCGGTCCAATGATCGAGCTGCCGCTGCAGCCGATCTGCCGTCAGCGAATGCCGCTGCCATGCTGCATAGTCCGGATACTGAATCGCCAGAGGCGGCAACGGATCGTCGCCGCCTGCGGCGAAGGCGCCATACAGTGCCGAGAACTCGCGGACGATGACGCCCATCGACCATCCGTCGGAGATGATGTGGTGCTGGCTGAGCAGAACGACGTGATCATCATCGCCCAGACGGATCAAATGGCTGCGGATCAGCGGCCCCCGAGCGAGATCGAACGGCGCGCGCGTGCACTCATCCAGCACGTCGCCCAGCCGCTTCTCGCGGTTCGGCCGGCCGCGAAGATCATGCATCTCCAGCGGCAGGCTGGTGTCGGACGGCAACAGCGCAATTCGCGGCTCGCCGTCCTCGGCGACAAAGACCGTCCGCAGCGCCTCGTGCCGGGAGAACAGGCGGTCGAGGCTGCGGCGCCATGCGCCGATGTCGAGCCGGCCGCGCAACCGCAGCGCCACGTCGATGTGATAATTCGCGCTTCCGCCATCGAGCTGCGCCAGCAGCCACAGCTGCTGCTGCGCGAAGGAGAGCGGCAGCCGGCCCCCGCGATCGACGATCGGGATCGTGTTTGTGTCGCGTCTGGGGGCGTTGCGGCCGCGCTGTCGCGCGCGCGATGCCAACCGGCGCAGCGCCTCCGGATCGAGGTCACGCAGAAGAGGCTGTCCTGATTGTCCGCTCATGATAGCTCCGCCGTCATCAGTTCCTGGAGCTCACCTTCGGCGAACTCCTGCTCGATCAGACTGATCGAGAGGACGCGCGCGAATTCCGCCAATTCCGGATGAGCGAACAGCTCGGACAATTGCACCGACGTGCCGAACTCCTGCGCGACACGGCCGAGCAGCCGCACCGCCAGCAGAGAGTGGCCGCCGAGCCTGAAGAAGTGATCGCCCCGCCCGATGCGATCGAGGCCGAGCAGCTCCGCCCAGATGCCGGCCAGGATGATCTCGATCTCACCGACCGGAGCCTGATAGTCGTCTCCCGCTTCGCCTTGTGAGGCCAGCGGCAGCGCCTTGCGATCGACCTTGCCGTTCGGCGTCAGCGGCAGCCGCGGCAGCACGATGACGCGCAACGGCACCATGTAGTCCGGCAGCATGGCCGTGAGCATCGCGCGCAAGTCGCCGCCGTCGAGGGTGCTGTCACTGCTGACATAGCCGATCAGGTGTCGCCCGCCGCCGAACTCCTGCGCGACCACGACGCTGTCGCGAACGCCGGGCAGTGCGCGCAGCCGCGCCTCGATCTCGCCGAGCTCGATGCGATGTCCGCGCATCTTGACCTGGTGATCGGCGCGGCCGACATAGTCGAGCGTGCCATCGGCACGCCAGCGCGCCAGATCGCCGGTCCGGTACAACCGCGCACCGGGGCCGCCCAACGGATCGGGAACGAAGCGCTCTGCGCTGAGCCCGGCGCGCCGCCAATAGCCGCGCGCCAGTCCCTCGCCGCCGATGAACAGTTCGCCGGTCACGCCGGGCGGCGCCAGATTGAGATTGGCGTCGAGCACGTAGAGCGTGGTGTTGCCGATCGGACCACCCAGCACCGGCATAGGATCGTTGGAATCGAGCCGGTGGCGCGCAGACCACACCGTGGTCTCGGTCGGCCCATACATGTTCCAGACCTCGCCGCTCAGCGCGACGAGCCGCCGTGCCAGATCGGGAGCCAGCGCCTCGCCGCCGCAGAGTACGCGACAGCGACGAGGCAGCGCGGTCCCGTCATGATCGAGCAGCATGCGCCAGCTCGACGGCGTCGCCTGAATCATGGTCACGCCGTGCCTGGCCACGATCGCCTTCAGCGCCGTCGGATCCTGCGCCGAGGCGCGATCGGCCAGCACGATCCGGGCGCCCCGTGTCAGCGGCAGCCACAGCTCCAGCACCGCGATGTCGAACGACAGCGAGGTCAATGCCAGCACCCGGTCGTCGGACGCGATCCCCGGCTGCTCGGCCATCGTCGCCAGGAAGTTCGTCACTGCGCCGTGACGCACCATCACGCCCTTGGGCAGGCCGGTCGAGCCCGAGGTATAGATGACGTAGGCGAGGCTCTCCGGATGGATGGTGCTGCCGAGATTGTCGGCGTCGCCCGCATCATCGTCGCGATCGAGCAGCCAGGCCTCGGCTCCGCTATCGGCCAGCGCAAGCGCGAACCGATCCTGCAGCCCAGCTTGCGTCAGCAGAAGCCTCGCGCCGCTGTCGCTCAGCATGTGAGCAAGACGCTCGGCCGGATAATCCGGGTCGAGCGGCAGGTAGGCCGCACCCGCCTTCAGCACGGCGAGCAGCGCGACGATCATCTCGGCGTCGCGCTCCAGCGCCAGTCCGACCACGACATCGGCGCCGATCCCGCGCGCGCGCAGTCGCCGCGCCAGCCGGTTTGCGCGCGCGTTCAACTCGCCGTAGCTGATCCGGCGGTCGCCGCTGACGATCGCAACCGCGTCCGGGACAACCTTCGCCCGCGCCTCGATCTGCGCCACCACGCCGGGCGCTGCGTCGATCAACGGACGTGGGGATGACGTCTCGCCAATCGCAGCTCCACTCCAGCGCAAGAGCCACGCCAGCGCCTCCCCATCGACCATTCGAAGGCTGCCGGTCGGACGGGTGGCATCCGCCGAAATCTGCATCAGCCAGTCCCGCAACGACGCGCTCACCCGTCGAATCGCGTGCTCGTCCAATTGCGCACGATCGTAGTTGAAGTCGAGGCGCAGGCCCTCGGGTCCGTCGAACACGATGACCGCGATCGGATAACTGGTCGGCGTCACATGTTCGACCCGCCCGATCTGCGGCCCAGCACCGTTGCGCGCGGTGAGCGCCTGATCGATCGGATAGTTCTCGAACACCATCAGGCTGTCGAACAGGGGCTGCCCGGCCCTGTCGGCGAGGCGCTGGATCTCGTGCAGCGGCAGCCACTCATAGTCGCGCGCCGCGACGCTCTGCGCCTGAAGGGTTCGCAGCCAGTCGCCGGTCGCGGTCTGCGGGTGCGCGCGGTCGATCAGCGGCAGCGTGTTGATGAAGAGGCCGACCATGTGCTCGGCGCCGGCAAGCTCGGCCGGACGGCCCGAGACCGTCACGCCAAAGCAGACCGAGCTTTGTCCCGTATACTGCCGCAGCAATTGGGCCCAGGCCCCCTGCAGCAGCGTATTCATCGTGATGCGCTGTTGCGTCGCGAACCGCCGCAGGCGGGCAGCGAGATCGACGTCCACGCGCAGCGTCAGCCGGCCGTGGCCGCTCGCAGCGTCGATCGCGCGGCTCGCACGCAAGGCGTCGGCGAGCGGCGTTGGCTCATCGAAGCCGCGCAGCGTCTCGCGCCAGAAATCCACAGCCGCCGCGTGGTCGCGCGTCTGCAGCCAGGCGATGTAGTCGCGATAACTGGCTTGCGCCGCCGACGGCGCAGCGCCGCCGATCTGCTGCAGCACGTCTGCGAGCAGCCGCGCCGAGCTCCAGCCATCGATCACGATGTGATGATGCGTCCAGATCAGCCACAGCCTGTCATCGCCGAGCCGGATCAGCCGCAACCGCTGCAGCGGCGGCCGGGTGATGTCGAAGCCGAGCTCACGCTCGCGCCCCGCCGCCTCCGCAAGCGCCGCATCGATAGCCACCGCAGCGGCCCCATCAGCGATACGGCCGCGCCAATCCTCCTCGACGACGGGCACCTCGAGCTGACGGTAGACGATCTGCTGGGCCGCTCCGGACAATTGCTGCCAGGCGAACCCGGTTCGCAGCACCGCATGCCGCGCGCTCGCCGCCTGCCATGCCGCACGCAACCGCGCCGGCGTCACACCTCGAAGCTCGATCGAGAGCTGGTTGACATAGACGTCATCAGCGCCATCGCGCAGGGCATGGAACAGCAAGCCCTGCTGCATCGGCGACAGCGGATAGATGTCCTCGACGGAGCGACAGTCGATCGTCGCGCAGAGCCGGTCGAGCGCCGCCTGATCGAGCCCCGCGAGCGGAACATCGGACGGCGTGAGACCGCCGGCGCCGCCGAGGCAATGATCGACGAGACCGTGCAGCGCCGCCCGATAGAGCTCCGCGAGCCGTTCGACGGTCGCGCGCCGATAGCACCGGCTGCCATAGCGGAAACCGAGACGCAGCTGCCCGTCACGCACCTCGCCGTTGATCGTGAGCCAGGCCCGCAACGGCGTGTCGGCGGCTCGCATCGGTCCCGGGTTTTCCGGCGCAATCCGGTACGGCGCCGACGCGCCGAGCTGGCCATCGAAGCGGCCGAGATAGTTGAAGACGATACGCGGGTTCGGCACCGCGGCCAGCGCCTCGCGATGCTCCTTCGCACCGAGATGGCGCAGGACTCCATAGCCGAGCCCGCGATCGGGCACGGCGCGCAGCGTCTCCTTGACGCGGGTGATGAGCGCGCCGTCGGTCTTGCCGCCGCCGTCGAGACGGACCGGGAATGCGGTCGTGAACCAGCCCACGGTCCGCGTGAGATCGACGTCCGCAAAGACATCCTCGCGGCCGTGGCCTTCGAGCTCGATCACGACGCCATCGATCCCGCGCCAGTTCCAGACCGCACGCGCCAGCGCAGCCAGCAGCAGGTCGTTGACCTGCGTGCGATAGGCCGCGGGCGCCGCATCGAGCAGTCGTTCGGTCAGCTCCGCTTCGAGCTTCAGCACGACCTCCTCGGCGTCGGCTTCGACGTCGGCGCCACCATGGTCGTCGTCGCAGGGCAGCTCGCTGCCGCGGGAGGACGCCAGCCAGAACGGCATCTCGCCGACCAGCCGATCGGAGGCCGCATGCGCGCGCAGTCGCTGCGCCCAGGAGGACGGCGTGGAGCTCTGGGGCGGCAGGTTGACGGCGGCCACCTGCCCCGTCAGCTGCTCGCAGGCCGACGCGATGTCCTCGAGCAGAATCCGCCACGACACGCCATCGACGGCGAGATGGTGAATGGCGATCAGCAGCCGTTGGCTGCCGTCGCGCATGTCGAACCCGACGGCGCGCAGCAGAGATCCCGATGCCAATGACAGGCTCGCCTGCGCCGCCGACGCGATCGCGCTGACGTCGGCCGGCTCGACTGCCGTGCGGAGCCAAAGCAGCTCAGGCGCGGCAGGCAGGTCGGACGGCACCGCCTGCCATTCACCCGCGACCTGCCGATACGTCATGCGAAGCGCATCGTGATGCCCCACGACGGCAGCGAGCGCCCGCTG
Source organism: Bradyrhizobium sp. SZCCHNPS1003 (assembly GCF_032381555.1). Classification (NCBI taxonomy): domain Bacteria; kingdom Pseudomonadati; phylum Pseudomonadota; class Alphaproteobacteria; order Hyphomicrobiales; family Nitrobacteraceae; genus Bradyrhizobium; species Bradyrhizobium sp. SZCCHNPS1003. The sequence goes on from NZ_JAUHIU010000006.1 coordinate 277,989, forward strand.
CAGCACGCTCCAGTTGATCCGGTCCCGCGGGATCAGCAGCACCGCCTGGTTGAAGTGATCGCGGTTGGAGATATCCTCCGCGAAGAAGCGCAATTGGATCGGCAGCAGCTCCGCAGCGCAGGCGTTCATTGCGTTGCGTGCTGCTGCCGGCGGCGTGATGGCTGGCGCGGAGGTGGTCGCAACCACGCCGGCCAGCGCCGCTATCGTCTGCTGCGCGAACATCTGCTTCGGCGTCAGCATGACGCCGCGCTTGCGCAGCCGCGCGATGATCTGCAGGCTGAGGATGGAGTCGCCGCCGAGCTCGAAGAAATTGTTATTGCGGCCGATCCGCTCGCGGCCCAGCACGTCCTGCCAGACCGCGGCGATTGTCTCCTCCACCGCCCCGACCGGGGCGGCATAGGATAGCACGGCGTCCTCGTCCGGCTGCGGCAGCGCCGCGCGGTCGAGTTTGCCGTTGGCGGTCAGCGGCAGCCAGTCGAGCACGACGATGCGCGACGGCACCATGTAGTCCGGCAGCATCGCCGAGAGTTGCTGCCGCAGCGTCTCCGGCTGCAACACGGCGCCCGCTGCAGCGACACAATAGGCCACGAGCTCCTGGCGCTCCTGCTCAGCATCGACGGCGCGGGCCACGACGGCTGCATCGGCGATGCCGCTCATCAATGTAATCGCGCGGCTGATCTCGGCGGGCTCGACGCGGTAGCCGCGCAGCTTCACCTGATCGTCGCGCCGGCCGAGGAACACGATCCGGCCGGCCTGATCACAACGCACGCGATCGCCGGTTCGGTAGAGGCGCTCACCTGGCGCCCCGAACGGATCGGGGATGAAGCGCTCTGCCGTCGGCGCGGGCGCACAGCGATAGCCGCGCGCCAACCCAACACCACCGACGTGGAGTTCACCGGCGACCCCGGCCGGAACGGCATTCAGTGCATCGTCGAGAACGTAGGTCCGCAGATTGGCAAGCGGCAATCCGACCGGCACCGGACCTCGACCTGCGGCTTCCGTCCACTCATGTGTCGTAACGCCGACCGTCGTCTCGGTGGGTCCATAGTGATTGATGATCCGGCAATCCGGCCGCAGCCGGCGGACCTCTTCGATCAAGCCGTGATCGCACGGCTCGCCGCCAAGGATCAGCATGTCGCGCGGCAGAATGTCGGCCGAGCGCCGTGCCCGCAGCAAGCCGCGCAGATGGCTCGGCACGATCTTGAGGACGCCGATCTCGCCGTCGCGCATCGCTTGCGCAAACGCATCCGCATCGAACGCGGCATCGGCCGGAAGAAGATTCAAGGTTGCGCCGCTCGCGAGCGCGCCGAACAGCACGGTGTGGCCGAGATCGGCGGCAACAGTCGAGACCATCGCCATGCTCGCGTCGGCGCGTGGCCGCAGCCGGGACAATAGCGCCTGCACATAGTTGGCAAGTGCGCCGTGTGACACGGCGACGCCCTTGGGCGCGCCGGTCGAGCCCGACGTGTAGATGATGTAGGCAGTCTGCGCCGGATGAACGTGCGGGCGAATGAACTCGCCGCGAGACGCATCGCTGCGCGACTCGCCATCCAGCGCGACGCATTGCAACGCGCTCGCCGCAGCGAGGCATTCGCCGGTCGCGACCAGGGTGTCGATGCCACCATCGTGAAGAATACGGTCAACACGCGCCACCGGCCACGCCGGATCGAGCGGCACGGCGGCGCCGCCCGCGTTCAGGACGCCGAGCAGCGCCGCGACGAAGCTCGGCGACCGCTCGATCCACAGCGCCACCGGCGTCTCATGCGTGACGCCCGCCGCAACGAGCGTGCGCGCGATCTGGTCCGACCAGCCCACGAGCTCGGCGACGCTGACGGTGTCCTGTCCTTGGCGCAGCGCGATCCGATCGTCGCGGCCCGCGAACGCAGCGTCGATCAGATCGAGGATGTCCGTCGACGGGAAGCTCTTCACCTCCGCCGCGACGACCTGCCTGACGTCTCGCGCGATTGCGAAGTCGCGCAGCGGCTGGTCGATGCCCGCCGCGATCTGCCGCAGGAAATCGACGAGTTGGCTCCCGATCCGCTCGACCGTGGCCGCATCGAACAAATCAGTTGCGAAATTCAGGCTCGCATTCATGCCCGTTGGGCCGTCGATGATGTCGAGCGCGAGATCGAAATGCGAGCCGGCGAGATCGACGATGCGCGGCTGGGCGTGCAGGCCATCGCCGAGCGCAAATCCGGCCGGCGCGTCCATGTAGTTGAACTTGACCTGGAACAGTGGATTGTGGCCGCCGGAGCGGGTCGGCTTCAGCGCATCGACGAGACGGTCGAACGGCAGATCCTGATGTGCAAGCCCGGAGATGACCTCCTCTTTCGCCTGCCCCAGCAGCTCGGCGAAGCTCATGCCGTCGGCCACGTCGGCCCGCAGCACCAGCGTATTGACGAAGCAGCCGATCAGCGACGCCAGCTCGGCCTGGCGGCGCCCGGCGACGGGCACGCCGACGCGCAGGTCGGAGCGGCCGGAGTAGCGGAACAGCAGCAGCTGATAGGCGGCGAGCAGCAGCATGAACATGCTGACGCGATGCTCCCTGGCGAGCACGCGGAGCCTCAGCACCAGATCGGGCGCGATCTCGACGTGAATGGTGTCGCCGCGATAGCTCGGTACGGGCGGGCGCGGCCGGTCGAACGGCAATGCAAGCGGTGTATCCGCGTCGCCGAGCCGCTCGCGCCAGTAGGCGAGCTGCTGCGCAGCCTCGGGGCCGGAAAGCCAATCCCGCTGCCATGCGGCGTAGTCGGCATATTGGACGGCGGATGGGGACGGCGGCGCCCCTGCCCCGCGCCGGAGCCCGTCATAGAGCGCGGCGATCTCCGCCAGCAGCACGTCGAGCGAGAGCCCGTCGGCGACGATGTGATGCGCCGATAGCAGCAGCACGTGGCGGTCGTCCGCGAGCTGCATCAGCACGGCGCGCAGCAGCGGGCCATTGACGAGATCGAACGGCCGCGCCAGCTCCTCGCGTGTCCGCGCCGCGACCCGCGACGCGCGCTCCGCCGCCGGGCTGCGCCGCAGATCCTCGACCGCGACCGGAATGTCCGGCGCCGCATGGATGACCTGCACGACGCGGCCATCCGGGGCGGAGAAGGTGGTGCGCAGCGTCTCGTGACGGGCGACGATTTCGGTCAGCGCCTGCACCAGCAGTGCTTGATCGAGCGGGCCGTCGAAATGCACCGTGCAGGCGATGGTGTAGGCCGTGCCGGCCGGATCCATGCTCCAGAGAAACCACAGCCGCTCCTGCGCGGGAGACAGCAGCTCGCGTATGCCCGCCGGTGCCGGCTGCAGCGGCGGAAGCACTTTCGCGTCCGCGCTGGCGGCATCGATAAGCTCTGCGAGCGCGGCGAGCGTAGGCGCATCGAAGAAGCCGCGCAGCGCGAGCTCGATTCCGAACTGCTCGCGCACCATCGCCGTGATCTGAGCGGCCGCGACCGAGTTGCCGCCGAGCATGAAGAAGTCGTCGTCGCGATCGACGGTCTCGCGCCGGAGCACATCCCGCCAGATCAGCGCAAGACGGCGTTCGGTCGCCGTCGCGAGCTCCGGGGACGGCGATGGGTCCGCCGCCTCGCGTCGCCGCTCGAACACCATGAAGCTATCGAGCGTGCCCTGCGCCCACCTGGCGCGACAGGCGGACCGCTGCAGCTTGCCGCTGGTGGTCAGCGGCATGCCTTGCGGGTTCAGCAGCACGACCACCGCCGGATATTCCTGCGTCTGCCGCATGACCGCGTCGCCGATCGCCTTGATCAGCACGTCGGCCGGCGTTCGCCGCAGCACTGCCCTGCTGAACTCGGCAGCTACGCCAATGCCTTCGGCGCCATCGATCTGGACCGGGAAGGCCGCGACACGTCCCTTCCGCACCGAGGCCACCTCGGTCTCGACGGCCTGCTCCAGATCGAATGGATAGATGTTCTGGCCGCGGACGATCAGCAGATCCTTGAGCCTTCCCGTGACGACGAGTTCGCCGTCGCGGACGAAGCCGAGATCGCCGGTCCGCAGCCAGCGCGCGCCGTCGCGAACGACGAACGTCTGCTGCGTCGCCTCGGGATTGTTCCAATAGCCCAGCGCGACGCTCGGACCTGCGACCCAGATTTCGCCGACCTCATTCCTCTCGGCCTCGGCGGACGCATCGACCCTCATGATGCGCACGGCGTGGCCGTCTGCCACGGCGCCGCACGCCATCAGGTCCGTGCCCTCGCCGGCGCCCGCAACGCGCCCGCCGGCGAGCGCTGCGGGATCGAGCGTGTGACAAACCGCCCGGCTCGCGCGGTCGCCTGCCGTCACCAGCAAGGTCGCCTCGGCAAGGCCGTAGCACGGCGTCAGCGCGCGAGGATCGAGGCCCGCCGGCCGGAAGCGCGCGGCAAATCGATCCAGCGTCGCGCGGCGCACGAACTCCGAGCCGGAGAACGCGAACCGCCATCGGCCGAGGTCCAGACGCGCGATCGCCTCGTCCGAGATCCGGTCCGCACAGAGCGCGAACGCAAAGTCCGGCCCGCCGCTGCAGGTGCCGCCGTGGCGATGGATGGCGTCGAGCCAGCGCCGCGGCTGCTCCAGGAAATTGCGCGGCGACATCAGCACCGCCGTGAAGCCCGTGAACAGCGGATTCAGCAATCCGCCCATCAATCCCATGTCGTGATAGAGCGGCAGCCAGCTGACGAAGACGTCATCCTTGGTCCCGCCGAGCACCGCCTCTATTGCGATCTCATTGGCGACCAGGTTCCGGTGAGTGACGCAGACACCCTTCGGCTGCGACGTCGAACCCGACGTATATTGGAGGAACGCGATCGCTTCGCCGTGCAAGTCCGTCTCGCGCCAGGATGCGGCGGCATCGACCGGCACCTCGTCGACGGCAACAACATGAGCCTTGGGCTCGCCGAACGCAGCGACGATGGCGTCGCGCAGACGCGCCTGGGTGAGAATGAGCCGCGGCGCGGCATCGCGCAGGATGCCGTCGAGCCGGCTCGTGTAACGCTCCTTGCCGGTTTCCGGCGGATAGGCCGGCACGGCAATGACCCCGGCATAAAGGCACGCGTAGAACGCGACGGCATAGTCGGGACCGTTCGGCAGCAGAATCACGGCGCGCTCGCCTGCGCCGGCAAGCTCCTGCAGATGTGCGGCCGTTGCGCGAATGCGTCGATCCAGCGCGGCGAATGTCAGCTCGTCGACGACATCGTCGCCTTCGATGAAGCGCAGCGCCGGATGATCGGCACGCGAGGCGGCATGCTCGCGGAGTCGTTCGACGAGGGTCTGTGTCGGCATCTTCCGAAGGTCCGATAACAATGTGAGGATCGATCGCGCAGGCTCAATTCACGCGATGGGCTTGCGCCATCGCGACGATCACCCTGCGCGGCCCCTTGAACGGCTCGCGCGCGTGCGCCGTCAGCATGTTGTCGAGCATGACGACGTCGCCGGTCTGCCAGGGAAAGACGATCTTATGCCGGTCGAGCACGGCTCTGACCGTGGCCAGCGTCTCATCCTCGATCGGCGAGCCGTCGCCGTAGAACGCATTGCGCGGCAGCTCGAGCGGATCGCCGACGATGTCGAGAAGACTTTCCCGCACCTCGGGTGCGAGGCTGGAGACGTGGAACAGATGCGCCTGATTGAACCACACCATGTCCCCGGTCACGGGATGCACCGCGGTCCCCTGGCAGACCTGCCGCGTCCGCAGCTCGTCGCCATCCTTCCATTCGCAGGCGATCGCATGGGAGGCGCAATAGGCCTCGACCTCGGCCTTCGACTCCGTGCCGAACACCTGTCGCCAGTCGACATCGAGTCCGCTGCCGTAGTTGCGAACATACATGACGCCCCGCTCGGCGAAGCGGTTACGGATCGCGGCCGGAATGTCGCGATGGATCGACCGGCTGTCGGCGACCGGCGTCTCGCCGCCCTGCTGTGCCGCCTGCTCGCAATAGAACCAGATCTTCATCGGCCAGTCGCGCGTATAGGCCTGCTCGTTGTGCAGCGGGATGCTCTGGTGCGGCGGATATTCGGTCGAGGTGTAGACGCCGGCGCTGACCTGCGATCGGGGCGTCGAGCCGAATTCATAGGACAGCAGCGGATGGCCGAAGCTCGCGGCGAAGCTCCTGAACGCCTCGGCGCCGTCGAGATGGAAGCCACGGAAGAGAATTCCGCCGCACGCGTAGAGCTGGCGCTCGATCATGTCGCGGACCTCGCTGACGGCCTCCATCAGCGGCTGCTGCGTGCGGCTGGCCCGCAGAAGGAACGGCAGCGATTCTTGCTCTACTTTAGATTGTATTGCGAACATGACTTCTCCCCGTCTCCCGTCGATTTCAGCATCGAAGTTTCTTCACCAGCCGGCTTTTCCGGCTGGGTCCTGCTTTCGACGCGCCGCTCAAGGCCCCGCGCGAGCAACGGCGGGCTCCGGCCATGCCCGACGTACCAGCAATGCGGCAACGAGCTTCAGCAGATCCGCCTGCTGGCTGTGGATGAAGAAATGGTCGCCCGGCAGCATGTCGCGGCCGAACGTGCCGGAGGTCTCGGCCCGCCATGCCTCCAGTGCCTCGGCACGCGTTTCGTCGAGCTCTCCGCCGAACACGTGCAGCGGACACGGCAACGGCTGGCGCCGCCGATACACGTAGTTCCCGCACATCAGGAAATCGGCCCGCAGGATCGGCAGTGTGCCGCGCATGATCTCCATGCTCTGCAACGCCTCCGGCGGCGTGCCGTTCAGCCTGAGAAGCTCCTCGCGCAATGCGTCGTCACCGAGCGGCTCGCGCCAGCGGCTGCCGTCGCGCACGGCAGGCGCTTCCGTTCCGGACACGAGCAGCATCTGCGGCCTTGGCGCGCCGAGCGCGAGCAGCCTGTGCGCGAGCTCGAAGGCGAGCAAGCCGCCGAGGCTGTGCCCGAACAGGACGTAAGGCTCCGCCAACGGCGTCCCGACCAGTTCGGACGCGAGCTGATCGACCAACGCCGTCGCATCCGTTTGCAGTGGCTCGTCCATCCGCGCGCCCCGTCCTGGCAGCTCCAGCGGCTGGACCTCGATCCAGGACGGAAGACCTCTCCTCCAGCGCGCATAGACCATGGCGCTGCCGCCGGCATAGGGCAAACAGATCAGCCGCATGGCAGCCAGCCTCCTTCGCTTCAGGATTCGGCAGAAGCCTGCGCGTTCTCCTGCATGAATTTCCGCAGCGAGAGCGGCCGCATGTCGGTCCATACCTGCTCGATATGGTCCAGACACTCCTTCTTGCTCCCGGTCACGCCGACGGCCGTCCACCCGTTCGGGATGTCCTTGAACGTCGGCCAGATCGAATATTGCTCTTCGTGATTCACGACGACGGTGAAGGTGACGTCATCTCTGTCGAAGATCATCATGCCCGGCTACTCCTACTAACAAACGACGTTGATGAACTACGAGTAATGCAGTTGATAATGACAGTCAAAAGGATACCGCCGATCGAAGTTTTTAATCTCTCCAAGGTGACACGCAGGTGACGATTCAACACGAGGATGTATCGGCTCCAACTAGATGATTTGCCGACCCGACCGCTTTGTCACCCGGGGATGATCACACCTCGACGCAATCGATGAGCTACGCAAATTTTCATCAGATTGGAATTGAACGCCGTCCGCATCGCTCAGACTAACAAGGCCGCCGCACAACGGCCGTGCGGCGGCCCCATCATCGCCAACGCGTATCGACGTCCTAGAAATTGAACGTCGTGGAAACGAGATAGGTGCGCGGCGCCCCCAGGGTGATCACACCGCTATAGGCCGACGCCCAATACGCCTTGTCGAAGACATTCTCGACGCTCGCCCGCAGCACGATCGGCTTGCCGTTCCAGGGCGAAGTGAAGGTGTAGCGGGCGCCAAGGTCGACGCGTGTCCAATCCGGCAGCGAGAGTTTGTTGGCCGCGTCGACATATTGTGCACCGGTGTAGACGACCCGCCCCGTCAACGTCAGATCCCGCACGAACGGTGTATCCCACTCGGCGCCGAGATTCACGGTGAGCTCGGGCACGCCGATCGCCCGCTTGCCGTCCGTCAGGCCGCCCGAGGTCTTCTCCTGTACGCCGTGAATATACGCGACGCCCCCCAGCAGCCGCAGCGTCGGCGTGACCTCGCCGAACACGTTGAACTCGGCCCCCGTATTGCGCTGCCGGCCATTCAGCTCTTGAGTCAGCACTCCCCCTGAACTCGTGGTAATCACGCTGGGGCGCGAGATATCGAATGCGCTGACGGTAGTCGTGATTCGGCCGAAGTCGACCTTGACGCCGGTCTCGACCTGCTTGGTCTGCCCTGGCGGGAAGACCGTGCCGCTGTTGGCATAGCCGGCGGCGACGACGGTCGGGGTCTGCAGGCCTTCGATGTAATTGGCATAAAGCGACACAAACTCGACGGGCTTGACCACGAGCGCATAGGCTGGCGTCCACACCGAGGTGTCCTCGAAGGGGCGGCTCGATGCTGGAGTAACGAGATTCGTGACTTCCGTTCCCGCGGTTTGTCTGCGCACACCGACGGTCAGTTGAATCCGCTTGTTCAGCAGCGACATCGTGTCGGAGACGCCGATGCTCCAGAGATTGGCGCCGACGGTCTGATTGGCTTGGAGCGTCGCAAAGCTTGGCAACGCGATGTTGGTCGGCTCGCTGTAAAGGCTCCAGTTGGGCATCTTGCCGGAGACCACCTGCTGGGTATAGGTGCGGTCGGTGATGGAATAGCCGACATTGACGGCATGGTTGATCGGGCCGGTATCGGCCGTCATGCGCAGGCCAGCCTCCCCGGCGTATGTCTTGTACGTCTCGCTTCCCGTTCCCGGAGTCCCGGACAATACGCCAGCGTTGCTCGCGAGCACCGGCGACGGATAACGGTAGTTGATGTTGCTGTCGTGATAGCCGAATCCGGCATAGGCGGTGATACGATCGTTGAGATCGACTTCGCCTTTCACCGTCGAGAAGAAATCGGTCGGCGCATAATACGCCCACGGCACCTGGAAATTGGTGCCGGACGACGGTGGCGACGGAATGCTGGTGACAGCAGTACCCACGCCGAAGAATCGCAGCGGCGGATTCAGCTTGTCCGCCTGATAGCCGACATCGGCATCGATTCGGACATTCTCGCCATGATAGTCGACGGCGAGGTGGGCATTGCCGAACTCGTCGGTCTGCCGGTTCCAGGGGGTATCGCCGTTCGAATACTTGCTGTTCAGCCGGACGCCCCACTCCTTGTGCTCGCCATAGCGACGGCCGACGTCGATCTGCTCGCCGAATTGCGTCTTGGACGCATAGGTTGCCGTTAGCTGCGTGATGTCGGTGTCGAGCGCGTGCTTGGTGACGAGATTGACGCTACCGCCGACCGCGCCGCCGCTTGAGGCGCCAGTGCCGCCGACCGTCATGCCGTTGAGCAGAGCCGCGGGCCCCTTCAGCAATTCGACCCGTTCGATGAAATTGGCGCCCGTCGAATAATATGGCGCGATTCCGGCCAGCCCGTTCAGGGCGTAGTCACCGCTGTCGTAGTAGAAGCCGCGGATGAACAGGCTGTCGGCGCCGCCGCCGGCGGCTTGGATCGTGCGCACCGAGGGATCATTGATCAGCACGTCGCGGATCGTGCGCGCCTGCTGGTTCTGGATCAGTTGCGATGTGAAGCTCGTCTGATTGAACGGCGTGTTCATCACCCCGCGGTTGCCCAGCAGCCCAAGGCCGCCGCCGCTCGCGACCTGGCCGCCGGCATAGGGCGACGGCGGCGCGCCGATCGTGCCCGTCGACGGCGTCACGTAGGCCACCGGGGCGGTCGGCGGCAGGTTGCGCGGAGCGACGCGGCGCTGCTGAGCGGTCCGCGTCGCGGTCGTCTGCGGTCTCGAAGCGGTCTGCCGGACTTTCGGCTTCGGCGCGTCGACGGTCACATCGGGGAGCTTGGTCTGCGCGAAGGCCGATTGAACGCCTCCGACATTCAGCGAGAGCGCCAATGAGCTCACAAGTCCCAACGACATCGTCAATCCAACGTCTTTATCCCAAATGCGACAGACCATCCTGACACCCCGATCATTCCAAGTTCCAACTCGGCTCGTCGGTGGTCCTAACACACAGGTATTTGAGGATGGCGTCGCGCGACGTAGAACTCGTCTAACGAGCGACAGCTTCGCCGAATCGATCGGCTCAACAGATTGTCGCTACTACGAGATTCTTTTCCCTCCGCTTCTTTGAAGCCTTCAAAAGAAGCGCATGTCGCGGGGAAGAGCGATGCGATCGCGTCGGCTGATACAGCTCACGACACCGATCGTCTCGAACTCATCGAAATAATTTCGATCAATCATACGATGATAACTAATCACATTGCCACTTTTGAATCAATCTTTGCTTTCAAATGCGCCACATCTCCGCCGCGCCGCGCGCAGATCGGAGAAGGCATCGAGACATTTGTATCTGCTTGTTTCCAGGCCGGAGCGACGCCGCTCGCGTCGGCGCTCGCTGCGCGAGACCGATCACGCGCCGCCGACGCAGCGCGCTGCCATCGCAATGAGGCGCCGCGCGCGAGAGGACGCGTGAGAGAAGAGATGCGTGGGATCGTTGGCCGGCCGAGCGCATCAGGGTCATCGCGCCGGGCGCGTCGTCCAGCAGCGCGGATCGAGATCAATGATGCGGGGTATCTTCCGCCGACCGACGGCGGACGTCAGCGCTCAGAGCGGCAGATCCTGCGTCCCGGCCTGAGCACCTTGCGCTCCGGCCTTCGCGCCGCGGCTTAGTTTCGTGCCGTATGCGAGCGACAGCAGAATCGGAATCGACAGCCCGAGCCAGCACAGGCCGTCCCAGAGCCCGTCGCCGAACAGTCCGAAGGCGAGCCCGGCTGCGGCGACCAGGCCGATCAGCAGCGGCGCACGAAACACCTGCCAGGTCGAGAGTTGCGCGACGCGGGCAGACGGCGTCGCCGATGCGGCCGAGGAGCTCATGGCGACACCACCGCAGGCGCTGCCGACCTAACGACGCCGGACACCTTCCTGCGGAAGCCCCAGCGCTTGGCGGCCCACAGATAGAGTCCGCTGCACAGCACGATGATCGTGATGACATCGAGAACGGCCCAGATGATCTTCAGCGGCAGTCCGCCGTAATCACCGAAGTGCAGCGGCCGCGACACCTGCAGCGCGGTGAGATACCAGGCGAGCTCGGGCGCGACCATCTTGCTGCTGTCCTGGGCGTCGACCAGAACCGGCTTGAACATGCGCGCGGTAAATGGCGTGCGGCCCTTGGTCCAGATCATCAGATGCTGCGGGCTGCCGAACCGCGTCGTCGTCGGCAGGGTGATGGACGTCACCAGCCGGTCAGGAAACGCGGTGCGGACGGCGCCAACGGCGGCCTCGATCGATTTTGCTTCCGCCAGCGGCTTGCCCCGATAGGGCGCGAGCAGTGCCGGCATGGTCTTTGCGCGCCAGAGATCGAACAGCGGCACGGCAAGCGTGTTGATGGTGCCGGTCAAGCCGACCGCGAGCGCCCAGCTCACCGTGACGATGCCGAGCAGATTGTGCAGGTCGAGCCATTTCAGCCGGGCCGAGCGATCCCGCACGGTGCCGAACTGCAAGCGCCGCATGAACGGCCAGTAGACGACGACGCCAGAGACGATGGAGGCGGCGAACACCAGTCCCATCAGTCCGAGAAAGAGCTCGCCCGGCAGGCCGGTGAACATGTCGCGGTGGATGCGCAGGATCACGTCCATGACGTCCTGATGCGGCGCCTCCTCGCCGAGAACGACGCCGGTGCGCGCATCCACGGTGAGGCGATGAAACTGCCCGGGCACCGGAATGGCGGTCGGCGACATCGCGACCACAATCAGCGGCTCCGCCTGCCTCAGGCTCACGAACAGCGCATGCTGCTCCGGCAATTGCTGCTTGGCCGCCGAGATCAGGCGGTCGAGCGGCAGCAGCGGCGTGTCGGCCGGCATCGCCGGCGCGGCGATCTCGTCCTCGAAGAGATGATCGATCTCGTCATGGAAGATCAGCGGAAGCCCGGTCAGGCACAGCATCAGCAGAAAGATCATGCTGATCAGCGACGTCCACGTATGGACCTGAACCCACAGCCGCATGCGCTCGAACCCACCCTTCTTCATCGACGTTGCACGTGATGATCCGAACGTCCGGCAAGAGAAGGGCCGCAGCAAACTGAATCGATCTAAAACCGTTGGAATTTCTTTAAAGTAGCGCGCCTGTCTGCCGCAACCAGCGGAGCTACAACGTGAATTTCGATCGCGCCTCGCACCATCGACACATATCGAAAAGCTGCCGCGCATGGCCGCGCGGAATGCAACCGGCTCTGGCTGCATCCGACGATGCGCCAGGGCCGGGCCGCAAACGCCGTCTCAGAATGGATAATGCCGCTCGCCGGTCTGCACCGTGATCCAGCGCAGCTCGGTGAACTCGTCGATCGCGGCCTTGCCGCCGAAGCGGCCATAGCCGGAGGCCTTGACGCCGCCGAACGGCATCTGCGGCTCGTCATGCACCGTCGGCGCGTTGACGTGGCAGATGCCGGACTCGATGCGCTTGGCGACGCCGATCGCGCGGGCGATGTCGCGGCCGAACACCGCCGACGACAGACCATATTCGGTGTCGTTGGCGACGCGCACGGCCTCGTCGACGCCGCCGACGCGCACGATGGTGACGACGGGGCCGAAGCTCTCCTCGCCATAGATGCGCATCGCCGGCGTGACGTGATCAACGATGGTCGCGGGCATGATCGTGCCGGTGCCGCGGCCGCCGGCGGCCAACACGGCGCCCTTGGCCACCGCGTCCTCGATCAGGCCGCCGACACGGTCGCAGGCGGCGGCGCTGACCAGCGAGCCCAGCACCACATCGCCCTTGCGCGGATCGCCGTAAGGCAGGCTGTTGGCCTTGGCGGCGAACTTTGCGACGAATTCATCCGCCACCTTGTCGTCGACCACGATGCGCTCGGTCGACATGCAGATCTGGCCCTGGTTCATGAAGGCGCCGAACGCGGCGGCATTCACCGCGGCGTCGAGATCGGCATCGTCGAGAATGACCAGCGGCGCCTTGCCGCCGAGCTCGAGCAGCGCGCGCTTCAATTGCTTGGCACAGGCCATGGCGATGAGACGGCCGACGCGCGTCGAGCCGGTGAAGTTGACGCGGCGGATCGCGGGATGGGCGATCAGCGCCTCGACCACGGCCTGCGCATCCTCGGGCGCGTTGGTGACGACGTTGACGACGCCGTCACCGAGACCGCCTTCGGCCAGGCACGCGCCGATCAGCCGGTGCACGCCCGGGCTCATCTCCGAGGCCTTCAGCACCACGGTGTTGCCGCAGGCGAGCGGCATCGCCACCGAGCGGACACCGAGGATGACCGGCGCATTCCACGGGGCGATGCCGAGCACGACGCCGACCGGCTGGCGATGCGCCAGCGCAATGTTGTCGGGCACGTCGGTCGGGATCACCTCGCCCGCGATCTGCGTCGTCATCGCCGCGGCCTCGCGCAGCATGCCCTCGGCGAGATGCACGTTGAAGCCGGCCCAGCCCGCCGTGGCGCCGGTCTCGGCCATCATCAGCGCGATGAACTCCGGGGCGTTGCGAGCCAGCGCATCCGCAGCCGCATTGAGCCGCTTGCGGCGCTCGCCCGGGCCGAGCCGGGACCACGCCGGAAATGCCGCCGCGGCGGCATCGGCGGCGCGCAGCGCGTCATCGATCGACGCCGCCGCAACGATGGTTGCGATCTCGCCGCTGATCGGATTGAGCCGCTGGAAGGTACGCTGGTTGGTGGCGGACTGGTCCTTGCCGCCAATCAGGAGATTGATCGCGTTCATGGGGCGCTCCTAGGTCGATGGGGTTGATGCGGTTGCGGAAGCCGGCGCGCGCGACTGGCCGAGATAGGCGCGCTGGATGTCGGGATTGTTCTTCATCTCGGGCGCCGGCCCCTCGCCGGCATTGCGTCCCTGCTCGATCAGGTAGACGCGGTCGGCGATGTCGAGGCTGGCGCGCGCGTTCTGCTCGACCATCAGGATGCCGACGCCATCGCCGCGGATCGTCCTCAGCGCCCGGAACACCTCGCGGCTCAAGAGCGGCGACAGGCCGAGCGACGGCTCGTCGAGCAGCAGCAAATCGGGCCGCGACATCAGTGCGCGGCCGATCGCGACCATCTGCTGCTCGCCACCGCTCATGGTGCGCACCGCCTGCCCCATGCGCTCGGTGAGGCGCGGAAACAGCGCGAGCACGTGCGCCAGCCGCGCGGCCTCGCCGTCGCGGGCGCGCGAAGGATAAGCGCCGAGCTGGAGGTTCTCGGCGACGGTGAGATCGCCGAACACGCCGCGGCCTTCCGGGACCAGCGCGATGCCGCGCTCGACGATCAGATGCGGCGCGAGCGAGCCGATGTCCGTCCCGCCGAGCCGGATCCCGGACCCGGCCGATGGCCGGATCAGTCCGGCGATCGCCTTCAGCAGCGTCGACTTGCCGGCGCCATTGGCGCCGAGGATGGCGACGATCTCGCCGCGCGCGACCTCGAGCGCGACATCGGTGAGCGCCTGGTGCTTGCCATAGGCGTGCGACAGCCGCTTGATCTCAAGCATCGGGCTCTCCGAGATAGGCTGTGATCACCGCGGGATCGGCGAGCACCTCGTCCGGCGTGCCGCGCGCGATCACGACGCCCGCGCTCATCACCACGCAGCGGTCGCACAGCGCGCGGATCGCATCCATCACATGCTCGACCATCACGATGGTGATGCCGCGGTCGCGCAGCGAGGCGATCAGCTCGATGCCGGTCTCCAGTTCGGTCGGATTGAGCCCAGCCAGCCATTCGTCGAGCAGCACAAGACGCGGATGCAGCGCCAGCGCGCGGGCCAGCTCCAGCCGCTTCTGGTCGATGTAAGTGAGGTCGCCCGCCGGCATCTCCGCCATGCCATCGAGGCCGACCAGGGCGAGCAGCTCATGGATCGATTCTGCGGCCGCACCGGTCTGGCGCGTGCGGAACAACGCCGCCGCCGCGACATTCTCGGCGACCGTCAGGTCCGGCATCACCCGCACCAACTGGAAGGTGCGGGCGAGACCAAGCCGCGCAATCCGGTGTGCCGCGAGACCGCTGATGACGATGCCGCCGAAGCGGATCGTGCCGGCCGAGGGCACGAGCGCGCCCGAGAGCATGTTGAGCAGCGTCGTCTTGCCGGAGCCGTTAGGACCGATCACGCCGAGGATCTCGCCGGCGCGGACGTCAAGGCTCACACTGTCGACGGCGCGCAGGCCGCCGAAGGATTTGCCGACGGCCTCCGCAACGAGCAGCGGCCGACCGTCCTGCTCGGGCTTCGCGGGCACGACCCGGCGCTCCCGCCGCCAGGTGCTGTCGACGAGCCCGATCACACCGCGCGGCAGCGCCATCACGATGCCGATGAAGATGAGGCCGAGCACGATGCTGAAATGATTGGGCAGCGCCGCGGTCAGCACCTCGAACAGCAGCACCAGCGGGATGACGCCGAGCACCGGGCCGATCAGCGATCCCGCGCCGCCGAGCAGCGCCATGATCACGACCTGGAACGAGATCATCGGGTTGAACGCGATCGCCGGATCGATATAGGTCCAGCGCGGCGCCATGATCGCGCCGGTCACCGACATGAACACCGCGCTGAGGATGAAGACCCCGAGCTTCACCGCGGTCGCATCGATGCCGGAATGGCGCGCGGCGGTCTCGTCGGCGCCGATCGCGCGCAGCGCGAGGCCATAGCGCGAGCGCGTCAGCAGAAAGCCGGCGAGGAAGACCAGCGCCGTCAACGCGCAGAGCTGCCAGTACAGCATCTCCTGGGTGATGTCGCTGAACAGATAGCGGCCGACCGATTTGTGAATGTTGACCTCGTACCAGATCACGAGCTGGCGGATCAGCTCGGCGAGGCCGAACGAGAAGATGATGAAGTAGATGCCGGACAGCCGCAGCGTCGACAGGCCGGTGATGGCCGCGACGACAGCGCCGACACCCGCAGCGGTCATCAGTTGCAGCGGCCAGCTCAGCGTCTCGCCCGTCACCGCCGCCGTATAGGCGCCGATGCCGAAGAACGCAGCCGTCGCCAGCGAGACGTAGCGGGTCGGCCCGGAGAACATTGCCCAGGCGGTTGCCAGCACGGTGAAATAGAGAATGCTGATGCCGAGCGCGAGATAGTAGCCGTTGGCGTAGAGCGGCAGCGCAACTGCCGCGGCAACGCCGACGAGCCCGATGCACCAGGCGAGAATCTTGCCGGGGCTGATCACGACGCCGCCTTTCCGAACAGTCCGGTCGGCCGGATCAGCAGCACGGCCAGAAACATCGCAAACGTCGCCGCCAAGGTCAGCCCGGGATCGACCAGCCGCGCCACCGCGGTCTCGACGACGCCGAGCAGCAGCCCTGCGGCCAGCGCGCCCATGACGTTGCCGACGCCGCCCATGATCACCACCACCAGCGCCTTCATCGTGAACACGACGCCCATCGAGGCATTGAAGGTGAGGAACATGCTGACCAGCACGCCGCCGGCCGCGACCAGTCCACCGCCGAACGCAAACGCCAGGCCCGCGAGCCAAGCGACATCGATGCCGACCAGCCGCGCGGCATTGGCATCGACCGCGACGGCACGCACGGCTGTGCCGATCCTTGTTCGCGTCAGCGCGAGATAGACGCCGGTGCCGATCAGCGCGGCGAAACCGAGCGCGACCAGCCGGTTCACCGCGAGCGTCGAGCCGAGCACCGTCACGGGAATGGAGAGATAGCTATAGCTGTAATACTGCCCGCCGAAGGCCACCAGCATGACGCCCTGGATCACGAACAGCACGCCGAAGGTGACGAGGATGCTGTCAACCTCTTGCGCGCCGGCGTCCTTGCTCCGGCGGATCAGACGCTGCAGCAGCAGACGATAGAGCAGCCAATTCAGCAGCCCCGCCACGGGAATCGCGAGCAGCAGCGCCAGCAGCGGGCTCAGCTGCAGGCCGGAATAGAGCGACAGCGTGCCAAAGGCGGCCGCGACCAGCGACTCGCCATAGGACAGGTTCATGATGCGCGCGACGCCATATTGCAGCGTGAGTCCGAGCGCGATCAGGGCATACATGCCCCCCAGCACCAGGCCGGGCAGCAGGATGTCGAACATCAGCATGGGGCGCGTGCCTCTTGCGCGAGGCCCGCGGACGCGCGCCGGATCACGCGCGCCCGCGAGCTCACGACCTCGTTCCGGCTATTTCCATTCCGGCTTCGGCACGACAGCGGCGCGTGCGCCCGGCAGCGAGGCCGGCGCCAGCGCATAGAACTCGCCGTTCTGCCACTGGCCGACGCCCCACACCTCCTGCAGCAGGCCGTCCTTCAGCTTCACCTTGCCGATGATCGTGTCGAAGGTGCCTTCGCGGATCTCCTTGGCGACCGCGGCGCGATCGACCTTGCCGACCTTTTCGATCGCCTGCTGCAGCACCTGCAGGCTCGCATAGGTGATCGGGCTCGCCCAGCGATCCGGCTCCTGCCCGGTCGCCGCCTTGTGGCGGGCGAGATAGTCCTTGAGCGCGGGCGCGTCGGCATTCCAGCCGCCAATGCCCATGACGCCGTCGCTGCCCGCGCCGAACTTGCCCTTGAACAGCGGGAACGCCGTGCCGACGCCGACATAGAAGATCTTCGGATTGTACTTCAGCAGTTGCGCCTGCTCTGTCAGCCCGATCGTATCCGGCGGATAGCTGAAGGCGACGAAGGCATCGGCGTTGCTCGCGATCGCATCCTTGAGCAGCGGCTGCAGATCCTGCGACCCCATCGGATAGGTCTTGTCGTAGGCGACGGTCAGTCCGGCCTTCTTGAAGGCCTCGCGCCCGGCGGCGGCGAGCTCGATGCCGAACTGGTCGGCGACGCTGACCATCGCGACGGTGCCGCCGATCTTGCCCTCGCTCTTGAGCTTGCCGAGCAGCTCGGCGAGCGCATTGGAAATCTGCGCCGAGGTGCCGAGCCAGAAGGTGGCATTGGCCCAGCGCTTGGCGAGCTCCGGCGCCTTGTCGGTCACCGACGTCACCGCGAGATGCGGATAGCCGAGCCGGTTGAGAGTCGGACCGACCGCGAGGTTGAGACCGGTGCCCCAGGGCGACAGGATGAAGTCCACCTTGTCCTGGTTGGCGAGGCGTTCGATCGCCTTCACCGCCTCTTCCGACGAGCTGCGGTCGTCATATTCGACGATCTCGACCGGCAGCCGCTTGTCGCCGAGCTTGATGCCGCCGGCTGCGTTCACGTCCTTCACCCAGAGCTGATAGTTGGGCAGCGTGGTGATGCCGGCGCCGCCGGCATAGGGGCCGGTCTTCGAGATCGCATAGCCGATGCGGATCTTGTCCTGCGACTGTGCCTGTGCGGCCGATACGGCAAAGCCGGCTGCGATCGCCGCCCCCGCGATCCGCAACACCTGACGACGGTTGGTCGAAGTCATCTGTCTGTCCTCCTCCCATGTTCACGCGCGCGGACCGCGCGGGTGAATCGGTGACGTTCCTCTGCCCCGACCGTCGTCCGCGGTTTTTGTTTGCGGTCGTCGGGACTTGACGAGGGAAACACCGCAGGCTTGGGTGGCGCAATGGACAGTTCCGGTAAAAGAGTGCACTTTTCTGGGGCGGCGATTGCGCGTAATGCCGCGCCTCGGACGCTGCCGCCGACGGCCCGTGGCACCCCGGCAGCGCTCGGGGCCGAAGCCATTCCCTCGCATTTCGAGGCACGGCGCTGGGCCCTGCGCTCGGATGCCGCGCGGCCGTTCGTCCACCTGCTCTGCCTGACCGCCGGAACGGCCTCCGTGCGCTTCGCCGAAGACGAAATCCAGATCTGGGCCGGTGCGGCGCTGGTCTGGGTACCGGCGGGAGGGGCCGAGCATCTCGACGTCGCGGCCGGTTCCGCCGGCCATCTCCTGCGGCTGCGCTCCGGGCTCTGGCACCGCCACCTGCCCTCCTCGGCCGAGCCCGCCTATCTCGACCTCGCAGGCACGGAGGCCGTCCTGGCCTTCTCCGTCGCGGCCGAGTTCGCCGCGGTCATCGCGCGCTCGATGGCGGCGATCGCAGCCGAGATCGAAAATCCCTCACGGCGCGGCGCGGCCTCGATCATGTCATCGGAGCTGACCCTGTGCGTGCTGCGCTTCTGGCGGCTGTTTGCCGACGAGAGCGCCGGCGAGGCGCAAGGCTCCAGCGCCGAGATCTTGAGCCGCTTTCGCCGGCTCGTCGAGGAACGCTTTCATCAGCAACTGCGTGTCGCCGACTACGCTGCGCTGCTCGGCGTAACGCCGGATCGCCTGCACGCGCTGTGTACCCGCGTGCTGCAGCGGTCACCGAGCGCGCTGATTCAGCAACGCGTCATTCAGGAGGCGGCGACCCGGCTCGAAACCACCACCGCGACGATCAAGCAGATCGCCTTCGCGCTCGGCTTCAAGGACAGCGCCTATTTCAACCGCTTCTTCGTCAGGCACACCGGTCAATCACCGGGCGCGTGGCGCAAAGGTGTTTCGTCGCAGCGGACCAACGGCCAGTCACGGGCCATCCTCAACTTCGCCGACTGGCCGTGACAGAGCGGCGCAGCCAGGCGCCTCGGTCACCCTCTTCGTCATTTCAGGACGACGCGTCAGCGTCGGACCAGCAAATCTCAGGCTCGGACGGGCGGCGCAACCGCTGGATGCTCAATGCGCCGAGAAACTGATTTCCGCTGCGCGATCAAGCTGATTTGGCCTGTCCAGTCCCCGCGCCCAAAATATTTCGCTTTCGTTTTTCCGGAAATCATGGTTCTATCCCCACATCCCGTCTCGAGCTGAGGGGCGTATCGCGGTCGTCACGACATGCGAGGCGGGGAGCGGTGGGCGTGGTGGATTGCAGCGCGGGTTGCTCGCGCCGACGAACAATCCGCCACGCACGGTCAAGTCGCTCGGTCCTGATATCCCGATGCTGATATCAACTCACGTCGAGGCTTTGCTTCGCGTGGGGATGGTGGCCAGAAAGCCCGGCGCACCAGGGAGAAAGCGAAGCAGCCGTTCAACCATCGCGCAGGGAGGGCCGGGTTTCCGGCTGACCTGTGGTACCTGCCGCCTGCATTTTTTTTCGCAGGCGGGCCACGGGCCTCAGTCGAGGTCCGGCCTTCCCTGCGCCCTCACGCTTCCCGAGGGCCTCACGATGCATCACCCGGACGGGGCATCCGCCGCGGGATCGCGAGATCATGCGCGACTCTCTCCGCAGGAGAGGCGACCTGTTGTGCCCACATCGAAGGCAAATCGTCGCAGCCTTGAACGGTCCCGCCAGCATCGAGGACTCCCGAGGGAGCCGTCCGACATCGTTCCCGCTCCCCGGAGCGATCGCGAGTATTGCGGCACCGTTGCTACCTTGCCACGAATGCGCTATGAGTTGGACATGATCAGCCGGTCCTGGTCGCGCTCAAAATGCCAGTACCGCAAACCGATGCATCGCGCTCGGCGCGCGACGTCGGTCGATACGGACGCCGTGACCGCGCCCGCATCGCCAGCTCCGCGCTTCGCGCTCATTCGCATTCCGTAGCCGTGTCCGGGAGCCCGAACGCAGATGGATTGTGAAACCTGTGGTCGCCCCAATCCACCGGGCTCGGACGTATGCGGCGGGTGCGGCGGGGTGTTGCGGCAGCCGTCATCCGATACGACGACGAGTTCGCGCCTGCTCGGCATGCATCGCGCCGAGCGGCGGCAGGTCACGGCGCTGATCTGCGATCTCGTCGGCTCCGTCTCGCTCACCGTCAGGCTCGATCCGGAGGATATGACCAGCGTCATCGACGCCTTCCTGACGACCTGCGAAAACGTCATCGGCCGCCATGGCGGCGCCATCACGCAATATGCCGGCGACGGCGTGCTCGCGTATTTCGGCTATCCGCGTGCCGGGGAAGATGACGCGGCCACCGCGATCCGCGCCGCCATCGCCCTGCGCGACGCCGTCGGCCGGCTCGAGGCGCCGCACGGACAGGCGCTGCGTCTGCGCATCGGCATCGCCACCGGCCTCGTCGTGGTCAGCGACCTGCTACCCCGCGCCGACGGTCGCCCGGTCGACATCGTCGGCGAGACGCCGAATCTCGCGGCGCGGCTGCAATCGATCGCCGCCCCCGACAGCATCGTCGTGGCCCGGACGACCGAGCGCATCGCGCGCGGCATGTTCGACTTCCGCGATCTCGGCACGTTCGCGCTGAAGGGATTCGCCGCACCGGTCGAGGCGTTCGAGGTGCTGGAAGAAGCCGCCGTCGCGAGCCGTTTCCACGCCCGCATTCGCGGCGAAAGCTCCCCTCTGGTCGGACGCGACCAGGAGCTGGCGCGTCTGTTCGATTGCTGGGCGGCGGCGCGGTTCGGCAGCGGACAAGTGGTGCTGCTCCATGGCGAGCCGGGCATCGGCAAGTCGCGGCTGGTCGAGGAGCTGCGCCGGCGCGTGGCCGACGTCTCCCAACTGCAGATGATCTGGTACTGCAGCCCCACCCGCTGTGACAGCGTGCTGTATCCGATCTCGGAACAGCTCGCGCTCATCGCCGGCTTCGACCGCTCCGACGGCGCTGCGACGCGTCGCGACAAGCTCGATCGCTTCATGAACGAGCACGGCGTCGGCGATGCCACGGCGCGCGCCGTGCTCGCCGATGTCCTGGGCGTCGCTCCCGAGCCGGACGGTCCCCTGCAGACGATGACCGTCGAGAAGCGCTCGGAGGTCACGCGGGAGACGCTGCTCCGGCTGATCGACCTGATGGTGCCGACCGGGCCCGCGCTGCTGGTGCTGGAAGACGCGCATTGGAGCGACACGACCACGCTGGAGCTGCTCGATCGGGCGATCCGGCGCGCCGGACAACGCCGCTGGCTGATCGTGGTCACGGCGCGGCTCGAATATGAGCCGCCCTGGGCCGCGAGCCCGCAGGTCACGCGGCTCCAGCTCGGACGATTGAGTCACGGCGACGCCGAGCGGATCTGCGCCCATGTGGCCGCTTCGGCCGCGCTGCCCGCGACGACGCTGCACCAGATCGTGAGCCGCGGCGAGGGCATCCCGCTGTTCCTGGAAGAGCTCGCGAAGTACGTCATCGAAGCCTCGGCGGCGCCGGCTTGGGACGGTCATGCGAGCGTAGCCATCCCCGCCTCGGTGCAGGATTCCCTTGTGGCGCGGCTCGACCGATTGGGACCGGCGCGACGGATCGCCAATCTCGGCGCCGCCATCGGCCGCCGCTTCAGCTACGATCTGTTGTCGGCCATCGTGGCGGAGCCCGAAGCCAGGCTCGGCGAGAGCCTGGATCAGCTCGTCAAGTCCGGCCTCGTGGAGAGCAGCGGCGCGCCGCCCGACAGCCTCTACACGTTCAAGCACGCGCTGATCCGCGACGCCGCCTACGAGTCCCTGCTCCGGCGCGAACGCCAGACATTGCACGGCCGGATCGCGGCCGTGCTGCGCGACCGCTTTCCCGAGACGCGGGACACCGAGCCGGAGTTGCTGGCCTACCATTTCACCGAGAGTGGCGTGATCGCCGAGGCCATCCCATTATGGGCGGCCGCGGGTCGGCGTGCCGCCTCGCGCGCCGCGCATGTCGAAGCGGCACGACATCTGCAAACGGCGCTCGACCTGCTGCGTCATCAATCCGCCGAGGGCGAGCGCGCCGGACTGGAGCTCGAGCTCCTGATCGGGCTTGCCGTCAGCCTCGCCGCCTCGCGCGGCTACACCGTGCCCGAGGTCGGCAAGGCGCTCTCCGAGGCAAGGGCGATCTGCGACGCGCTCGGCAACACCGCCGGTCTGTTCGCCGTGCTGCGCGGCATCTGCAGTTTCCTGATCATCGCGGGCGATCTCGACGGTGCCGAGGAGATGGCGCATCTGTGCCTGGGAATCGGCGAGCGGACCGGCCTCCCCGAGCACCGGATCGAGAGCGGCATTGCCTTGGGCTACATTCTCTTCGCCAGAGGCGACCTCCCCGCCGCGCGCCGGCTGCTGGCCGCCGCGGTGCAGCTCTATCAGGTGTCGGACGGCGCGCGGCTGCCGCAACTGTCCTCGCAGGATCCACTGGTCGCCGGCCAGGCCTCGCTGCTGCAGGTGCTGCATGCGATGGGAGACGATGCCGGCGCGGCCGCGATCGCCAGCGATCTCATCGCGCATGCGCGCCGGCTCGGACGTCCGTTCGACCTCGCCTGGGCGCTGTCGTGGCTCGCCTTCTATCAGCTCGCACGCGGCGACTATGAGGATGTCCTCCTCGCGACCGAGGAGGCCCTGAGCATCTGCCGCGACCATGGCTATCCGCTCTATCAGCTGGTGGCGGGCAGCCTGGAGGCACACGCCCGCGGCCATCTCGGCAAGAATCCAGACGAGGCGCTCGCGGCTGCGTGCGAGGCACTGCCGGCGTTCCAGACGCTCGGCATGATGCATTTCTCCTGCTTCTATCTCGGCGAGGTCGCCGGCCTGCAACTGATCGTCGGCAAGACGGCCGAGGCGATGCAGACGATCGACGCGGCGATCGACGCCGCGCGGCGCTATGGCGACGGCTATTTCCTGTCGCCGCTGCATCGGCGGCGCGCCGAGATCCTGGCCGCCCTGCCCGACACCGCACCGGGGCAGGTGACGGCCGCGCTACGCGAGGCCGTCACGGTCGCCGAGGCGCAAGGCGCGTCGGCGTTCCTGCGCCGGGCAGCGGCGCGGCTCGCCGCCATCGACGATGACGCGCCGAGGCGACAATCGGCGTGACGAGCTGCTCAGGCCATGGGGCTGGCCATGGCGACGGTGAAATCGATCTCGGCCCAGATGCGCGTGGTCGCGGTCAGCACGAGCTTGCCGTCGACGGGCGTGCCGAGCCCGAGGTCGCGAATGAACGGCAGGCTGTCGAGAGCGCTCATCTCGATCGACCAGTTGCCCGACTGCAATTGCCAGCTGCGCAGCCCCGTCAGGTCGAGCGCGCCGTTCAACAGCGTCTTGTAGCTCGCCGCGGTGAGGCTGTCCGCCGACCGCGCCTG
The DNA here is from genome assembly GCF_032381555.1 of Bradyrhizobium sp. SZCCHNPS1003. Taxonomy (NCBI): domain Bacteria; kingdom Pseudomonadati; phylum Pseudomonadota; class Alphaproteobacteria; order Hyphomicrobiales; family Nitrobacteraceae; genus Bradyrhizobium; species Bradyrhizobium sp. SZCCHNPS1003. Next base: position 301,848 of record NZ_JAUHIU010000006.1, read on the forward strand.
CTTGAGATAGAACACGGGGATCGGCAGGCCCCAGACGCCGCCCAGGAACGACGCCATGCCCGGCCCGCTCGTGAGCTGCTTCATTCGCTCTTGGTCGGCCCCGGCACAGAGCTGCCGGAATGCATCCGCCGGAGAGGCCGCTGCCGTCGGGGTCGATCCCGCCGAGCCTTCGATTCGGATGATGCGCTGCTGGGAGGCGTGGGCCTCCGGCCCGTAGCTGGCAATCGCCAGCCCCGAGACGTCGAACGGATCGTTTGATGGTGCGCTGGCGGGCTGGGCGATGGTCGCGTGATATTTGGGAAAGCCCCAGAGCTCCTGCCCCGCAACCACCGACCAGGCATTGTCCACGAACAGATAGGCCGGCACGAAACCGATCGATTTCGGCAGCAAAGCGCCCCGCTCGTAGCTGCCCACCAAGAGCCACAGCCCGATATCGGTCTCGGACATCGTCCCCTGCTCCGCGAACGGCGGCGTGGCGGCCTGGCTCTTGCGCACCTGGATGACGTTGACGAAGGCCATGTCCAGCATCACGCGGAACTGGTCGCGGCCGGCGACGCGGTTGAAGGAGCGGTCGAGAAATCGCTGGCAGGCGCCGAGGTCGGCCGGCACGGCGAAGCCGTAGAAGGTCGAGTCGTTGCAGAGGTAGGGAGCCGGCGGAAGCGTGATCCATCCGGCGTAGTTGACGTAGGCGTTGGTGATGTAGGGTTCGGGACTGGTCGAGACGATCGGAATGTAGACGCCCGACAGCGCCGAGGCGGCGGCAAGACCGGACATCGCCGCGACCTCCACGCATCCGGCGTTGATCTCGGGCACGCGGGTCCAGTCGCCGGCGAGGAAGAGATTGTCGTAGCCGGACTTGCCGGGCTCCATCCGATGCCGCAGCGTGCCCGGCAGGCTCAGCACGTAGCGCTCGCTCGGATTGATGTTGGCGCGCCAGAACTGAAAGTCGAGCCGCGCCGATCCGCTGATGTCGCTCGGCGCGTGCAGGAGATCCCATCGGAACGTGCTGCCGCTGCCGATGTTGGTCCACAGCGTGTCGAGCCACGAGGTCATCCAATCGTTGGATGCGCTCTTCACATAATCAGCAGCCAGCTCTTCATTGTTCGGCGCGCTCTCGTCGCTCATGATGGCGCAATAATAGGCGACCGAGCGCGGCCCCGGCGCCGGCCAGTCCTCGGCCGGCAGCAATTGCGACATGTCGGAATAGGTGTCGAGCGGCGGCTTGCAGGTGGTGACGATCGGTCCCATCGTCTCGAGCGACGGTCCAGGCGCCACATAGGGACCGCCGAGGTCTGCGACCGCGCAGTCAAGCCAGAGCTGCAGCGCCATGGTGCGCACGGTTGGGAGATTGGCGACCATGTCGGCCCAGGCCGGCTTCTGCTGCACCAGAGACTGGCAGATCTCATTGAGCGCGCCGACCGAGATGCCGAGGACCACCTTGTCGAAATCCTCGCCGAGCTGCAGGCTGAGCCGCGCCGCCGGGGGCGGCTGCGGCGGGTTGGGAGGACCATAGGCGTTCTCGAAATTGTAGCCTTTCAGCTCGTAGTACTCGCCGTTCTCGATCTCCTTCCATTTGGGCTCGGACGGCCAGCACCAGTAATCCTTCACCAGGACCAGGGGATCATATTTGCCATCGACGAACTCGACCTGCTTGTCGATGTGGATGGTCGCGATGTTGCTGCCGTCCTCGGTCGGCTCGAGACTCGTGACCTTGTGAAAGAACTTGAAGTTCACGCCGCGCCGCGCCAGCACCTGGTAGATCGGCGTGCAGATCGTATCCCCCATGCCAACGACGGATTTATAGAAGAACGCGCCCTTGTAGGTGAAGAACAGCCGCAGCAGTCCCTGAACGGCCGAGCAGGCCGACACCTGCTGCTGCGACGGCTCGCGGGAGCCGTTGCGAAAGGCGAAGATGTATTCATAAAGAGCGGTCACGATGGCGTTGTTGGCAGCCTCTTCATCCTGCTGCGCCAGAAAGCTACGGAATTCGTACCGGTCAAGAACCTCCAGGCCGTCCGTCAGGCAGTCGTTCTCGATGATGCCGAGCAGCATGCAGATGCCGAGATTGGTGAGGATCAACAGCCGCCGCAGGCCTTCCTCGAGGCCGTCGATCGTTTGGTGCTCCTTGACGATGCCGCGAAACGCATGGAGCAGCGCTGCCATGTCGCCCTGGGCATCGCGGCGGATCGCTTCGACGTCACTGTGCAGCTTCTCGCCGACGCGGTGGGCCAGCAGCAGCAGCGGATGGCCCTTGCCATCAGGCGCAACGGCCGCCAGCCGGGCCCGCCGCTCGGCGGGCATGGCGGCGATCACCTTCGCCAGCTCGGCATTCTGGTCGCCCGGCCAGTCGTCGAGGTAGTAGTTCAGGTTGAAGATGATGCTCGCGATGGTCCGCAGCAGCAGGGTCGAGAGCGGCGGCACGATGTTGTCGGAGGGTGCCCACAGGCTGTCCCGGCCAGGATAGACCGATTCATCGACATCCGGCTGGAACCAGAACGGCCAGGGCAACCATTGGCCGTCAATGTCCTCGGCGTAGAAGATCTCGTTCTGCCGCTTGAACGCATCATCGATCGTCCTGATCGGATCGCTCGGCGGCGCATCGAGTGCCTTCAGCGCTGCACGCAGGATGGTGAAGGCATTCTCGTAGAAGCCGGCCCAGATATGCAGCCCGTGCTCCTCGATGCGCTGGCCCTGCTTGGCGTTGCGTCCGCTGGCAGTCTTGCCCCCGAGCCGCCAACCGAGCTGATACAGGGTGATCTCGTAGCGCTCGCCGCGCGGATCGATCTCGCTCAAGGCAAAGGCTGCGCTCAACGCGCCGATGCCGCCGCCCAATATCGCCACGCGGGTCTTTCTTGCTGCCATGTCGATGATCCTGCCCTGACCTCGGACGTTCGTGCCCGGGCGAGCCGGTACGACGTCGTCCATCGGCGCACGGGTCCGCGGTCCGCGCGGCCCGTGCGGTTGAATGACATTCGGTACTATGGGTTTACAAAATCGGCGCCGCGCCCAGTTCAATCCGCGTGGCGATGCAATGAGGATGCATCGAATACCTATCACAATCTCCACGCGATCATCAAGCGGCGCAAGGCGCATCGTCGACCTCACGTGAGGCGACGACGGAGGCCATGGCATCCTTCCCGCCCGCTACGTCGTCATCCTCAACTTTTACGAGAATAACGGCGGATTGCCACCACTCAAAGACAGCGCCCCGATCACGCCGCCGTCGATCACGCCGGATCGGAATGCACGTCGCCGGGTCCGTCGAGAAACAGCGGCAGCCGCACGACGATGCGGGCGCCGCGCGGCGCGTCGGTGATCTCGATGCTGCCGCGATGGGCCTCCACCAGCGTCCGCACCACCGCCAGCCCGAGCCCGGCTCCGCCGGTGCCGCGATTGCGCGACGTGTCCAGGCGCGTGAACGGCTCCAGCATGGCCTTGCGCTGGTCCCGGGGAATCCCAGGCCCCTCGTCATCGACCGTCAGCACGGCGTGCTCCGGCTGGCGTTGCAGCGAGACGTGCGCCGCCTCGCCATATTTGAGCGCGTTATCGATGATGTTGGCGACGATACGGCGCAGCGCGACGCGATCGCCCAGCATCAGCAGCTCGCGCCCGTCGCCTGCATGGTCGAAGCGCACCCGCGCCCGATGCGCGCGGCGATCCTCAACCTCGGCGCGCACCAGCTCGTCGAAGGCGATAAGCTCTTGCGGCAGCTCGCCGGCACCCGCCCTGCTCGCGAGCAGCGCGTCGTCGAGCAGACGGATCATGTCGGAGATATCGACCACGGCGCGCTGCCGCTCGGCGTCATCCGGAATCAGGTCGGCACGCAGCCGCAGCCGCGTGGCAAAGGTGCGAACGTCGTGAGCAATGCCGCCGACCAGCGCCATGCGCGCCTGCATCAGATCGCCGAGCCGGTCCTGCAGTCGTCCGAACGCCGTGACCACGGCGCGAACCTCTGGCGCATTGCGGCGGACGTCGGGCAGCGGTACCGCCGCCCCGCCGGGGTCGACCCGGTCGACGGCGGCCGCAAGGCGCACCAGCGGCCGCGTCTCACGCTGCATGATCAGGAGCGCGAGCAGCGCGACCACCGTTCCGAACAGGCCTGCGCCGAAGCCGATCGGCAGCCCCTGTTGGGTCAGCACCAGCGACGAGCGCGAGTCCACGACGAGAACATCGCCGCCGTTCAGGCCAATGCGAAACTCCAGGGCATTCTGCGGCGCCCGCGCGAGCCGGGGCAACCACCGACCCTCCGGCTCGGGCACGGAGGTGATGGTCAGCGGGCGCGCACCCAGCGCGCGGGCATAGGCGTCGCGCAATCCGGACCGGACCGGCGCGGGCTCTGTCCGCGGAGGCCGGACCGCCGCGTCAGCCCCGACCAGCCGGACCTCGAAGCGGTCGGAGGACACGGCATCGACGACCCGGCCCCGCTCCGTCCCGGGCGTTCGTTCGATCAGCTCGGCGAGCGCGGCCAGCCGCGTCGGCGGCGGCGTCGCGCCTTCGAGCTCGGCGGTACGGGCGCGGTAGAACCGCGCCAAGGTGACGATCCAGATCGCCAGCAGGCCGATGATGACGATGAGGCCGATACGCATCGCAAGCGTCAGCCGCATCATCACGCCACCGGCCTCACCGTCGCCGTGAACAGGTATCCGCCGTTGCGGACGGTGGTGATCAGGTTCGTTCCCGGGCTTGCGGCATCGAGCTTGCGCCGCAGCCGCGAGATCAGCATGTCGACGGTGCGATCGAACGGGTCGGCGGCGCGGCCGCGCGTCCAGTCCAGGATCTGGTCGCGGCTCAACACCCGCCGTGGCCGCTGCACGAAGCAGGCGAGCAGGTCAAATTCCGCCGAGGTCAGCTGGATCGGCGCGGCCTGGGCATCCACGATCTCGATGCTGCGGGCATCGACATCGACCACGAACCGGTCGAAACCGAAACGCCGGCTCGCGTCACGCGGTGGGCTCGCCTGGGAGCGCCGCAGCAGCGCGCGAACGCGGGCCAGAAGCTCGCGCGGTCCGAAAGGCTTGACCATGTAATCATCGGCGCCGAGCTCCAGCCCGACCACGCGATCGATCTCGTCGCTCTTGGCCGACAGCATCAGGATGGGAATGTCGTCGCTCTGCCGCAGCCGGCGGCAGATCGAAAGCCCGTCCTCTCCCGGCAGCATCAGGTCGAGAATGATGAGATCAGGCCGCAGCCTTCGCAGCACGGCATCCATCGCCGGCGCCGTGGCGGCGACCTCGATCTCGAACCCTTCCCGGCGCATGAAATCGCTGACCAGCCGGCTGATCTCCGGGTCGTCCTCCACCATCAAAAGCGTGGCCGCAGGCATGCTCATCGCCAGGACTGATGCCCAAAACCCGCGGCTTGGCAATGGGCCGGGAGCGACTGTTACAAGCCGTTACGCGGCAGCCAAATACCGGGATGCGGACGACCAGGACGCCGCCATCCGGCCGGCCGAGAAGGCCGCCGCAGGCGCAAGGCACGCCCTCCACGCAGGCGACATTTAATTTTGCAGAGCCACTTGCTGAGCAAAATCAGATTTAATATAAATTAAATCGCGCGGCACTCCAATATCATTTAATGGTTATAAAACAAGATCCTCGTTCTCGCAGGCAACCGGGCGGCTCCGACGTCCGAAGCGCAACTGAAAAGCCTCACAAAAATGCTGCACAATCCTAACGCGAGCACGGTTGCCTCCCCCTCTCCACAGGAGCAAGGTTGGGAACGTAGCGGACCCGGACCGTTCGACATGGCGCTGGGATTCCTGCGCCGGCACTATCTGGTGATCGCGATCACCACCGTGCTTTCGCTCGTGGCCAGCTTCGCCCTGCTGAAAATCCTACCGCCCACCTATTCGGCGGACGTCAAGATCATGCTCGGCACCTCGAAAGCCGCAGTTGTGCAGCCGCAACCGCCGGTTCAGGACGAGCCGCCGCTCGACATGGAATCGCAGATCGAGATTCTTAAATCGAAGTCGATCGCGACAGCGGTCATCGACAAGCTCAACCTGGCGGACGATCCCGACTTCAACGGCAAAGCCAGCCCGCTGCATGGTGCGGTTGATGCGGTTCGCCGCCTCGTGAGTTCGGCGCCGCAGCCGAACGGGCCCTCGATGGACGATCTCCTCGACGAATTCCAGCGCAGGATGAACGCCTTCAGAATTGGCACGAGCACGGTCGTCGAGGTCGATTTCAGCGCCAGCGACCCCAATCGGGCGGCGATGATCGCCAACGCCATCGTCAAGGAGTATTTCGATCAGCAGTTGAAGGCGGAGGCGAACGAGCACCGCACAATCACCGCCTGGCTTCACGACCGCCTGCAGGATCTCGGCAACGACGCGACCGCCGCCGAACGCTCCGTGAACGAGCTGAAAAGCCGGTACAACATCGTCTCGGCCGACGGCAGGTTCATGGACCAGCAACAGGTCACCGAGCTCACCAACCGTCTGGTGGCGGTGCGCACGCGTACCGCCTCGCTGATGACCCGGCTCAATCGGTTCGACGACATGCTCGCGACGAGCAATGCCGATATGACGATCGACCGCGTAGCCGCGGTCTCCGACTTCTCCCCGGCAGAGCTCAGCGGCAACGTCAATCCGCCCGACGGTCTCTCCTTGAGCAATTCGAACAGCACGCTCATCATCAACAGCTTGCGTCAGCAATATCTCGATAGCGCCAAGCGCGAGTACGAGTATTCCGCCAAATATGGCAAGGATCATATCGCGGTCGTCAATATTCGCGCGACGATGAAGAGCATCCGCCAGGCCATCGTCGACGAGGTGCGGCGCCTTGCCGACGTCGCCAAGCACGATTACGAGGAGTCCAAGCAGCAGCAGCAGGAGATCGAGAAGCAGCTGGCGCAGGCCGTTGTCCGGTCGCAGGATACCAGGGCGGCCGAGCTCAGCCTCCGCGAGCTGGAGACCAGCGCCAAGAGCTATCGTTCCCTCTACGACACCTTCCTTCAGCGCTACATGGGCTCAGTCCAGCAGGGCTCCTTCCCGATTGCGAAGGCGCGGGTGATCTCAACGGCCACGCCGCCGAAGAAGAAGATCAAGCCGAAGTCCATCGTGCTGATGGCGATCGGCCTGTTCGGCGGCTTGGCGCTCGGCGGCGGCCTGGGCCTGCTCGCAGAAGTCAAGGACCGCAGCTTTCGGACGACCGACCAGGTCGAGGATCGCCTGCGCCTGCCCTGCCTCTCAGTCGTCCCTCTGCTCAAACGAGGCGAAGTCGACAGGTTCACCAAGAAGGCGACGGTCAACGCCGTTGCCAAGGCCGACCCCGACAAGGCCGAACCCGACAGCAGCCAGCGCATGGTCTCGAGAGGCCCCGGGACCTGTTGGGCCGCATCCGCCATGCCCACCTCGCGCTTTGCCGAATCCATCCGCTCGTTGAAAGTCGCCATCGACCAGGATCCGAGCCGGACGTCGCGGAAGGTCTTCGGACTGACGTCCGCCCTGCCCAACGAAGGCAAGTCGATCATCGCCGCGTCGCTGGCTCAGCTCATCGCAAATTCAGGCAAGCGGGTGATCGTGGTCGATTGCGACCTCAGGAATCCGTCGCTTTCCGCCATGCTGGCCCCCGATGCCGGCACCGGGATCGCCGACATCGTCCTGGGAGGATGCCAGCTCGCAGACGCAGTCTGGACCGACCCGGTGACGCGCCTGGATTTTCTGCCGGGAATGGGCGCCGCACAGCGCGACACCAGCGATATCCTCGGCAACGAGCAGATGCGCAAGCTGTTCGAGCAGCTGCGGGCAGCCTATGACTACGTCATCGTCGATCTTCCGCCGCTCGCGCCCGTTGTCGACGCGCGCGCCATCTCCGCGCTGCTCGACAGCTTCGTCCTCGTCGTGGAATGGGGACGCACGCCGGCCGAGGTGGTCGAGCACGCGCTGAACACAGCTCCCAACGTCTACGATGCCCTGTTCGGCGTCGTGCTCAACAAGACGAACATGAAGGCGCTGAAGCGCTACGCCAATCACTTCGGCGACTACTACAACCATAAATATTACGCTCGTTACGGGAGCGTGATGGCCGAGTAGGTCTGTCAGCGCGCGCCATCGAATGAGCCGGTGACAGAGAAGAGATCGGCCGTCAGCGCTGGTGCTCGGGGCGAATGGAGGGATGGGCGATGCCGGCACGCTCCAGAGCGCTGCGGACATAGACGCCTGAGAGATAGCCCACCTGGACTGCAATCAGACCGGCGCCGGCATACAGCGCGGCCGACAACCCGCTGACGATCGAAGCCGCGATAGACTCCATGAAGACGATCGCGGCGAGCGCCAGCAGCGTGCGAACCGTGAACATCGTCCCGGCAACGACCCCGGCTGCAAAATGAAGCGTTATCACCCACATCAGTTCATGCCTCCTCGGGCGTCTCGAGAGGCTAGCGGCCAATGGTTAGCGATGAGCTAAGCCGCCCGGGAGGATTCGAGCAAGCGCACTGGAGCAACACTTCCAGGCGAAAGACGCCGCTACGGCCCGCTGAGCGGGTGCAGCACTGTCTGGCGGTTCTGCCAGCGTGCCCGGTAGAGCCAAAGCACCGCGGTCACCAGGACCACATCGAACAGGCCCATCATTGTCTGGCCGTAGACCTGCGGGTGAACGCCGCCCAGGAGGAGCGCGAGTTTGACCGCTTGCCGCACCACCTCCGACCCAAGGAACGCGATCAGCGAGTTCTGGCCGACGTTGAGGATGAGCGCGACCGCCGGCGATCGCCGGGTGCGCGCGAACACCGCCCACAACAGCGCCAACAGCAGCGGCAATGTCCAAAGCAGGTTGAGGAGCTTGTCGAACCGATAGGGGTATTTTTCGCCATTGCTGGGAAAGCCGAGTCCGTAGTCGAGCAGCAGCCCGAAGATGAAGATCCCCGCCAGCGCCGTGTAGAACGCGGGTCCGATCAAGCGGTTGGACCGATGGAGATCTCCGAGCCAGATGCCAATCATGAAGAACATCTGCGCCTGGAGCGAGAACAGCAACAGAATGACGGCTGGATTCTCGAACTCGGTTGCCGTGGTCGTATTGCTGAACCAGGTGCAGGCCACGAAGATCGCAGCCGACAACGCGAGCACCAGGAGCCTGCGGCGCTTGAACACCAGCAGGATCAACGGAAGCAGCAGGAACATCAACCCGTAGAATTTGAGGATCGTGATGCAGGTCGGCTCGGACTGGAACGTCAGAACGTCGAAAATCGCCTGCCCCACCGGTTCTCGCTTCTTCCCCAGGACAGCCATGCCCATCGCGACCGGCACCGAGATGACGAAATAGGCGGCGAGCACCTTCAACCCGCGGACAACGAGCTCTCCGTGTCTCTCCTTGTGCAGATAGACGTACCCGACCATGAACCCCGAGATCACGACGAACAGTTCGGCGAAGGGGTTGAATTTCGTGAACAGATCGACGGAGTCCGGAAAGACGTTGGCTGTGTGATGATAGAATACGAACAGCATCGCGCAGCTTCGATAGAAGTCGATCAGAAGCTCGCGTCCTTTTGGACTTGCAGCGCTCAACGCTCAATCTCCGAACACGAGTCACTCCATGGGCGGCGATCAGCCGAGGGGCGCTGGTCGGACTCACGGCTCAGGCAATCCTTCGCAACGCCGGCGAGCGCCGCGGCGGCGATCATCGAACCACCGATTGCGGGAGCTGTGATGCGATCGGTGACGAGCCTCCCCCTGTCATTGCCGGTCCAATCCGCCGAAGCGGAAGATGCGGGCCATCAGCGGCGAAACGCCGACGAACGTCGCTATGCAGCCATGGGCTTCCAGTTGCTTCCTCAGCATCAGCAGCAATCCAAGGAAGCGCGCATCGATGGCGCAGACGTTCGAGAAATCGAGCGTGACCGGCTTGCGGGACGCAGCAGCGGCACGGAAAACCGGGATGGCCCTGTCCACGTGGCGCGCATCGGCGGGCCCCGACAGGCTGAGCGTGACCGCTCGCGCTCCATAGTCCTGCGTGATGGTCAGCGCCTCACCCCGCTCATACGTGCGCCGCATCCACCAGGTCCAGACCACGAACGGCAGCACGTGGGTGAGCATGAGGCCGAGCATCGCCGTCCCATCGTTCCAGTAGCGACGCCAGAGATAGGGCTCCTCCTTGATGCGCCACAGCCACTCGAAGCCTGATCGACGCAGGATTGCAGGTGCACGCTTCACCGTCCCGGCCTGGAAGTTGAGCGCGGCACCGAGGTGGGCGCGGACCGGAATCTCGAGACGCTCATGGTTGCGCTGCAACCATGATTGTCCCTTCACGCTGCTCAGAGAGGCAACCAGGAAGTCGGCCCCACTGGCATTGATCTCGTCGATGATGTGATCCCGGCTCAACTCCTCGGCCGACAAGTAGCCGGGGTTCGACCAGCCGACGCACTGCAATCCCGCCGACTGGCCGTTCAGCGTCCGGGCGGCCCGTTCGGCGGCTCCCTCCGGGCCGCCGAAAAGAAAGAGCTTCAGCGCGTTCGCTGCTCCGGCCTCCGACTTCAGCGCGTCGAAGATGTCCGCGCCGGCCGTCCGGCTCTTGATCGGAATCCCAAGCAGCCGGGCGATCCAGACCACCGGCATGCCGTCCACCGTACAGAGATCGCTCAGGATCAGCGACTCCCTGAAGCTTCTGTTCGACTGGCTGGCGACCAGGAAGTTGAGATTGGGAGTCGAGATGAGAAGCCGCGTTCTGCGTCGGGCAGCGTCGCGGATGCGGCGCAGCACGCCGCGCATGCCGATGGCATCGACCGGTATCCCGAGGACGCAATAGACGTCGCGCGCGAGGTCGTCGGGAACTGCGGGGTCGGACATGGCTGCGGCATCGGCCTCCGGCCGACCGCGACCCGTCCCGGAGCGCCCCACGCGATAGAGGGCGGATCCCGGCTCCTGCAATTCATGCGTGGTCAGCATCAGCCGCTCTCCCTCAATCTGCCCCGCCGCACGAAGATGCCGGGTTGCGGACCCCGGCCGCACCTCCCTGACGGAGGCGGGTGACCAAAATATCACTATTTAATTTTAAATCACACGACGCATTTAATACGATTTATTTGTGAATACCAGAGCAGATTTGCGGCGCAGTCGCAGCAATGTCTCCCAGGCGCACAACGAGGCGCTTTTATTTAATTGCATCTCTGGATAATATCGCTCGACAATATTCCTGGCGGCTGCCGGCCCGGCCGCCCCGTTCGAATGTCTGAGCCAGATTGTGATGCCGAGAATTTCAGCGACGACGTCGATGTCGGCCGGGCCGCGGGCCTCTGCGGGGACGTTCGACGTCTGCGCGCTGATACCGGTGCTGGCCTTCGCCTACTCGTCCCTCATTCAGCCGCTGATCTATTTCAGCTTCCCACCGTCGGCGGGGCTCCAGGGCCTGCTCGAGAGCCGGATTGAGAACCGGGTCTTCTGGCCGGTCCTCGCAGCCGTCGCCATCGTCGTTGCGATGCAACGCCTGGCCCGCGGCGACCGGCTTGCCCTTCCGCCCAACATCATCGCTCTCTGCGCTTACTTCGGATTGGCAGGCGCCAGCATCGGATGGGCATTCAAACCCGAGTTCGCCTTCGTCCGCTTCGTCCAGGAAGCGATGGTTCTGACCGCCGTCGTGCTGCCCGCCTTGTTGTCGAACCCGAACGCCAACATCATGCGCGGAGTGTTCCTCTGCTTCGCGGTCGGCGTGATCCTCAACATACTATTGCTTCCCGGCGGCTATGCGACCTACGCGCTATACGGCAACACGCTGGTCGACATCGGCTACCAGGGCTATTTCTCAGGAAAGAACCTGCTGGGCGAGTTTGCCGCCATTGCGTTCCTGCTCTCGATTCACGAGTTGCTCTATCCCGGAACCCGCCGCGCGCTCGGGATCGTCGTTGCCGTCGCTGCCATCGCCCTGATCTTCTTCTCGAGCTCGAAGACTGCGCTCGGTCTCGCTCTGGTCGCTCCCGTCCTGGCCATCCTGACGCTCGCGATCGCGAGAACGCTGCGGCTTGCGCCGATTCTGATTCTCACCGCGATGATCCTTGGCTACTTCATGTTCGGCGAGCTCGCGGGCTTCACGACCGGCCGCATCGCCTATCTGCTGACGGGCGATTCCAGCTTCACCGGCCGGACGACCATATGGGCCTTTTCGGAGATGGAGATCGCGAAGAGGCCGCTCCTGGGATGGGGCTATCAGAGCTTCTGGCTGGTCGGGGCAGACGCACCGAGCATCACCGAGGCACCTGGCTGGGTGAAGGCCATGCCGAACTCCCACAACGGCTATTATGATGCGATGCTCGAGCTGGGCTATGTGGGTCTTGCCTTTCTCCTCGTCTTTCTGGCGGCCACCGTTCACGTCATCGGTCGCGTGGCGCGCTACGACTACAAGCGAGCGTGGATCCTGCTGTCCGTCGCCTTGTTCGTCATGTTGTATGATTTTCTCGAGACCTTGTGGCTGCGCGCTTTCGACGTGTCCTGGGTCGTGTTCGTGCTCGTCACGGTCGAGGCCGCGCGATACTGGCGGAGGTCGCAACAGAGCATGCCCGCCTCTCCTCAGCCCGTGAGCAGGCGACCGGCTCGTTGGAGCCGCACACGACCGGCATGGCGGCCGCGACTCGGTGTCCGCACCTGACGGAAACCCGTTGGAGCCTCACGCCAGCTCTATTGCGTTGTTCCCGGCGTCGCCGCGAACGGCGTGCCCGCATCGAATCTCGCTTTGGCCGGCAACGTATGCAGCTTCGTATCGCCGGTCGGATCCACCCAGGGCCACGGATGATTGCCGAAAAAGCCCGGCTTGGCGCTCAGATACAGCGACGCCGGGAGCGGCTGCGCCGCGAGGCCGTCGGTCCAGACCACCTTGCTGGTGAGATAGTCGAAATTGCCACCGCGGATCACCGTGGCCAGCGTCTTCGGGTCTGGCGCCATGGTCCATCGCTCCGGATCGTAACCAAGCATCCAGACGTTGCCGACACCGCCCTGCCCCCAAACCGCCGTGCCGGCCTGCATCGAAGGATCGTCGTAGGTCCAACCGCTCATGCGTCCCGGCCGACCCAGCACGTTGCCGGCGAACGAATCCCACCACGAGCCATATGCGAGACCCACGGCTCGAATGCCTGAACGATCGACGAAGCGCTGGCGTTGCCCCGTGAGATGGTTGCGGAAAAAGGTCAGATAGATCGCGTTGCCATGGGTGTAGTCGCTGTCGGCATTGTGGGACAGATTGCCTTCGAACAGGACGTGATGGGCGCCGGCCATGTGCGATGCGTTGATGCCGACCTCGACCCAGCCGGGGTTGTCGAAATCGAACGAGTCGTCGACATAGTTATAGCCGACGACGCTGCCGGCGCCGGACGACCGGAACACCATGTTCTTGCAGACGTCGACGAGGATGTTGTTCTCGATCAGGACCTCCGAGGAGCCCGCCGCCAGGCTGATCGCGTATCCGGCGCCGCCCGGCTGCGGCCACGAGCCGGTATGAATGTAGGAATCGCGGAGCTCGACCCGGAACGAATTATTGATCGCCACGCCCTCGCCGAGCCACTGCGTCACCTCGACGGATCTGGCCCAGGAGTAAGCGGCGGCTTCGAACCGCAACGCGCCGTCCGCTCCACCGACGATGCTCAGATCCTCGACGCCCACATTGGCAACGTGGATGTCGCGATGATTGGCGGCGTGGCGACCGCTGTTCGGGTCGGTGCTGTAGGGCGTGAGCTGCGCCTGGTGATCCCTGCGATAGCTGATCGTGAGCGGCGAGGTGAATGTCACCGTGCTCCCGGTCACCGAGGCGATCTCCTTGATCTCGGCGGTCGCCCGGTCGGCGCGGGCGAACCACGACATCGGCTTCGGCAGCACACCGGGAGTCTGGTCAAAGGGACCTCCGGCATTCGCCCCGCCATTGTCATCGCCCGGCTGAACCGGATCGTGCATGTTCCAGGCGACGCGATCGCCTTGCCAGACCTTCGCTCCCGCCGGAAAACCGGCAGGCGTCGCCTGCCACGATGCGCCTGAGACCTCGTCGAGCAGGACGAAATCGCCCGGCTTCAAGTTCGCGGCGCTGGCGAGGGTGACGGTCGACGTTCCCTGATCGCCGTCGGCCAGCAGGTTCTGCGACGCGCTGCTGTCGGGGCCATTGTTCCAGCGCGAAGGTCCGACGATGACGACAGGCTTGGGATCATAACTGTACGAGCTCGGGTCGACCGGCGTGAGGATTCCCTTCGTGCCGGCAATCACGGCCGACGTTCGTGCGCGTGCGCCATTGGTTTTCACCAGCCTGGTCGCACCTGCGCCCGCGCCGCGCAGCGTGACCGGGCGACTGATCAAGAGCGGCTCGTTGACGATGAACGTACCGGGGTTGAGCATCACGACCCGGCCGGCGGGCGCAGCGTTCAAGGCGGCCTGGATCGCGCCGCTGTCATCTCTCCCGCTCGGAGACAGCGTGCGATAAATGATGGTGCGGCTCGGAATACCGCCGGCTGACATCAACCCCGGATTCCAGGCGGCCAGGCGCTCCGCCGGCAGGAGACTGCCGGCCAATGCCGGCCGGGTGGACGCGGCCGGCTCGGCGGCCTCGGCAGCTCCGCTGAGGATCAGCAGGGCAAGCGCTGCCGTGCAAAGCGCCCGGATGCCCACGGCATCGATCCGGCGCGACACCCGTGCAGACGACCGGGACTGAGCCTGAGTGCAACCGGGGATCACGAGGCGGACGCTATCCATGGGACCTTCTCGCAGGACCGACCACACATTGAAAGGGCGCGCCGATCTAAAAACACCATGACTTTGACACGCGCCATGACATAATATTAAATCACGATTTAATTTATTGAAAGGCGACCGGTGACTCCCCTGCTCGCGGCAGGTTTGCATCGGTCCTTCCGTCTTCCGCAAGGGATTTGATACGTGACGCCATCGCGCCGCTACCTGCTCGTCTCGCCCTGCCGGGATGAGGGCCAGTACCTCCGCCGGACTCTCGACAGCGTCGCTGCGCAATCGGTGCCGCCGGCGCTATGGATCGTGGTGGACGACGGATCGACCGACGACACCCCCGCCATTCTCGAGGAGTACGCCCAGCGCCTGCCCTATCTGCGCGTGATCCGCCGCGCCGATCGCGGCGGACGCAAGGTCGGTCCTGGCGTGATCGAGGCGTTCTATTCCGGCCTGGATAGCGTGCGGCTGGAGGATTTCGACTATCTCTGCAAGCTCGACATGGACCTCGATCTGCCCGGGCGCTACTTCGAGCTGCTGATGGAACGAATGGAGAGCGATCCGCGGGTCGGGACCACCTCAGGCAAGCCGTGGTTCGTCCACCCGCAGACCGGCGCCCTGGAGCCTGAGGTCTGCGGCGACGAGATGTCGGTCGGGATGACCAAGTTCTACCGCGTCGCCTGCTTCCAGGAGATCGGCGGCTTCGTGCGCCAGGTCATGTGGGACGGCATCGACTGCCACCGCTGCCGCATGCTCGGCTGGATCGCCGAGAGCATCGATACCGAAGCACTGCGCTTCATCCATCTGCGGCCGCAGGGCGCCAGTCACAAGGGCATCTGGACTGGACGCCTGCGGAAGGGCTTCGGCCAGTACTTCATGGGAACGTCGCCGCTGTACCAGTTCGCGGTGGCGGTCTATCACCTGCCGGCCTATCCCGCCTTGATCGGCAGCGCAGCGATGCTGTGGGGCTATTTCCGGAGCTGGCTGGCGGGCCTGCCGCGCTACGACGATCTCGAGTTCCGGCGCTTCCTCCGCGCGTATCAGCACGCCTGCCTGCGCCTGGGCAAGCGCGCCGCGACGGCCCGGATCGATGCGGAGCGGGCTCAGCTCTGGCGGGCCAGCCACGCCGCAGCCGATACGCGATGACGCTCGGCGGACAGATCGCCGCGGTACTGACGCGAGAATTGCGAAGCTAGGTGTTTCTCCGACTCCATTTGGACAGCATGGCCAACATTCTCGAGTTCAGCCGCCTTCGTGATGCTTCCGCCGTGCCGCCGATGACGGCTGTCGACGGCGGTGCGGCCGCGCCGACAGCGTCACGCGGGAAGAACGCGCATGGCAGCGCATCCCTGCTCATTCCATCACTCGACGGCATCCGCGCGCTGTCGGTGCTGATCGTGGTCCTGGGCCATTCCGGACTTCAGGCCATGGTCCCCGGCGGCTTCGGCGTCACCATCTTCTTCTTCCTGAGCGGCTTCCTGATCTCCACGCTCATGCTCGCCGAGCATGAGCGCACCGGCGCGCTCGACGTTCCCAGCTTCTATGCGCGGCGCGTGTTCCGGCTGATGCCGCCTTTGCTGCTGTCCTTGGCGATCGCTTACGGTCTCACCGCCGCGGGCCTGCTGGACGGCGGAATGACCGCCAAGGGGCTGGCGGCCCAGGTCCTGTATTTCGCCAACTACTACGGCCTGTTCTTCGATCCAGGCAATACGGTTCCCGACGGCACCGGCATTCTGTGGTCCCTGGCGGTCGAAGAGCACTTCTACATCGTCTATCCCTTGCTGATGACCCTGCTGCTCGGATCGGTGCTGCGGCCGCGCACCATCGGCGCGCTGCTCGGGCTCGTCTGTCTCGGCGTCCTCGCCTGGCGCATCCATCTGGTGCACGCCCCGGAATTCTTCTCCGACCGCACCTATTACGCCTCGGACACCCGCATCGACTCGATCGCCTATGGCTGCATTCTGGCGCTGGTCATGACCCCGGTGCGGCAGCGCTCTTCCTCAGGACGGATGTCGGTGGCTCAATGGGCGCTGCTCGCCGGCGCCGCGGCGGCGCTGCTGGTCTCCCTGATCTACCGTGATCCGGTGTTCCGGGAGACCGCCCGCTACAGCCTTCAGGGACTGGCGCTGATGCCGCTGTTCTACTTCGCGGTCCGCTTCGCCGACGCGCCGCTGTTTCGTCATCTCAATCACGCCTGGGTGATGACGCTCGGCACCTATTCCTACGCGATCTATCTGATCCACAACGTCGTGATCCGAACGATCGACAAGAACTTGCCCGCTATCGCCGCCAAACCCTACATCCTGTTTCCGCTCGCGCTCCTGATCTCGGTCCTCTATGCGGCGGCCATCGAGCGCTTCATCGAGCCGTATTTCAGGCAGCTCCGGCACAAGTTCAGGCCGGTGCCTGCCGTAGGCCGAGCGCAGGATACATCTGGCGCAGACTGGCCGCTTGGCGACCGTCTCGTCGAGAGTCCGACGACACGCGCATCCTGAGCGCATCGGCCCTCGTCAACGCTCACCGGCTGCTGCAGCCGGCACCAAGAGCGCGTACCGGGCCCGGGCGCCCTTATGAACCGATCGGTGCACCCACCCGAACAAATGCGGCAAATTGTGCAATTCAATTTATTTAATCGCGCATTTAATACTCGACCCGAGCCAACGAATACTTTCGGGGGACGGGTGGATGCGGATCGCGAGCGCAGTTGCACGACGAATTCGACGAAATACGCTCGGTCCCCTGCCGGACGATCCGGCGCTGAGACCGTTGAGGTCACCGCTCCAGATCGATCTGTCGGGCAAGGTCGCGCTGGTCACGGGAGCGGCCGGAGAACTCGGCCGTCCGATCGCCCGGACGTTGGCAGCCTGTGGTGCCAAGGTCGCCATCCACTATCTGACGGCACGCGCTGCTGCCGAACGACTCTGCGATGAGCTGAACGAGCTTCAGCCGCAGCACGCGTGTACGATGTCGGGTGACGTTGCCGTGCTTGAAGATGTCCAGGCGATGCGCTGCATCGCCGAGAGCACGCTCGGCCCCGTCGACATCGTCGTGAACAATGCAGTGACATGGTTCGACGAACGTCCCGTCGTCGAGCAGACACCCGACCAGTTCGACAAGGTGTTTCGCTCCTCGGTCCTGCAGGCCTGGGCCACCGCGCGGGTGTTTTCTGGCCCAATGATCGAGCGAAAATGGGGACGCCTGATCTCTCTCGGCACGGAGATGACGAGCCTGGCTCTGCCCAACCGAGCGCCCTACACGGCAGCCAAATGCGCCACGGACGGCATGCTGCGGTCCCTGGCGCGGGAGCTCGGACCGCATGGCATCACGGTCAATCAGGTCGCCCCGGGCTGGGTCATCTCCGACAAGGACCGTCGTGACCGTGACGAGGTGCAGCCGCTC
Organism: Bradyrhizobium sp. SZCCHNPS1003; assembly: GCF_032381555.1. Classification (NCBI taxonomy): domain Bacteria; kingdom Pseudomonadati; phylum Pseudomonadota; class Alphaproteobacteria; order Hyphomicrobiales; family Nitrobacteraceae; genus Bradyrhizobium; species Bradyrhizobium sp. SZCCHNPS1003. The sequence goes on from NZ_JAUHIU010000006.1 coordinate 319,888, forward strand.
TACGAGCGGTCCGTGCCGCTCGGACGGCGCGGCTACGATCAGGACGTCGCCAACATGATCGCGTTTCTGGCCTCGGACCTCGCAAGCTTCGTGACCGGCGTTCGCGTGCCGGTGTGCGGCGGAAGCGTCATGCCGGAGGCCTGAGCACGCGCATCTGGCGCCGGCTCTTCTGATGTCGGACGTCAGCGGAAGACGCGGTGACGGTGGCACCAGCGCACGAACACATAGATCGACCATACGCGCGACCAATAGATCCCCGGAGCGCCATCGAGGAAGGCGCGCCAGAGGCGCTCCACGGCCGTGGGGTCCAGCCCCACCGGCGCAACGGCCTGCGGGTCCCGCAGGGTCCGGTCCATTGCATCCTGCAGGCCGCGCCGGATCCAGCGATCGAGCGGCAGCACGAAGCCGCTCTTCGGCCGGTCGAACAGCGACGGATCGAGGCCACGCAGGCCGATCCGCCTGAGCATCGCCTTGCTTCGCAGCGGCTGATAGCGCGTCGCATCGGGCAGCCGGTCGACGCTTTCGAACAGCACCTGATCGACCAGCGGCACCCGCTGCTCCAGCGAGGCCGCCATGCTCGCCACGTCATTGTCGCGCAGCAGACGCTCGCCCAGAAACAGGCGCTGCTCCATGACGCTGATCGCCGACAGCGGGGCGCGTGCGCGGGTCTCCGCGGTGATCTTCGCTCTCATCGCGGCCGGAAGCCCATCGCTCAGCGTATCGACGAGGTCCGGCGCGAGCAGCTCGCGCTGAAAACCGGGCAGGAACAGCGCATAGGCCATCTGGTAGAGCGCCAGAAGATCATCGCCGCGTCGAACCATCTCCGGGAGCTTGGCCCAGCGCGTCTGCGGCGCGACCGTCCCGCCCGAGGGTGACAGCATATTGGCAGCCAGCTTCGCCGCAGCAACCTTCAGGCCGGCCGGCACCCAGGCCGTATGCTTCGACCATTGCTGCAGGACCGGCAGGTCGCGAAACGACGTGTAGCCGCCGAACAGCTCGTCACCACCGGTACCCGACAGCGCCACCGTGAAGCCTGCGCCGCGGATGGCATGCGACATGTAGTAGGAGTTCAGGCCGTCGAAGGTCGGCTGGTCCAGGCTGTCGAGCGCCGCTTCGAGGTTGTCGACGAAGTGCTGCTCGGTCAGCACCACCTCGTGATGCTCGGTCCCGATCGCGGCGGCGATCTGCCGCGCGATCGGCCCCTCGTTCAGCTCCTGCTCCTCGAACGCCAGCGTGAAGGTGTGGATCCGGCTCTTGGCCGCACGCTGTGCCAGATTGGCCATGACCGAGGAATCGACGCCGCCCGAGAGAAACACCGCAAGCGGCACGTCGCTGGCGAGATGCAGCCTCAGCCCCTCCTCCAGGATCGCGGCAAGCTGATCCTCATCCATCGTCGGGTCCGGGGCGCGCTCGGGGATCGACCAGAAATCCTCGTCGCGGATGGTGTTGCCGACGCCGTCGAACGCGGTGAGATGGCCGGAAGACAGCAGCTCGACCCCCTTGACCGCCGTGCCGGGGCCGACCACGAAGCCGTTCCAGACGCCGCTGGCGACGGCCTGCGGATCGAGCTGGGGCCTGCCCAGAAGACCGGACGCCAGGAGAGCGCGCAGCTCGGATGCGAAGGCCACCGACCAGCCCGCATCGGGCTTCGACGCGCGGGCGACGTACAGCGGCTTGATGCCAAGGGGATCGCGCGCCAGCAGCAGCCGGCGCTCCTTCGGGTCCCAGCAGGCGAACGCAAACATGCCGCGCAACCAGGCCACCGCCTTTGGCCCATGCAGGCCGAGCGCGCGCAGCATCACCGCGGTATCGCCCGTCGAGCTGAACTGCTGGCCGTCGTTGACCAGACGCTGCCGCAGATCGGCAAAATTATAGATCTCGCCGTTGAAGACGATGACGTGCCCGGTGACCGGATCGATCATGGGCTGCACACCGGCGGGCGACAGATCGAGGATCGCGAGCCGGCGGTGCGCCAGCAGCGCGCCCCAGCCACGCTCGTCCGCGGCCGAGGCCCAAATTCCCCCGGCATCCGGACCGCGATGGAGCATGGCGTCGTTCATCCGCTGCAGCGCTGCGCGGTTGTCGTCGTCCACCCGTCCGATGATCCCAGCGATGCCACACATCAGAACAATCCGCTTGAGACGCGCGACGTCAAAATGGCGGACGCGGCCCTCAAATGGAAGCAGCCGTTCCAGACGACCAAGACGCCGGCGCTGCCGCCAAAGCCGGCAACGGACCATAGGTCCGCGCCAGACATTGTTCGTAGTCGAGCGGCGGCGTCCAGCCGAGCGTATCCCTCAGCTTGCGATTGTCGAAGCGCAGCGGCTTGAGCATCGCGTCGAATTTCTTGGGCGTCAGGATCGCCGGCACTTTCGTGGCCCGCCTGAACACGGTCGCAAACGCCAGCCGTACGGTGCTGCTGGCGAGCCAATGCGGGATGGGCAACCGGAGGCCGCGCTCGCCGGTGCCGCGCATGTAGTCTGACAGATAAGTCCAGACCCGCTCGCCGGGACCGTCGACGACGTTCAGCGTCTGGCCGATCGCCCGCGGATCTGCGGCGGCCAGCGCGAAGACATCGGCGCAGTTCTCGACGTGGGTCATGGGGATGCGGGTCAGCGGCCCGATCACGACGTGGTGGCGCCCGATCTGCTGGCCGAGCGCCGCAAGATAGCCGTGACCGCGTCCCCAGATGAAGCCGGGACGCAGGATGGTGAGGTCCCAGCCGTGCTTCTCGACATAACGGCGTGTCACCCGCTCCTGCCACCATTTGGCGACGGTGTAGCCGCCGCGGGTGTAGACATCAGGTGTCTGCTGGAGCGGTGCGCTTTCGTCGAGGATATCGCGCGTCGCCGTGTAGTCGTAGACAGAGAAGCTGCTGCACAGCACGAGCCGGCGGCAGGCGCTGCCCGCCATCGCCTCGAGCAGCCGCTCGGTGCCGCCTACCGTGCCGGCGAATTGCGCATCCTCGCCGCCGGCGACCACGGCCGCCAGATGGATCAGCACATCCACATTCTCGAACGCGCGAACAAGGTCGCGCGAGGTGCGCAGGTCGGCCCTGACGATGTCGACCGACGACGGCCAGCCAAGCGCGTCAACGCGCGTCGCCGGACGCACCATGGCGCGAACCTCAATGCCGCGGGCCAGCAGCGCATCGACGACATGCCGGCCGAGAAACCCGTTGGCGCCCGTGACCAGGGCTTTCATATCGCCAGCTTCCTCATGTCCGCCTGCTCCGTCGGCTTCATCGCTTCGATCATCCGATTGACCGCGAGGACGTCCTCCATCGTGATCGGCAAGGATGCTCCCGAGCCAAGCGCCTGATAGGTGCGAGCGAGGCACTCCCACAGCCCCTCATAGGCCCCTGGACCCTTGAACTTGCGCAGCAGGGTCGACAGCGCGGCACGACGGATGTCGCGGCCCTCCTCCAGTCCGCTGAAGAACGGGCGCAGCGGCTTCGGCACGTTGCGGGGGCCGTCGAACGTCAGCCGCGTCTCGAACAGATTGGCGGTCGCCTGCATCCGCTCGCCATAGACCCGCAGCCAGAACGCGTCGGGCTGAGCGCTCGCGCTGAAGCCGAGCGTCGCCGTGCCACGCTCGGCCTCGACGACGCTGCGAAACTCGTCGAACGGAAGCGGCGACGGCTTGCGCTTGCTCCAGACGGTATGCGCGTTGCGATGCGGGCCGACGAAGGCATGTGACAGCGAGGCGAGATGCGGCAGGAAGTCGGCGATCGCACCGCCCGCAAGGCTGAGCGCCGGATGCGGCGAGTTCGGATCGGCAAAACCGTCGGGACCGAGGATGTCGAGGCATATCTGCACGTCGACATGGGTGACGGCGCCGAACTCGCCGGTCTCGATGCGACGCAGGATCTCCTGCGGTGCCCGGTTGAAGACGTAGTTGTAGTCCTCGACGACATGGCGGCCGGTCTGCTTGGCGCGCAACGTCAGGGTCTGCAGCTCGTCGAAGGTCGAGGTCGCGGGCTTCTCCACGATCACATGCGCGCCGGCCTCGAGCGCGTCCATCGCCAGCCGAAAATGCGAGGTCGGCGGCGTCGTCACATGCACCACATCGGGCCGGACGGTCTGCAGCATCGCACGATGATCGGTGAACCAAGACGGGATGGCGTAACGCTCGGCTGCGGCCTCCGCCGTCGCCGGCGACAGATCACAGATGCCGGCCAGTTGAACGCCCGGCAAACTGTTGAGACAGGCCAGATGCTGGCGGGCGATCTGCCCTGCCCCGATGAGCGCGGCCTTCATCACGATCTTGTCTCCAGGATCTCGCAGTAGAAATCTTCAAGCGCCTGAGCCGCCGAGCTCCAGGCATACTTCTCGACCGCCACCTGCCGCGCCGCGCCGCCGATCCGCGCCGCAAGATCGGGCTCGGCCAGCAACCGATCGACCGCGCCCGCAAAGGCGTCGGGCTCGTCTGCGATGAGGATGTCGCGCCCGGGCATGGCCTCGATGCCCTCGGCTCCCAGGCTGGTCGAGACGATCGCCTTGCCCATCGCCATGGCCTCGACGATCTTCAGCCGCGTGCCGCCACCGAGCCGCAGCGGGACGATCACCGCCGCGGCCGCGGCGAGGTGCGGCCGCAGGTCCGGCACGAAGCCGGTCAGCTCGATCCGCGGCCCGGCCAGCGCCGTCAATGCCGGCGGCGGCCGTCCGCCGATGATCTTGCAGCGCGCATCCGGATGCCGCGCGGCGATACGAGGCCAGATGTCCCGCACGAAATGCGTGACCGCATCGATGTTCGGCACCGTCGACAGCAGTCCGAAATAGACCAGCGTCCGGCCGTCGGGCGCGGGGTCGGTGCTGCGCGGCTGATAGAAGTCGATATCGGCGGCGTTGGGAATGACCGCAGTGCGGGCGTTCGGAACGTCGTCATGCAGACGCTTCTCGTCGTCCGCGCTGCAGAGATAAACGCCATCGGCTTCGCGATAGGCCGCGATCTCCTCGCGGCGCAGCTTGCGCCAGTTCGCACCGGCGTAGAGCCGGCGGCCCAGACTCGCGCCCGTGGCGGCGAACTGCCGCGCCAGATCATAGGCGATCTCATGCGAGTCCACGATCAGCCGCGGCCGCGGCGCGCCGGCCGGCGCCTGACGGAACATGCAGTGGCCGAGATAGGGAAATTCGAGATTGACGATGTCGAACGGTGTCGTCCGCAGCACCCGATCCAGCGCCCGCTGCAGCTCCGGCAGGGCCACGCGCAGCCGATCGAAACTGCGCAACGAGACCAGCGAGCGCAGCTGCAGCAGCCGCTTCGCCAGACCGTCACGGCCGTAGGGGTTCGGCACCAGCACCACGTCGCGGCAATAGGCCTGCATGGCCCGCCGACACTCGTCGATGTCGAAGGCGTCATCGACCAGCATCACCGCCGTGAGGTCGTGGCGGCGCGCGAGCTGGGTCATCAGCCCGTGCATGCGCGCCTGTGCCCCGAACCGCGGCGGGCTCGCCGGCATGTGCGAGACGCTGAGGATGCTGAGCCGCCGTCGGTCGGCGAAACCGGCTGCGGACCATTCGGGTTCGCGCTGCGCCGACGGCGCAGGAGCCGCCTCCATCACATCCAAGTCCGGGTGGTTGTCGCTGGCCATGACCATTTAAAGAATTTAAATCACGGGATGTTTTATATGGGGTATTCAATGATTGCGATAGTTAATCGCGACATGCGGTGCTGTCCGAGCCCCCTTTCGCTCCCTCTCAGCGCTTGCCGGCGAAATCCTGCACGATCGTACCTGCGATCCTGAGCGGCTCGCGGACCCGGAACACGCCGACGACGATCGCGAGATAGAGACAGCCGCAGAAGCACCCGGACAGGAACATGCGCAGGAGGACGGGATAGGCCCCTAGAAGCGCGGCTTGCAGCCACCAGCCGGCAGCTGCGGTCGCGACGGCGCCGATGGTCTGCGGTCCGACGGCCCGGATCACGACCTCCGCACCGATGCCGATCGGACGTCCGGCATACATGACCGACGGCAGGGCGATCAGCGAGTATCCGACCACGACGCCCCAGGCCACGCCGACCGGCCCAAATGGCAGCCCCACCAGCACCGCAACGACCTGCGCGACGAGCGAGATGATCCCCCAGGTCTGCCACCGGTCCGCCCTTCCGAGCGACAGATGCAGCCAGCCCTGCGAGCCCTCGACGACGTGCGAAATGCCGCGCAGCGCGATGATGCTGAGCAGCGCTCCCGCAGCCTGCCACTTCTGCCCGAGCAGGACGACGGTCAGGTCCTCGGCGGTGACGGAGAGGATCGCCGCCGCCGGCATCACGAAGAAGGCCAGGATCGAGAGCGCCGCCTCGTACTTCTGCCGCAGCGCGACCGGATTGGTCTGCAGCTTGCTGAGCGCCGAGCTTCCCACCGCATGCGTCTGATTGAGCGCCGCATAGATCGAGTTGTCGTACAGGTTCATCGCATTCTGGTAGTACCCGACCTGATCGGGCCGGTAGAGCAGACCGAGCGCGATCCGGTCCACCGCCCGTGACAACGTATAGGCCACAGTGAATCCGACCACGTGGAGGCCAAAACGCACCATCGATCGCACCTCGGCGTCGAACACCGGCGCGCTGGGCCGCCAACGGCAGGCTGACCACGCGGCGACCACGACGCAGATCGATGTCACGACGGGGCGAATGACCAGCGCCCAATAGCCGTAGCCCTCGAATGCCATGGCGACGGCGGCAACCGTCCCCGCCAGCGTGCCGAACAGCTGGATCCGACCGATGCGGCCGAACTGCAGCGTGCGCCGGAGCAGCGCCATGTGCTGATTGGTCAGCCCGGACAGCACGAAGGTGATCGCGACGCAGAGCGCGATCGGCTCCAGTCGCGGATCACCGTAGACCCAGGCAATCAGCGGACTGGATGCAGCGACGACGATCGCCACCGCCGCGCCGATGCCGGTGCTGACCCAGAACAGGCCGCTGACCTGGGCCGGTGTGATCCTGCTGCGCTGGGCGGTGGCGTCGAGCAGGCCGAAGTCGATCAGGAGCGGCGCGAAGCTCGTCAGCACGGTGATGATGGCGACGAGCCCGAAATCCTCCGGCGCGAGCAGCCGGGCCAGGACGATGGCCGCTCCGATCTGGAGCACGGCATTGCCGTATTGGATGACGATGGAAATCAGACCTCCGCGCAACGCGCGGCGTCCGAGATCGTTCGACTCCCGATGTTCCTCGAAATAGGCGGCGACGGCTTCCGACATCTCCGTTCAATCGCTTTCAAACATTGCAACCAACTTTCCTATTCCCAGTCACGGCCAAACAGATCCGTACAGGGCAATGAAACATCCAATCGTCGAAATGCAGCCGGTATAAAATCGTCTGCAGCCGAAACATGGGCCGCCGGGGCGCGATGACGCCACTTTGTGGCGGAGAGAAGGATTGAAACATCACTGCGCCAACAATGCCGGCTCGCGATCTAATTCATGCTCGCGCGCCACCCCCGGACCGGCCGCCATCTCGGCCAGCCTCTTCAGCCGATCCTTGCGTGCAGCGACGCCCGGCATCGGTTGCAGACCCGTGGCCTCCAGGATCGTCTCCCACCGATACACCCAGTCGTGCCGCATCAAGGTCTGGGCCATGCCGCTTCGCCGCATCCGGTCCTGCCGGACCGGGTCACCGTCCAGCTCCCTGATGACCCGGTCGATGTCGGGCGACGTGTGCGGCACGTCGACCATCGCCTCGGGCCAGTCGAACAACCGCGGAAAGAGTTCGTTGTCGGGACGCTCACCGAGCATGATGGCTCCCGATGCCGCGCCCTCGAAATACCGGTAGCCGAACTCGACCTGCCGCCCGGTCTCCTGCGGCTCGTCGAACTTGCCGGGATTGACCAGAAAATACCTGCTCCTCTTGGCGAGGTTTGCCATCTGGGCCCGGTGTTCCCGGAGGTCGATGGCCTGGCTGCCGCCGATCGTGTCGTGGAGATAGAACAGGCCGCTGTCCCGCGCCATCGCGAGCAACGTTTGGTGCGTGACGCGGGAGCGGCGCCCCATGCTGAAGACGTCGATGACCCTTTCGGGGGGATCGGGATAGGGACAAAAGCGGATCGCGTCGATGGCGAGCGGGAGATGCACGCAAGCCTGGCCGATCTCCTCGCTGAGCGGCTGCACCGTACTGATCTGGAACGGCATCACGACGTCGAACTTGGCGAGTATCTTCAGGAAATGCCGGTGCTTGGCGATCTCCTTCACCCATAGCTCGTCCAGCAGACACACCGAGGTCCTGGACGCACCTCTCAGATCCTCGATCGCATCGAACATGATCAGGTCCTGCGGGAATCCACAGATCGCGAACAGAACGTCGTATTGCTGCCGCGGCTGGATCCGCGCGATCCCAGGATTCAACAGCACGGGCGCGTGGTAGCCCAGCCGGGTGGCGAAGCTCGCCCGTCTGCGCGACGGATCGAGCTCGGGCGCGAACAGCTCGGCGGAATCGACCTCGCAGATGATGTCCTCGAACTCGACGTGGGGGCCGCGATTGAGCGCCTTACCGAAGATGTTTCGGAGTGAAAAGACGGCGATGCGGGGCTTGCCCGGTTGCGAACTCATGACGCCTCACTCTGGTCTTGTCGGCTCACATGCTCCGGTGCTGACGGAGAGGGCGATGACGTTACGATAACGAGGCCGGCGTCCAGCGCGATCCGTGCGGCGGCCTCGATTCGCGCGAACGGAACGTCGGCCCGGACTGCCATGTCGAGCAGGCTGTGCCTGCCATCCGCCAGATTGAGGACCCAGAGGAGGTCCATCTGCGTCGCGCCACCTGCCTCGCGCTGACCGGCAATCGCGCGATACAGACCACGCCGTCCCAGTTGCGGCTCCCCTCGCCCATCGACGCGCTCGTAGATGCAGTCACGATCGAGCAGATCCAGCACCTCCTCGATGACGGCGTAGGATTGGTCGAGACAGTCCGGCTTGACGAAATTCAGATTGTCGGCCGAGGTGTGATATTCGGGGAATGTGCCGTGCACGCCGCGCATCAGGCACCCGACCGGTAGATCGAATCCCGGTGAGCAGAACTGCCGCTCGTCATATCCATAGGGACTGAATGGCAGAATCTCGTGAGGATGCCCTGATTGCTTCAGGACATGCGCGACGACGCGATCGATGGTCGCGCCCCGCCGGCTTTGCTTGTAGTGAAATCCACTGGGGTCGCCGAGACAGGTGAGGACGAGGCCGTGTTCGACACGGTCGAGATCCCGCTCGTTGCGATCGAGCCATGCAAGCGCGCCGATCGTTGCCGGCAGGAATAGAAATCGGTACCCGAGCCGGCGGGGCCGTTGCGCTTGCCGCATCGCCAGCGCCGTCATGACGGCAATCCCTGAGAGATTGTCGTTGGCGAGGCTCGGATGGCAGACGTGGCAGGTGATCAGGACTTCCTTGTCCGTCTGTCCGGGGACGAAGAATTCGCCGTAGGTCAACGATCCCTGCAAGAGCTCGCTGTCGATCTCGACGTGGTAGCTGTCGTCCGTCATCTCCCGCCAGAGACGATCCGGCAGGCAAAACCCCCAATCGTCGGCATAATAGCCGGTCCGGTATGGAATGAGATCAGGCTGCTCCGGCAAGGTATGAACGTGCTTCGCAAGCTCAGCGCGGCTGAGCACCGCCTGGACCGGCCTGCTGTAGCCCATCACATGCAGATTGCTGTCGGCGAAGTCGACGAGACGGCGACCGGACAGGGTCGAGATCGTCGCGCGACGAATGTTCCACTCCGCCGGCACATGCCAGTCGAGGACGGGCGTTCCGGACGGCACCTCGTGAATCACGAGGTCGACATAGCGTGAGACGATCTCGAGCGTCTGACGGACCCCAGCTCCCGTGAGGCTACGGTTGATTGGAAACAGCTCCGTAATCAGATCATGGAGATCGATCGCCGGCGCCCGCGGCCCAATCGATGATGTGAGGATGTCCAGCATGACCTGCGAACCTTGCATCATCCGTCAGGCCGATGCCTGCGCGGCATCGGCTGCGAGACCGCCTGTCGCCAGCGGCACGATCGTCGGCTGATAGATCAGATGATCGCGGGGCGCCTCGACCTGATCATACGGCGCGACGACCTCCTCAGGCAGCCGCGCGAGATCGGTCACCCGCAGGAAATCGCGCAGGTTCGTGCCCGTCGACTCCGAGTCGACGTTGACGGCGCCGCGCCTGCCGCTGACGTCGGCAAAATGCACGGTACGGAAATCGATGCTGAACCGCGTCACGCCCGAGGTATTCGGCACCGACGAATGCAGATGCGATCCGGAGAAGATCGTGACACCGCCGCTCGGCGCGATCACCCGGATCTGCGGATCCAGTGCAATCTCCTGCTCCGGCTTCGGCTGCACCCGTGTATCGGTCTTGATGTGCTGCGCCGCCGATGCCCGCGAGGTCCGGTTCCACTCGTAATAGTTATAGTTTCTGGAGCCGTTCTTGATCGCTTCGTCGAAATAGCGCGGGTGGAATGCAAGGCCGTTGTCTGGCGCGATGTCATACACCGGCAGCCACCAGTTGAGCTGGCACGGCGGCGCCGAGTACCAGGTGTCGCGATGAGGGTGGAATGCGAATGCGATCCCGGTGGTGAGATAGTCATCGCTCGTTGCCGACCGCAGCCGCGGCACGTCGAAATAGGTCAGCTCGGGATCGCAGCCAAGCTCGCGGAGCGCTCCCTGCACCAGCTCCTTCGACCGGGCGTGATGAATGAAGAATGGCTTCAGCCTGACGAGAATCTCGACGTAGCGCTCGACAGGAAGCTCGAATTGCGCCGTCCGCGGATCGTAAGGATGAAACGCCTCCTCGATCAGCTCCCTGGCAAACGCGACCAGCGCATCGAGCGAGGGCGTCGGCGAGTACAGGAACAGCGCACCCTCGTACAGTTTCTGGCGCCGCTCGTGATCGGGCATGATGGCATCAACGAAAATGTTCGTCATTCCGTGATCCTCCTCGACAAATAGTCAGAACCTTCGAGGCGATCGGGCCGCTCCGGGGCCGCCAGATTCCTCCCCCAAGACACCGAGCTGCCGTCATGCTGCTTCACCACAGCTCCCGCTCAGCAAGCGAGGGCCAGGCGGCATCCTTGGCCGACAACACCGTCACCGGCTGCGGCCATCGGATGCCGATCATCGGATCGTCGTGCCGAAAACCGTCCGAGAGCTCCTCGACATAGTCCTCACCCATCAGATACTCGACCGTCACGTCGTCGGTCAGCGTCTGGAAGCCATGGGCAAAGCCCGCGGGGACGTAGAGCATCCGCGCCGTCGAGGGACCGAGCTCACAGGCATAGACCTCGCCGCGCGTCGCAGAATCCGGTCTGATGTCGACGATGACGTCATGGATCAAGCCGGCGCTGCAGCGGACGATCTTGGCGTCGGGCTTCGGCGCGCGCTGGAAATGCATGCCGCGGACGGTGCCGCGGAGACGGGTCACCGAGCTGTTGCCCTGCACCGGGATAAACGCGACGCCCTGCTCCGCAAAGGTCTTCGCGCACCAAGTCCGCGTGAAGCTGCCGCGCTCGTCGGAGCGAACGGTAAGCTCGATCAGCCGCGCATCCGACCGTCCCAGCTGGACAAACCTCATGGCTCAAAACTCTTCGCCCAATCGTGCGGCAATGCCCTGCTCTACTCCTCGATGGTCGCCTTGGGGACCGGCACGATGAACCGGCCGCCCCAGTCGCGGATGGCCGCCATCTGCGCCTTGATCTCGCTCTTGATGTTCCACGGCAGGATCAGGACGTAGTCGGGCTTGGCTTCGAAGATCGCTTCCGGCGGCAGGATCGGAATGCGAACGCCCGGCATGTAGCGGCCCTGCTTGGACGGGGCGCGATCGACCGTGAAGTCGAGGAAATCGGTGCGGATCCCGCAATAATTGAGCAGCGTCACGCCCTTCGCCGGGGCACCGTAGCCGACGATCTTCTTGTTGTCGCGCTTCAGTGCCGTCAGCAGCTCGAGCAGAGCCCGCTTCGTCTCTTTGACCTGCTCGTTCCAGGCCATGTAGATCGCGTCGTCATGCAACCCATAGGCCCGCTCTCGTGCCAGGACGTCGGCGACGTTCGGGCTCTCCGCATGAGCGGCGCCCTCGTGACAGACGAAGAACCTGATCGAGCCGCCATGCGTTTCCGGGAGCTCGACGTCGAAAACGCGCAAGCCCGCCCGTGCGAAGATGCGCAGGCCCGCGATCAGCGACAGATAGGAGAAATGCTCGTGATAGATGGTGTCGAACTGATGCCGCTGCATCAGGGTCAGCAGGTGCTGGACCTCGAAGGTCGCGACGCCCTCCGGCGCCAGCAGAATTTTGACGCCACCGACGAAGTCATTGATATCAGGAACGTGCGCGAGCACGTTGTTGGCCGTGAGGAGATCGGCCGACCAGCCCTCCTCCCGGAGGCGGGTCGCATAGTTGCGGCCAAAGAACTCGATGCGGGTCTCGATGCCCTTGGTACGTGCAGCCAGCGCAACGCTTTCGCAGGGTTCGACGCCAAGGCAGGCGATCCCCTTCTGGAGGGAGTATTGCAGCAGATACCCGTCATTCGACGCGATCTCGACATGCCGCGAGGCCGGACCGAGCTTGAAGCGATCGGCCATGGCTTCGACGTAGCGCCGCGCGTGCTCGAGCCACGAGGTGGAGTGCGAGGAGAAATAGGCATAGTCGGCGCGGAAGATCTCGGACGCGGCCAGGAGGTCGCGTGTCTGCGCCAGACGGCACTCGCGGCAGACGAAGGTCTCCAGCGGATAGAACGGCTCCGCGCGCATGTAGTTGGCCGGATCGATGTAGTCGTTCGCGACCGGCGAGGCGCCGAGGTCGATCAGCTTGAGGGTCAGGTCGTCGCCGCAGTGCCGGCACTTGGGCGCGACGCCGACGGCGGTGGGAAGGGTCAGTTCCATGGTGTCTCCGTCACTGTCTTTGCCGGCCGAGGCGAGCGTCTGCCCGGCGCAATCACGTCCATTGCAGCCTGTCGTTGATCCTGGCCGTCTCCATGTGGTCCTGCAGGACCTTGAGACGGATCAGATCGGACGAGCGAAACTCGGCATCCTTGAACTGCATTCTCTTGAGACCCTCGACCAGGTTCTGGATCGACTGGTCCAGGGTGACCTGCGGTTGATGATCGGGTGCGAGGGAGCGGTACAGGCCGAAATCGACCTTGTAGGAGCGGCTGTCCACCGGCGCGGAGGTGTTGATCGATACGCTGGTCCCGGGCACTCGCGCAGCCACCGCATTGGCGAGATCCTTGACCTGGTAGTTGCGGTCGTCGGAGCCGGCATTGATGGTGAGGAAGCGGCCGCCCGTCGCCGCCGGCCGGTCAATCGCCCAGTCGATCGCCCGCGCCATGTCGGCGACATCGATCAGAGGGCGCCAGGGGGTGCCGTCGGAGAGCACGCTGATCTGGCGACGGGTGAGCGCGCAGGCCACGAAATCGTTGAGAACGAGGTCGAGCCGCAGCCGATCCGACATGCCGCAGGCCGTCGCAAAGCGCAGACAGGTGATGGTCATGCCGGTGTCGATCGCGGCGAGTTCCTGCTCCGATCCGATCTTCGACTTGGCGTAGGCCGTGATGGGATTGAGCGGATCGCTCTCCTTGCGCGGCGGTCCGTCGGCGATGCCGTAGACGCTGCAGCTCGACGCGAACACGAAATTCTTCACACCAGCCGCCGCAGCCCTCCTGGCGAGCGATACGGTGGCGTTCTGGTTGACGTCGAGCGTCACCTCCTGGAAGCGATTGCCCATCGGATCGTTGGAGATCGCCGCCAGCTGGACCACGGCGTCATAGCCACGGAGGTCGAGCGACATGTCGCGGACGTCGCCATGGATCTGCTCGTCGAGACATCGCTCCGGAACAACCGGCGCTCCGGTCAGGCAGTGCGCGAAATAGGCGTTGTCGAAGCCGTGTAGCGTCGCATCCGGGCGCTGCGCCCGCAGATGCCGCGCGACGACCGGACCCACATAGCCCATGTTTCCGGTGATCAGTACCTTCAAAATCGCACCCTCTATGTCACCAACCAAAACGAGAATTTAAATCACCCTCCAATAGATTATAATTTAATTTTCCAGCCAGCGTCCAGTGAATCCGTCAGCAAGCGACGTCGCCAGCCGCTTTCTCCGGCGCGGCACATAAAACTCCGTGAAAACCCGTGTATTTACCCCGATCCGCCTGATGTCGCGACCATCCGGCCGGCGCGGCATCAGGCGCCCTCTTGATTTAATTAATTGGCTCAAATTAAATAACGCCACAAAAGGGACAAATGTTGACCGCAGATCTCGGCAGCTTTAATTCGATCACTGGCAAATGAGGCGTCCCGCGCGGGATGCCCCGCCCGCCTCGATGACGCATTGATTTAAGCATTGAAAGACAGAGCATGACACTATCCGCCGGCGACTGGGTCGAAGTGCGCAGCAAGGAAGAGATCCTGGCCACTCTCGACGCAAACGGGCGCCTGGAAGGGCTGCCGTTCATGCCGCAGATGTTCAAATGGTGCGGTCAACGCTTCCAGGTCTACAAGCGCGCCCACAAGACCTGCGACACGGTCACCGGATACAACACCGGAGAATGGCTCGGCCGGCGCCTTCCCAACGCGGTGCATCTGGAGCACCGCTGTGACGGCGAGGCTTATGGCGGCTGCCAGGCGGCCTGCCTGATCTTCTGGAAGGAGGCGTGGCTCTCCCCGGTGGATGCGACCAAACCCGCGCCGGCCGGCCCGGACCGGGCGGCTGCGCCTCAGCCGTCCGGCGGATGCACGGTGCGCGCGGTGTGGGACGCGACGAAGTCGCCGGATCAGCAGCCGGGAAAAGGCCCGCGCTACGCCTGCCAGGCAACCGAGCTGCCGACCTACACCCAGCCGCTCAAATGGTGGGACGCCCGGCAATACGCTGAGGATGTCGCGTCCGGCAATGTCTCGCTCGCGAAGATGTTGAAGGGCTTTCTCTACTTCGCCTATGTCGGCGCCACCATGGCACGCCGTCCGCGGCTCGGCCGGCCCGCGCGCTGGGTCTACGACCGCGTCCAGTCGCTGTGGGACGGCGTCCCGTTTCCGCGCAAGCGCGGAGATCTCCTGACGGACAAGGACGCGCCGATCGCCGATCTCGGGCTGCAGCCCGGCGATCTCGTCCGCGTCCGCCCGCACAAGGACATCCTGGCCACCATCGACAAGCAGACCAACAACCGCGGCATGGGCTTCGACGCCGAGATGGTGCCCTATTGCGGAAAGGTGTTCCGGGTGCGAACGCGCGTCGAGAAGTTCATCGACGAGCGCACCGGCTACATCCGGCGGATGAAGACACCGGCCGTCATTCTCGACGGCGTCTATTGCCAGTCGCGCTACAGCGAGAACCGATTGTTCTGCCCGCGCGGCATCTATGCGTGGTGGCGCGAGGTCTGGCTGGAGAAGGTGCCGGCCACCGCAATCGAGCGTCCGCCGGCAGAGGAGATCGTCGAACTTCCCCGACGGGCGGCGGGCTGACTGCCGGCCGCAGCCACGCATCGCGGCCAAGCGCCGCATCTCCTCGCAGATCGGACATCGCCGATCGGACATTGATGCGGCGTCCGCGAGGACCTCACGGCGAGCGGATTCGGCCGCCGTTCACCCCAAGGACAGCTTGCGCACGACGAATGCCTCGGCATAGCGCTCGGCGGCGCGGCATTCCATGCCCCGCAGTCGCGCCAGTCCCATGAACGTTTCCGGGTCGAACCATTGCTTGGAGCGCTGGCTGCCGAAATGCGCCATCAGCAGCGCGACCTTCCGCTTCATGATCCGCTCGGAGACGGGCATGTAGACATTGGGCCGTCCGAGATCGCCGTCCCATTTCGGAATCTCGTACTCCAGCACGAGATGATCGCGGAACGTGTTCCAGACCAGGCGGTTGACCTGCCGATGATCCTGATGGGCGTCGTCGCGGCGGTGAGCGAGAATGACGTCCGGGTTGATCCGGCCTTTGAGCTGCTCGAACCAAGCCTTGATCTCCTCCCCCTGCTCGGGGAAGAAGCCGTCGCGGAACTGCATGATCTCGAGATTGCGGCCGGCGGCTTCGGCAAGGAAATCGTCGGCAGATGCTCGCGCCTCGACGCCGCGCTCGCCATTGCCGCTGAGCACGCACCAATGAACATCCAGGCGGACGCCCTGGTCGAGCCAGGACAGCAGCGTGCCTCCGGCCCCGATCTCGATGTCGTCGGAGTGCGCGCCGAGACACAGGACCGACAGCCGGTCGCCGCGACCGGCGAGCTGCAGCGCCCTCATCCGTTCACCACCGCCGGAAGGCTGGCGCCGAGCTGCCAGGGCGTGTCGCCGCGCTCGATCATCTCCTCGAGCACCTGGCGGTCACGGAGCGTGTCCATGGCCCGCCAGAACCCTTCGTAGCGGTAGGCCATCAGCTCACCGCGATCGATGAGTCGCTTGAACGGCTGCACGACGAGTTCATCACCCTCGTCGATATAGTCGAATATCTCCTTGCGGAAGATGAAGTAGCCGCCGTTGATCCAGATGTTGGAATCGTTGCTCGCTGCCATGCGGCCCACGGTGCCGTCGGCGTCGAATTCGGCGAGGTGAAAGCTGATCGGCGGGTGGATGGCGATGAAGCAGCCGATCTTCCCGCTGCGCTTGAAACGATCGATCATCTCCGGCAGCGGCGCGTCCGTCAGGCCGTCGCTGTAGTTGGCGAGAAAGATCTCCTCGCCCTCGACCATGTGCCGGACCGCCCGCAGTCGCTGACCGATGTTGCGCCAGATGCCGGTGTCGACCAGCGAGACCCGCCAATCCGGGGGGCGATCGCCCAGCAGCTCGACCTTCTTGCCGAACTGCGAGATCGTGCAGTCGGTGGTGGACGCCTGATTGTAGTTCAGGAAATAGTCCTTCACCACATTGGCCTTGTAGCCCAGGCACAGAACGAAATCCCGGTGCCCGTACTGGCTGTAATACTGCATGACGTGCCAGAGGATCGGCTGGTGGCCGATCGGAATCATCGGCTTCGGAATGCTCTCGGAATATTCGCGGATCCGCGTCCCGAGCCCTCCACAGAACAATACGACCTTCATGGCGCGACGTCCTTCAGGTTCTCAATCTTTGAAATGAGCATCATGATCTTCCAATCTCGCCGGCCGGCCTCGAAGACAGCTCGCCGTGCCCTCGCTTCGCCCTCCCGGCTGCACGAGGAAAACCTCCCCCTGCATTCGGTCGGCTGCGGACGCGTCACCCGCGTCGCGGGCGCCCGGCACCGGATTAATAATCCAATTATATCTCTTTTTAAATGCCATTCTTGGCCACCCGCATTGAAATATCCGTTTCACGAACATTAAATCGTCACGCGGGCATTGCCAGGACCGACTTGGAGGGGGCGAGCGGCCTCGTTTCCGTCCTCCAGAACCGGCATTCCGGCGTCACCGGCCTCGTCGCGGTATCGGGAGACGTCCGACGGCGCGAATAAATCCCAATGGCAGTTTTTAATTGTTTAAATTAAATGCCAAAACATATAATGACGGCTAATCGCTATTTAACCGAGTTTCGAACACCGACATCCCATGCATTACGTGGATCAGCCCAAGACTCTCGATCGAAATGGCATGCCGGCCGTCCTCTTGGAACGACAATTCCAAGGGCGGAAATGGCCCGTCCACTACGACTCGGTGGAGCCCTTCGCGATCGCGGCGGACATTGCAACGATTACCATGTCGAGCGTCCTGTCCGGGTTTCTGTATCATCTGCAGGATCCGGCGGGAGCCAACGACGTCAGTAAATCGCTCGGATTGGCGATCCTCGTGTCGGCGCTGTTCGTCTCGCTGATGAAGATCCGCGGGATGTACCGGCCGGCCGAGCTCCTGATCCTGCCGCGCCAGATCCGCGCGGCCTGCCTGACCTGGGTCACGGCGTTCCTCGTGCTGGCCGGCGCGCTGTTCGCGCTCAAGATCGGGAGCGAATTCTCGCGCGGCACCAGCATCGTATTCGCGATGTTCGGGCTCGCGACGCTGATCCTGCATCGCCGCACCACCGCATATCTGCTGGCAAAGGGGCTGGCGGAGAGACGATTTTCCGGCCGAAACATCGTTCTGATCACCGATGAAGCAAGCAAGGACAACGCCGGGCTGACCCAGGTGCTCACCGACACCGGCTTTCGCGTCCAGCGACACTTCCTGCTTCCTGAGCCCGACGCGGATCCGGATCAGCGGCAGCGGATCGTTTCGAGCGTGATCGATTATGTGCGCGGCTCCGATATCGAAGAGATCGTCGTCGGCGCCAATCCCGAACCCTGGTCCGATCTGCGAACGCTCGGCGCGGAGCTGAGAGTCCTGCCGTTTCCAGTGAGTTTCGTGCCGGTCGGAACGGCTTCGGACATCTTCAAGCGGCCGTGCCGCGAACTCGGCAATGCGGTCTGCATCGAGCTGCAGCGCGGCCTGCTGAGCCCGCTTGAACACGCCACCAAGCGGCTCATGGATGTCATGCTGGCGGGCATCGCGCTGGCATTGATGTCGCCGCTGCTCCTGCTGGTGGCGATCGCCATCAAGCTCGACTCGGCCGGGCCAGTGCTGTTCCGGCAGCAACGCTGCGGATTCAACGGCCGATCTTTTCAGATCTACAAGTTTCGCACGATGTCCGTTCTCGAGGACGGGCCTTCGATCGTCCAGGCCCAGATCGGCGACAGCCGGTTCACCCGGCTCGGGACCTGGCTGCGCCGGACCAGCATCGATGAGCTGCCGCAGTTGCTCAACGTCCTGGACGGCAGCATGTCCCTGGTCGGCCCCCGCCCCCACGCATTGGCGCACGACAACGAATTCGACAAGCTCGTGCGCAACTACGCGTTCCGTCGCCGCGTCAAGCCCGGACTGACCGGCTGGGCGCAGGTGCATGGCTGCCGCGGCCCGACGCCCACGCGTGCGTCGATCGAACAGCGCGTCGAATTCGACCTCTGGTACATCGACAATTGGAGCCTGTCGCTCGACGTCGCGATCCTGCTGAGGACGCCGATCGAGCTGATCCGCGGCAACAATGCCTATTAGGCGCATTCGCAACGGATGATGATCGCGAGCCAATCGGCGGAGCCGTGCGGGGCAGATCGGACGGGCCCACTTCGGTCAGGTCTTGATCGGCGGATCGCGACGTTGCGGCGTCAAACCGCTCACATGTCGTTCGTGGATGCTGAGAGGGCGAATCAGGCCCGGTATCGACGCGCAGCGTCGCTCAACTATCGGCGCGACGAGCTTGATTGAAGCTACCCCGATCAGGCGCGCTGACGGCGACTTTTCGAAGCGCCAGCCCCATTGATCGCAAATTCCTCGATCCGATGCCCGGTCTTGATCGCCGCCACCAGCCAACGCGGCTGCTTGCCTCGGCCGGACCAGGTCTCGGAGGTCTGTGGGTTGCGATACTTCGGCAGGACCCGGGGATATTTCCGCCGCGCCTTGCCGCTGGTGGTGTAGGATTGCCCACCCTCGCTGCCGGCGCCTTCGATGGCACCGCGGCTGCGGTTGAGAACCGCCAGACGACGTTCGAGTTCGCGCTTCTCCGACGTGATCCTCACGGCGAGGATCTGACTGATCTGCTCATGGAGAGACCAGAGGTCATCGAAAGACATCGCCTCGAAATCGATCTTCTTGGTGGACATGCAGCGACCTTTGTCTGTGATCTCTATCCTGCCGAATTAACGTCATATAATTCGGTATTTCGTTCCGCAAGTGGCTCACGCTCGGAAAAACTGAATATTTGAGTTTATACCAATCCGGCTAGACCTAATGGTTGTAACTCAAACAATTATCAACCCGCAACCCCCTTTTCCGAAATTATGTCGCACCGCCCCCAGATTGTGGCAACATTCGTCTGCACGCTGGAAGAAGTCGCCGAATCAACACGATTTGCAACGGATTCGCTGCTTATTGAGGCAAGATCGCGTCAAAGTGACGTAGGTTTGATGATCAAACGGTGCCGAATTCGGTCGCTGAACATTTTCACCGCGCCATGTTTTTCAAAGCTGCCGCGAGGGCTTACAACCTATTTGGGCGAGCCCCCCGATAACCCGGATCGAGATATTTTTGCATGCGCACAAAATGTCGCGAGCTGGTTTAATTGAGCCCGCATCGTGAACATGCCGCAAAGCCGCCGACATCGATTCGGCGAATCAAGCGCCTTCGCCAAACACGGGATCCTTCAGGCGCGCTCATGCGAATCAGACTCAAACACGTCGCGCCGACGGCATCCGGGGTCGCGCGGCGTGAGACAGGCACACCACCGGCAGCGGAAACTGACTGCCGCGCGATCGGCTGTAGCGTGGAGGACGGCTGCGGTCACCCGGCGGCCCGATCCCCCGCCCACCGGTGACATGGGTTCCGGCCGGCACTGTCTCGGGGCGCCGTCTTTGCGCGATACGACGGCTGAAGAACGTCCAGATGACGTCCGGCCGTCGCTGCCAGCGACAGCAGCACTGGGCGATCTGATGCGCCGTCGGGGTCGATGCTGAGCGGCTGTCGCCCCGCGCCGGCAACCGGCGCGACCATGACGGCCGGCCGCCGCGCCGATCAATTTCCGATGCGATTATTTCTGCTGCCTGGTCCGACCCGGCACCGCCGGCTGGGGCGCGATCAAATGAGCCGTCCCGCGGCGGCGCCGCGTGGCCATCGGGCGACGCCTGGGAGCCGCGGACTTCTTCGCGCGCTTGCCCAGGCTGCTGCTGATGGATTGGATCTCCTCGAGCAGGGCATCACAAAGCTCGATCTGAGACCGCAGCGCGGATTGCGGCGAACGGCCCGACGATGGCCGGCCGAAACGTGATTTCGCAAGGCGCATCTTATTCAGCGATTTCAGGACAGCATTCAGAGCGCCACCGCCGCCATCCGTCTCAATATCCTCGATCAACGCGGTACCAAGCTCGTCACACAAGGACGGACCCCACTCATTGGCGAGTTTTGAGGGATTTTTCTCGACTTCCGGCAAACCGTCATCGCGACGATGCACGGATTCGATTTTAGAAATTAAATTAACCACTCGCGACAAGTTAATTTACCATCTGGCAGCAAGACATTAAATACCTCTGGCACTCGCTACGGTTTGCAGTAAAATGCTACCGCATTGCCAGAAAGGACTTATTAAGCACCTTTGGTCCGGTACAATTGAAGCTTTAGTTTGTTCAGTCTACCGTTTTATGTCTCCGACCGCGCGTAATCGTCTGGACACGATTAATTTAATTTCAGATCACGTAAAAACACGGTGCGGAACTACCCATTTAATCGTCTGCGCGATGATCGACACTCCCGAACACGGCTGGGGCGGGCGCCAGCCGTCGGAACGAGCACGGCCCGCATCAACCATCGCGGCCGCCATCTCGCGCCAAGCTTGACCATGAAGCTGCCGAGCAGAGCGTCCAGCGCCCTTCGGAGACGCCGAGGAAAGGGCCGAGGTTACCACATCATGGGCCGTTCCGGCGCTCCGCACACCACCGCGCGGCGGTACAGCACGCCCCGGGGCGTCTGGACGGCGACACGCCGAATGCACCCGGGATGAATCGCGAGATTGTAATGAAACGGAGTGGCCTCGAATGCCCCGTGCAGCCGGCAGAGTCTGCTGAGATCCGGCCCGCACTCCGTCAGCGGATAGAGGCCGCGCGCGGACGCGGGATCGGATAGGCCCGTGAAGGCGATCGCGAAAGCAGCTGCGGCGATCCTGATCACGTTCGACAATTGCGTGCTCCGTTGCAAAGAGCCTCAATGGCTGGAGCAGCAGCATAGACTTGATCGGCGGCCTTGGACAGCCGGCCGCCCGCTTGCGGTCCCGGCGCCCCGTCCGATGGCCTTGGCTCACCGACTCGTTGCGCGGCCTGCGATGTCGTCGCCCCCCTGCCTGAGCGAAGCGACTCAGGCTAACCGTTGCGCAACGGCTTTGTGCTTAAAATTGCTCGGCTCCTGTTAGGTCGAACGGATCATCCGTCCACCATGGACCTCCGGCGGAGTTGACAGCTCATTGCGGTAATATGGTAAGGTCAGACTGTGACCTAATTGGCACGGCCGGGCAAAAGCGGACCAACCCGCCCGGCGGTGCGCTTTCGTCCAGTATGGCCGCCGGGTAGGTTGAAATATGTGGGACGTTCTCCCTTCTTGGTGGAGGGAGCAGCGTGGGGAAACGTATTTTTGCTGTATTCGGGGATGGGTTTGAGGGCCTTGATCAATCCGCGCGGGTCGACCGGCGGCGGGGGGTCTCCTGTGCGCAACAGCGCAGTGGACCCGAGCGGCTTTCATAGCCTTTGCCGTGGCTCGCGCGCGCTCCTAACTCTGGTGATCTTGGCGCTTCTGCCAGCCTGTTCCTTGCTCCCCGGAACAGGACCGACCAGCGACGCAGTGAACGACAATGCCACGGCCAGCGTGCGGTCGAACACGGCGCTTCCCTATGCGCTGGTCGACATCAGCCCCGAGACGATCGGCTTCCTGTCGCAGCCCAACATGGTCACGTTCCAGGGCGTGTTTCCGGACAAGCGGCCGAAGCCGGTGCAGGTCGCCGGCATCGGCGACGTGCTGAACGTTTCCATTTTCGAAGCCGCCCCAGGCGGGCTGTTCACGCCGCCCACGGCCGCCGGCGCCCGTCCGGGCAACTTCGTGGATCTGCCGGCGCAGGCGGTAGACCAGCAAGGCAATATCCGGGTTCCCTATGCGGGCGAGATCGCCGCCGCCGGCCGGACTCTGCCGCAGATCGAGCAGGACATCGTCTTCCGGCTCCAGAAGCGCGCCCTCGAGCCGCAGGTCGTCGTCAGCCTGAACCAGCAGCATTCCAGCGTGGTCAGCGTGCTCGGCGACGTCAATACGCCGGGCGTGCTGGCCCTCAACAGCGTGGGCGAACGCCTGCTGGCGGTGATCGCACGTGCGGGCGGCCCGAAGCACGAGGCCATCGAAAGCTACGTGACCCTGCAGCGGGACGGCAAACGTGTGCGCGTGCTGCTCAGCCGCGTGGTGCAGGATCCGCGCGAGAACATCTTCATCCGCCCGAACGACGTCGTCTACATCACGCGGGAATCCCCCACCTTCACGGCCCTCGGCGCCCTCAATCAGAACGTCTTCGGCTTCAATTCCGAGATTTCGTTCGATACGGAGACGCTGACGCTGGCCCAGGCGATCGGCAAGGCGGGCGGCCTGAACGATCAGCAATCGGATCCAGCCGAGGTCTTCCTCTATCGCTACGAGGAACGCCCGCTGCTGCAGAAGTTCGGCATCGATACCAGCCGCTTCATCTACGACCGCATTCCGACCATCTACCACGTCAACCTGCGCGACCCCTCCGGCATGCTGCTGGCCTCGGGCTTCCAGATGCGCAGCAAGGACGTGATGTACGTCGCCAACGCCAAGGTCGTCGATTACTACAAGCTGCTGACCCTGATCAACAACACGGCGACAACCACGTCCAACACGGCCACGGCGGTGATCAACGTCAACACGGCGACGAAGACCAGGTGGTGAAGCACACCGACGGGCCGGTAGCGGCCTGAACAGGCGCCGGAACGTCGAGGGTGCGGCTGGACCAGAGCCCGCCGCGCCGCTCGATGTTGCGGTATCGGACGGCGATCGCGTGACAAGCCGTTACAATCCGGCCAATCACCGCGACCAAACGACACCGGCGGTGCATCCGCCCGCGACATCCAACGCACAGTATCCCTCTGCAGGCGACGCGATCGCCGGCGCGAACGAATTGGGAGACTGACGTGAAGACATCCATCGCGACCTTTTTGCTCGTGGCAGTCCTTTCGGCGGCAGCCGCGGTCGACGCGAATGCCTGGACCCGCAGCGGCTCGGTCGCCGGACCGCGCGGCACCACCTCATTTGGCGGCTCCGGCAGCTGCTCCGGCGGCGCCTGCGCCTGGCAGGGTGGCGGCACAGGTCCCGCCGGCCGCAGCTGGTCGCGCTCCGGCTCCGCGAGCTGCAGTGACGGCAGCTGCACCCGGCAGGGCCAGGGCACGGGACCGCGCGGCAACTCCTACAGTTACAGCCGCACCGTCACGCGCTGAACGAACACCATAGCGTTGCTGCTCGCGGCCTCCCTGAAGCATCGATGTCGCCGGTCCGCCTGCCTCTCCGGGGCGGACCGGCGCGCCGCCTCCATTCGATGAGGTCGGATGCGCGCCATGCCCATCTTCTCTTCCCTACCGCCGTCGACGCGCATGATCGTGCTGCTGACGGCGCTCGGCTTCATGACGCTGGAATATGGGCTCGGCCGGCTCGCAGGCCGCAAGACTCACGACCTGCGCGAGACCGCAGCCTCGTTCGCCATCGCGATCGGACAGCATCTGATCCGCGCAATGGTCGCGCTCGTCGCGGCCTTTCCCTTCACCATCGCCTATCGCCACAGGATCTTCGATTTCGACACGAGCCGGCCGCTCGCCCTGCTCGCATTGTTTCTCGCCAGCGAGTTCGTCTACTACTGGCACCATCGCGCCTCGCATCGGGTTCGCTGGCTGTGGGCCACGCATGCCGTGCACCACTCTTCGACGCATCTGAACCTGACCGCCGCCATTCGTCTCGGCTGGACGAGCGAGATCTCCGGTCATTTCCTGTTCTATCTGCCGCTGGCGCTGCTCGGCTTCCATCCGCTCGCCATCATCGGCATGCTCGGCGTCAATCTGCTCTACCAGTTCTTCATCCATACCGAGCTCGCGCCGCATCTCGGTCCACTCGAATATGTGCTGAACACGCCGCGACATCACCGCGTCCACCACGCTGCCAACGAGTCCTGTCTCGATCGCAACTATGGCGGCGTGCTCATCATTTTCGACCGGCTGTTCGGTAGCTTCGCCGAGGCCCCGGCCGGCGAAACCTTGCGCTACGGCCTCGTCGGCGTTGCGCCGAGCTTCAATCCGTTGCGGATCGCATTTGGCGAATGGATTGCGATCGCCCGCGACCTCGCGGCAGCCCGGAGCTGGGCGATGCGGCTGCGCGTGCTGGCTGCTGCGCCCGGACAGAAGCTCCACCGCGGGGAGTCACCCGACAGCCGAGAAGGATGCTCATGATGTCACATCTCCGATCGTTCATGGCCGCCATGGCAGCGGCTCTGTTCGTCTCGACCACGGCGGTCGCCGCGGAGCGCGGCATCACCATCGACACAAGCGACGGTCCGCGTCATGCGCTGGTGATGACCACGGGCAAGACGCCGCAGCCGACCGTGATCGTGCTCCATGGCGCGCTCGGCAGCGGCGCCGGCACCGCGCGCACGACCGGTTTTGCCGAAGCCGCCAGAGCTCATGGCTTCGCCGCGGTCTTTCCCGATGGCCTCGACTGGCAATGGAATGACGGCCGCGACGGCCGCTCCGGCGGTCCCGATGATGTCGGCTTCATCCGCGCCTTGGTGCGGCAGCTCGTCGCCGACGGCACGGCCGACCCCCGGCGCATCTATCTTGCCGGCATTTCGAATGGCGGCATGATGAGCTTCACCCTGGCCTGCAAGGCGCCGGAGCTGTTTGCCGGGATCGGCACGGTGATCGCCAACATGCCGGATGGCATCGCGCCCTGCGCCGCGCGGCCGGTGCCGGTGGTCATGATCAACGGCACGGCTGATCCGATGGTGCCCTATCGCGGCGGCGAGGTCGGGCTGCGCGGCGGGCGCGGCCGGGTGTGGAGCGCTGAAAAGACGGCGGAGTTCTTTGCGCGGCGCGACGGCTGCGGCGCGCGCCAGGCCGCGGCGCTGCCGCATCGGGATCTCGCCAGCGACACCTCCGTCACGCAACTCAGCTGGCGCGATTGCCAGGTGATCGGCGGCGTGTCGCTGTATCGCGTCGAAGGTGGTGGACATGCCCTGCCCGGCCGCCGCCCGCTGGCGCCGCGCCTGCTAGGCCCGAGCAATTTCGACATCGATGCCGCCGAGATCATTCTCCGCGCGTTCGATCTCGCGCGCACGCTGTAGTCCGGCAAGTCCGCCCAGGCTCCGACCGTGCCGAGACGGCGCGGTCACCAGTGTGCGCGCGAGCTCAGGCGGCGATCGTCGGCGTGGTGTTCGGTTCGCGTGGCAGCTCTGCCTCGCCGTGCGAGGGAAGATTCTCGCCGCGGATGCCGAGCGGCTGTCCGATCCACAACGCGTGCGCGGTGTGATCGGCCAACGGCTCCGTCGTATTCGGATGCACGAGCACGCTGAGGCGACCATGATTGAGCATCAGCCATGGCACCAGCACTGGAAACACGTCGACCGCGAAGGCGACTTGATACATCGGCCGCTCGTGAGGCCCGACCAGCGCGTCATGCCAACGCCCGAGCGTCACAAGGAAGCGGTCGGCAATCCACTGCCGCAGCTGCGCGGCTTCGGTTCGGGTGGCATCATCGAAATAGATGTGGGCATGAAAGCTCGCAATTGCGCTCAGGCGATGCGGCTGCCCCGCCGAGGTCGTTTCCATCCGCGCCTCTCGATCATTTTCAATCGCGTTGGCCGCGCGGGCGAACTGATGCGGCATGGTCATCCTAGCATCGCTAGCCCGGCCTCAGTCGCGGCGCGAGTCATCGGCGGCGGACTCTGGCCTCGAGAGCTCCGCGGGGCTCGAGCTTCGACCCCGGCAGCATGTCGCCGCGCGAGCTGACGCACCAAGACAAACGACAACGCCGCGCTGAGGTTTCAGCGCGGCGTTGTTGTTGTTGGGGTGTGAAGAGGGGATG